>JAEWWL010000052.1 GCA_023396365.1 Methanobacteriota archaeon
GAGATTGCAGGTGACTTAAAGACAGAAGCCGGTGTCAACACCCAGATGGATCTTGACTTTAGCAACATTGAGTTAAACAATGTATCTGTCCCCAACCCTCCGGCAGGCTCTGATGCTGTCTTAAGATATGTATTCCTGGATGATGTATCAACTGTTGTTGAAAAGTGGAACAAAACAGATACGGTAATTCCAAGGCACACAATCGATGATACCAATGACTGGAGTGAGGACTCTTCATTAAGCTTTGATGTAGGAACAGTTAAGCTTTCAGAGACCTGGGAGACCACATTCAGGCTTAAGGTGCTTAAGGGCGGAAACATAAACATTTTCGGCCCCGGCTCAACCATTACATTCAACAACGGAACAGACTCTCTTACACTTCCAAAGACTTATGTTACTGCTGTTGAAAACCTGACAGCGACAGGCATAAACTTCAAAGATCTTTATGTTTTGGATCTTCATTCAACAAACACCGGAAAAATAACTGATACGCTTGATATTAAGTGGAATCTGACATATACCGGTGAGCATACGGCAGAACAGAAAGTCTTTTACATGCGCACAAGCGATAATGTCTGGATACAGTTCCAGACAGTTTCATCAGGACCCGGTAATTCAACAAATGATGCACAGCTTGTTGTCCGTGACCTTCCGCCGGGCTCTTACACAATTCGTGTTCATGCAAAGTCGCCTGACACGGCAGACTCGATTGCCCAGCTTTCACATCCGGTAATTATCGGCGACAGCAGTGCAACATACATAAAAATTGAGTAGGCCTGAAAATAATCAAAAGCCACAAAAAATATTTTTTTTCCATTAATTATTGGCGTGATTTCAGTCTGAAAACATTCAGCAGCATTTTTGAAAAAAAAAGAGCCTTTGCTTTTAACCCCTGAATAAAAATTAAAAAAAAGCGGATCCAGCGGGAATTGAACCCGCGTCTTTGGGTTCGAAGCCCAAAAGGATGTCCTCTACCCTATGGATCCTGTCTTAATACATTAATTTTAGTATCAGAAAAAAGTTGGTATTGGTTTTTCTGTTCAGATGAACATGGAAGATTTGAGAAGCTCTCCGCCTTTTTCTCTTATGTCGCGGATAGCCTCATTAACCCTGTCGACACGAAGGATGAGTATTGCTGCATCTTTGCCTGAATACGCATATGCATATTCAATGTTTATCCCGGCATCGCCGAGAATTTTTGCAGTCGCATATAATCCGCCGGGTTCATCTTTCATGTTGACTGCAATCACATCTGTAAAAGAGACCATAAAACCGATATCTGCAAGTTTTTTAAGGGCAGGCTCGGGCTTGTCTACAAGCAGCCTCACTACGCCAAATCCCTTTGATTCTGCAATTGAAAATGCAAATATGTTTATCTTCTCCTCTTCAAGCGCCTTTGCAATTGCTGCAAGACGCCCTGGTTTATTCTCGGAAAAGACCGAGATCTGCTTGATTATGAAATCCTTTGTGTCCATTATAAAATCCTCCTGTCAATAACCCTCTTTGCTTTTCCTTCAAATCTTGGAAGTGAATTCGGCGCCATTATCTCAATTCCCGCACTGACATTGAGGGAATTTTTGAGTATGTGGGATACTTTTTTCTTTATATCCATTAAGTCATTAATCTTGTCAGAGAAGAATTCCTGCTTTAATTCAACCTGCACAAGCATTTCATCAAGCGTTCCCCTTCTTTCAACAATTATCATGAAATGCTGGCCTGAGACTTCCGGAATCGACAACAGGGCATGCTCAACCTGTGACGGGAATACATTGATGCCGCGTATTATGAGCATGTCATCAACTCTTCCGCTGAGACGCCCGATTCTCGGATGTGTTCTTCCGCACGGGCATGGCGCATCGTCAAGATATGTGATGTCTCCAATGCGGTACCTTATCATCGGAAGCGCCTCTTTTTGAAGAACCGTCATAACAAGCTCGCCTTTTTCGCCCGGAGGAAGAACCTCAAGCGTATCAGGATCAATAATTTCAGTGTAGGCGATATCGCCCCATATGTGAATTCCGTTCTGCTCCTGGCATTCGCAGAACATCGGTCCTGAGATCTCTGATGTTCCGAATATGTTGTATGCACAAATTCCCATATTTTCCTGGATGTGATCTCTCATCTGCTCTGACCACGGCTCTGCTCCAAGCACTGCTGTTTTTAAGCATGTATCGTTTTTGATAGAGATTCCCATCTTCTCAGCGGTTTCTCCGATATGATTTAAGTAGGAAGGCGTGCATGCAATCGCGGTCACATGCAGGTCCTGCATAAGCTCAATCTGCCTTTCGGTGTTTCCTATGCTTGTCGGAACGACTGTAGCGCCTATCTTTTCTGCACCGTAATGAAGGCCTAAGCCTCCGGTGAAAAGTCCGTATCCGTATGAGACCTGCATCACATCCCCTCTTCCAAGACCGCAGGCTGTTAAGGATCGTGCAACTGACTGTGTCCAAAGGTCAAGGTCTTTTTGTGTGTAGCCCACAACTGTTGGCTTTCCGGTTGTGCCTGATGAGACGTGGTATCTTACAAGCTCATCTGTTGATGATGTAAAAATTTTGTCCGGATAGTTGTCGCGAAGATCGGTTTTGTACATGAAGGGCAGTTTTTTTACATCCTCAAGTGAGCTGATGTCATCCGGGTGGACATTTGCATCCTTCATTCTCCTGTGGTAAAAATCGGAGAAGCTGTATAAACGGTACACGAGGGTTTTAAAGTACCTGTACTGAAGTTTTTTCAACTCCTCAACAGGCATCTCCTCAATTCTTGGATCCCATGCTCTCAAAATTTATCGCCTCTTTTATCAATAACTCTCTTTGCCTTTCCCTCAAATCTTGGAAGTGATTCGGGCTCGACAAGCAGGACTCTTGTTCTGATATTTAGTATGTCCTTTAAGGAATGAATTATTTTCTTCTGTATTTTCTCAAGGTCTGAGATTTCTCCTTTGAAGAACTCTTTTTTAATCTCAACATCGATTGTCATCTCATCAAGGTGGTTTACCCTGTCGACACAGACCATGAACTGCTCGCCTACTTCGGGAATTGAACGAAGCACATGCTCTATCTGTGACGGGAATACGTTGATTCCACGTATGACAAGCATGTCATCACTTCTTCCTGTAAGGCGTGCAATCTTTGGGCCTCTTCCGCATGGGCATTCATCCTCAAGAATCATTGTGATGTCGCCTGTCCTGTACCGCAGAAGCGGCATTGCCTCTTTCACAAGCGGAGTTACAACAAGCTCTCCCTTTTCGCCGGGCTGAAGAACCTCGCCGGTCTTAGGGTCTATTATCTCAATCAGGTATGAATCATGCCAGAAGTGAAGTCCGTCCCTCTCAGGGCATTCAAATGCAGCTCCAGGGCCGTACATCTCGCTCATACCGTATGAATCATAGGCTGTAACACCAAGTTTTCCTTCAAGGCTCTTTCTCATATTGTCTGACCAGGGCTCTGCGCCAAACATCCCTGTCTTTAATGATTCAAGTTTTGTTCCCATGCTTTGCGCAACCTCGGCAAGGTGCATTGCATAGCTTGGCGTGCAGTGAATTGCTGTGACACCGAAATCGTCAATCATCTCAATCTGGCGCTTTGTGTTTCCTGTTCCGCTTGGAATAACAGTCATCCCTATTTTTTCCGCACCGTAATGAAAGCCGAGCCCGCCTGTGAACAGGCCGTAGTTTACGGCATTTTGAAATGTGTCATCGGCTGTAAGGCCAACCATTGTGAGATTTCTCGCAATGAGTTCAGACCAGTTTTCAATATCCTGTTTTGTATAGCCTACAACCGTCGGCTTTCCGGTTGTGCCTGAGGTTGTGTGAATTCTTACAATATCCCTTTTGGGCACTGCCAGAAATCCGAAGGGGTATCCTCCCTGAAGATCGGTTTTTCTGGTAAAGGGAATTTTTTGGATATCATCTGTTTTTTTGATGCTGTCTGAATTTATTTTTGAATCGTTTAGCAGTTTTTTGTAAAAAGGAATATTCTCTGCCTGTTTTATTGTCCACTTAAGACGCTTTACCTGGAGAATTTCAAGTTTGTCTCCTTTAAGTGTCTCTGCTTCTTTATTCCAGAACATGAAAGCTCATAGTATGGTATGCTATTGCATGGCATGAAGGTTGTGGTATTAATATAATCTAAAATAATGGCTGTTTTTTTAAAAAAGATGCTAATACTGAATTTTTAAAAAAGTGAGTGTTCATGAAGGATTCAAATGAGCCACTTTTCATAAGGTCTTTATATTTGCCTGCCCCAAATTTTTATCATGGACAAAAATATTCTGGCTGTACTGATTCTTATTGCAGCGGTTTTGGCAGCCTCATTTGCAGGCTGTACAGAAACAAATGCTCCTGCGGAAAAAACCGCGGATAATGCATCAGAGAAGACTGTATACATTGTAGGAATTGACGGGGAGTATCCTCCTTATTCATTCATTGACAGCGATGGAAATGCACAGGGATTTGATGTCGATTCAGTAAAGTGGATCGCACAAAACCAGGGCTTTGAAGTAACAATCAAGCCAATGGCATGGGACAGCATCATACCATCGCTTAACGCAGGCAAAATAGACATGGTCTATTCAGGAATGACAATCACAGATGAGCGTCTTGAAAAAGTCAACTTTTCAAAGACTTACTGGGTTGCAAACCAGGGTGTTGCCGTAAAGAACGGCTCTTCACTTACAATTGATGACATTAAGGAAGGAAAAGCTGTAATAGGCACACAGGCAGGATGCACTGCTGCAGGATGGATTTCAGAAAATCTTGTCGAAACAGGCATCATGCCTGAAGAAAACCTAAAGCAGTCATACAGCAGCATTGCACTTGCAATCACAGACCTTGAAAACGGCCGTGTCGATGCAGTCATGTATGATACACCTGTTATCATTGAGTCCATAAAAGGCAAGGACAGCCTTGTCAAACTCGGCACAATCGAGACTAACGAGAATTATGGAGTTGCAATCAGAAAGGCTGATGTTGAGCTGTTAAATACAATGAATGAAGGTATTGACAACTTAATGGCAGACCCGTACTGGCAGGAATTAATTGAGAAGTACGAACTTGCCTGAAATTAAAATTAAACTTTTTTTAATTTTTGTGTTCTCATAATTTTTAACTTCTGAAGCTGAATTTATTTAAGCTTTGTAAAAATATTTTAATTTGTAATTTTTAATTTTCATGCCTGTGATTTTTTCGGACTGGAAATTTTTTTTCTGTCTTTTTTATTGGCATCATCAAATTTCTTAACTGTCATATGCGTTTGAAATGGCAGGTCAGAACCTGACGTTATGTGTTGAAGGAAGTGTTATTATCCGGACAGGTCAGGGACTGCCGCAAATTAATTCCAATATGAAAAAAATTAAAAAAATCACCTGTGATATTGGAAAATATGGCCCGGTTTAATTGCAGAGATCCGTTGAGCGGATTTTTCAGCAGTGCCTTAATTCTATCTTGTCTGTGTTCCGGGTATTGCAAGCTTCTTCTCAAGTGCATTTGCACAGACTGTTGTTATCGACACAAGGAAGAGGTATACAACGCCTATCATCAAAAAGACATCCGGTTCAAAATACTTTGAGAATACCAGCTTTCCTGCACCTGTAAGCTCTATGAGAGTGATCATGTAGGCAAGCGATGAGTATTTTATCAGGTAGATGAATTCGTTTGAAAGTCCGGGGATTGCACGCCTCATTGCCTGCGGAAGAACAACATAGCGTATTGCCTGGATGTTTGTCATTCCAAGTGCGCTTGCAGCGGTCATCTGTCCCTGTTTTACTGACAGAATTGCACCGCGTATATATTCTGAGTTGTAAGCGCTGTTGCAGCAGATAAATCCGATAACTGATGCAGCAAATGCCGAGAAGTATATTCCTATCGAGGGAAGTCCAAAATAAAGAATAAAAAGAAGTAAAAGAAGCGGGCATCCCTTGACAAAACCCACGAAAAACCTGCATAAGAGGTTTATCCCGTATCCTCCGTAGACTCTTCCGCAGGCGATGAGAGTTCCAAAAACAAGACCAAATGGTGCGGAAAATGCAATAAGCGTTAAGGTGACTAAAAGCCCTCCCCATAACGCCGGCATCAGGATATTTATTAAAAATTCCGCATCCATATTTTTTTATTCTCCGGAAAGCCTTCCATACTGGCCGATAAATTTGCCTGTCCTTTCAAATTTCGGGTTGTTAATTATCTCTTCCGGTGTTCCGGATTCAACAATATGCCCGTTCTCCATAAAAATTATCTCTGTTGCAACAGAGCGTGCAAACCCCATCTCATGGGTTACCACAAGCATTGTCATTCCTTCAAGTGCCAGTTTTTTCATAACCTCGAGGACTTCTCTTGTAAGCTCAGGGTCAAGAGCTGATGTGGGCTCGTCAAATAAAATTACATCCGGCTCCATTGCAAGCGCACGTGCAATCGATACACGCTGAGCCTGCCCGCCGGAAAGCTCGGCAGGGTAATGGTCTGCCCAGTCCTCCATTCCAACCTGCCTCAGCTCAAACATAGCCTTTTCGCGTGCCTCCTCTTTGCTCATCCCCTTAACTTTGAGAAGGGCAACCTCAACATTTTTAACAGCTGTTAAGTGATCAAAAAGGTAGTAGTTCTGAAAAACCATGCCGATTTTCTGCCTGAACTGGTTTATTCGTTTCCCGCAGTTTGTTACCTCTTCATCACGAAGCCAGACTCTTCCCCTGTCAGGCTCGGTCAGCTGGTTTATGCATCGAAGAAGGGTGCTCTTTCCGGTGCCTGAAGGTCCTATAAATACAATTACGTCCCCCTTCTTCACATTAAAGGATACACCCCTTAAGACCTCGGCATCACCGTAGGTCTTGTGGATGTCCTCAACTTTTAGTATATACTCATCGTCGGCCATTTTTACAACACTCCTGTATTGATGCTTCCGCTAAACCCGGGTATTGCAACCTTCTTTTCAAGATAGCTGATGACTCTCATTCCGGCATAATTTAAAAGAATGAACACAATTGCACATGCAATGTAAATCGGCATTGTGACGTAGGTCTGTGCAACTATCTGTGATGTTCTTGTAAGGAGCTCTGCAACGCCTATTGCGTAGCATATCGCAGAGTCTGTAAGAATATTCGGGTACTCATTGGACCAGCCCGGAAGTGCCACTCGTACTGCCTGCGGGATTATGATTGTTCTTATTGCTGTAAGTCTGCTCATTCCAAGTGAGCGTGCCGCTGTCATCTGCCCCTGGCTTATTGACTGGATTGCTCCGCGGAAAATCTGCGACTGGTACGCAGCGCCTCTAAGTCCAAGGACTGTTGCGCCGACAAAAAATTCCGGAATATCAAGATTAAGGAATGGAAACAGAGTGAAATAGAACATAAATAAAAGCAGAAGCACAGGAAGGCCCCTGAAGAACCATACATATGCACCTATCACAAACTTTAACGGACGGTTTCCGTAAACCTGCCCAAGAGCCATTGGAAGACCCAAAAGCGCACCTATTATAAGTGCTGAAGCAACAAGGCCCAGTGTAACCATAACTCCCGAAAGAAGATAGGGAAGCCAGTCTGCTAATATTGTAAATACATCCATCTTATAATTCCCGGCAGGAATAACCCTAAATCGGAGGGCTTGTCACTGAAAATATCCTGACCCGTCCTGCTGCACAACAAAAATACATGAAGCTGCATGCAGCAGATATTACAGATTAATTATGTGCTTAAGGGTTTTGATATTTGCCCTTTTGCACTCATAAAAAAAATTATTTTGGAGATGCGCCCACAAGCTTGTACTCTTCAAGGAGCTGCTGCCAGTATGGGTCATTTCTCAGGTTTTCAAGCCCCTGGTTCATTTTTGAAAGGAGCTCTGTGTCTTCTTTTCTGATTGCAATGCCATAGACTTCTCCTGTGTCTATCTGATCTCTGATCTCAATCGGTTTTCCTGCGATTGAATCACGAAGTGACGGGACATCATATATTGCAACGTCGATTCTCTTGTTCTGAAGATCAGTTACAACACTTGGGAAATTGTCGTAGTACTTCAGGTTGTCAGCAGGCATAAGTCCGGTTTCAATGAGGTTTTCCTCTGTCCAGATTGCACCTGTTGTTCCCCTCTGTGCACCAACGACTGTCTTTCCTGACTTAAAGTCATCTGCAGTCAGTTCAGAGTCATTGTTGAATGCAAGCCCCTGATCAACCTGAAGATATGGCTGTGAAAAGTTTACTTTTCCCAGGCGCTCTTCTGTGATTGTCATTCCTGAATAGACCATGTCTATTTTGCCTGCAAGAAGTGCGGGTATTATTCCGTCCCACGCAAGCGGCTGGAACTCAACATCAAATCCCTGGTTTTGTGCTATCCACTTTGCGGATTCGACATCAAACCCCTGTGCATTTCCCTCTGTGTCAATAAATGAGTATGGAGGATATTCGCCGTCTATTCCTATGGTAAATGTCTTTACGTCTCCTGAAGCCTCAACAGTCGGGACTGTTCCGGCAGGAGTCTTATCAACCGGCTGGCTGCCAGTACAGCCTGCAAATGATACTGCAATTAAAGCCAGAAGAATAATAAGTACACCAGAAATCTTATTGTCCATCAGAAAATATTTAGGATATAGGTTAATTTATCCTTTATGTATTGAACTTTTATGAAAAGTGCCTCTTTTTTCAATAAGTTTTCTTTTTAAAATAAAACGATCAATTTAATTCATACAATGCAGTAATTAAATAAATTACAGCTTTTGCTTCCTGCAGGATTTTTGATATGGATGATGTAAATTTTCCCTGGCTGACTGTCGCCGGTTTTGGCGGCCATATAAAGGCAACACCAACTACTCTAATCATCCAGAAAAAGGGGGCAGTAAAAGAGTATCCTTTATCTGATGTGTCCCATCTTCTTGTTGCAGGCGGTCATAATCTCCATACATCAGTTGTTTCTGTGCTCCTGAAAAAAGGAGCCTCAATATCTTTTTTTGATGCAGACGGAACACCTCTTGCTGTGCTAAGACCTTACGGCTGCCGCGTTAACGAGGAGATTTTGGCCCTGCAGAAGAAAGCGCCAGGGCATGCGAGGGCATCCGGGATTGTAAAGGCATCTCTTAAGTCGCGTCTTATGCTGATAGAAAAGTCCGGAAAAGAAGCAGGAAAGCCACTTTTTTACGAGGGCGAGAGTGAATTTATGTATCATCTCCTTGATGATGTTGATTATCTCATCAAAATGGATGAGTTAAGACGCATTCAAAAAATGTCAGGGGATATGTACTATGAGATAATGTCAAGGAGTATCAATCCCGTTCATGGCTATAAAAGGCGTACTGAAAGGCCGCATAATGATCCTGTAAATTCTATGCTCTCGTTAGGATATTCGATGCTTTTTGGAAACTGCTGTGTACCTGCAATCGGAGCAAATCTGGATTTGGATATTGGCATTTTAAGGGAGGGGGAGAGATCGCTTGTTCTTGACCTGATTGATCCATTAAAGGCAGAGATGGTGGATTCAGTTGTCTTTTTAATAGCACGTGAATATTTAAAGCCTGAAAATTATGATTCCGGCAACAGGCGCTGTCATCTTGATGATGAACTAATGGAAGTGCTCACAGATGCCCTTCATGCATCAATTGATAACAAAAAAATAAGCTCTAATATTTTGTCATACCGCGATTCACTGCTGAGTGGCCAGGCCTTTAAAATAAGCTACTAAGGATCTGTAATTTTTAAAAAGCAGAATTTTATTATTTCTCAATTCTATCAGACAACCCCTGGAAAAGATGGCAAAAGAAATAAAAAATTACTCCGGTTTTTTATTTTATAATTTTTTTATTGTCTTCTGACAATTGTGAAATCAGTAAAATCCCTTATGTTAAGTTCCCGTGAAATTATCTCCCTGACATGGGCACGCGGGCATTCATAAAGTGATGAGAGCAGTTTTTCAATTATTGCGCACTCTCCTGTAGCAATTATGTACACCCGCCCGTCTTTGAGGTTCATCACCTCTCCTGTTATGCACAGTCCTGAAGCAATTTTTTTTACACAGGCGCGAAATCCGACTCCCTGGACATGCCCTGAGATAAAGGCCTCAACAGTTGTTATGTGGCCTGATTCCTGGTTTTCTTCCGGCTGTACATGTTCTGTCTTTTCAGAGAACATTGCCTTTAGGGAATATATCTGCAAATCATATTAATTATGTGATATTGGCCGGAGCAGATAAAACGTGTATGAGTTTTGCAGTAATTATCCCTTTTTCAATTCATTTTTAAAATAATTCTGCCAAAAAAAGGATACTTAAAAAGTTTTAGTGAATGAGAATCTTTACCGGGAAAATTTACTCGTATGCCACAAGCTTTACGCCTATTTCTTTTTCAAGCATCTTTATCTTTTCAAGACTGCTGCTGTTTATTTCGGCGACAGGGCTGGGCTTATCATATGCAACAAGCAAAACTCCCAGTTCATCCTCACACTCCTTAAGGCCGTTTAAGTCCTTTTCATTAAGATTTGCATATCCTGTCATATTCCCCGCACCTCAGACTGATAATTATGGGATAATGTATTTAATAATTTCCCAAACCTCGCGTAAATTTTGTTTAGATACTTCAAATATCGTTTAAAACACTTCTTTTGGTGAGTGAAAGTGCATTAAAAAGACTGGTCTGTTAACCTTTGAATCCGGATAGCAAATGCCCGAGACTTTTTTTAATTTTCAGACTTTGGTTTTATCTCTAATTTTCTCTTTTAATTTTTCTGCTGCTCTTAATGAAATAATATATGTCGGGTTGTTTACAAATATTGTTTTTAATAAAAGTCAAAACGGTTTTGATTATGACAGCTTCTGAAGAAATAAAAAAACACCTTGACAATATCCTCAAAGGAGACCTTGCTGAAAGAAGGGAGGCGGTAACTGCACTCGCTGCTGCCGGCCCTGATGCAATAGAGCCCTTAATCCTCCTTCTGACCGGTGATATTGACAATGACACCATGTGGTATGTTTCAAATGCGCTTGCAAAAACCGGGGAGCCCTGTGTCGACTCTCTTATTGAAGTCCTTAAAAATTTCCCTGATGACAATGTAAAGCGCTATGCGGCAGCCGCACTTGCAGGAATTGGAGCACCGGCTGTACATGAGCTTATTGCAATATTTGAAGACGATGACAGTGTAATCCGCGGTCTGGCATCAAAGGCTCTTATCAGAATAGGCAGGCCTGCAGTAGGGCCTTTAAGCAGTTTTATCCGTGAATCTGACGCTGAGGAGATTTCACACCGCTGTGCAGTCATTACACTTGAAAAACTTGGCTCATCAGAGCCGGAATCGGTTGAAAAGGTTTTATAAAAAAATATAAAAGTCCGGCAGTCCTCTGGCATTACTCTTAATTTTTTCCGCCCGGTCATTACCCGGCGGTATTTTCAGAGTTTTATGTATGCTGATGTTTCGTAGTGCCTAAGTGAGTCTGTAAGGTCAAGACCTTTTATGTATTTTACAAGCTCTTCGTGATCGCGTTCGTGATACATATGGGCTGAAACCGATGTATGGGAATACCAGCCGACACCGGCGCCAAGCCTGTCAGCTATCATTTTTTGAAGGTGAACAAGGGCATACATATTTGCGCCAAGGGCAGAGAGCATGTCGTTTGATCGAAATTCCACATGCATGTTAAGCATCCCGTCCCGAACAAAACACTGTATTCTCTGAAGGCAGGGAGGGTTTTGTGAGGAGATGTCCTTTAAAGGAAACCAGGTGATGGCCTCTGCACGCCTTGAATTCGGCTCTGTCTTTAATTTTTCAACGATATAGTCTATCTGGTTGATGCCGCGCCTGTCACCATCGCCGCATACTTCTCCCTCTCCTTTTGATATGGGATAGTCAAACAGCCTGTCATGATAGGTATACACAAAATCGTTCTCGGCTCCGTTAAGGAGGTCATGGACATATTTCTGCATTGCCCCTTCACGGAACATATTGTGCGGACTGACCATGTAATCTGCAAAAGGCTCTTTTACATGGATATTAAGAGGTTCAGGAAGTTCAATTGTCTTCTCGTTATCCTCTGTTACAATATACACACCATATTTGAGGATTGTTTTTATAACCTCTTCATGTGCTTTTCCAATCGAAAATGCGCGGACATTAAACATTTTTTTTATATCCCCTTTTATGCCCCTAAATGATTATTGCGAAATTTTTTGCAGGAAACAAAATCCGACTCAATTTGTTTTGTCCGGCAGCTTATCCTCCGGGGGCATCCTGTGTGAGTAATTTATTATCTGTGTATATGGTTTTTCCTTTTTTCTTCTCTTCAACTTATGCAGCAATTTATTTTTTGAATTATAAAAATCCTGATGAAAATTAATAAGAAATGATTTTTTTTAATATGGGGTTTAATCCGTGCCGGATTTTTAAATGGGATATTTTGTTCTGCTGCTCCTTTTTCTGCCGCGGTGAAGAATATATCAGAGATCAGGGACTAATTATGAATCATGCAGGCCTCACCGGAGATGGATGCGTATTTCAAATCAATTGAAGACGGTCTTTATGATGCAATAGAAGTTGCGAAAAAAGCACGCCTTGAGGGTTTTGATCCACGCAAAGATGTTGAAATCCCGATTGCCAGCGACCTTGCAGACCGTGTTGAAGCACTGATGGGATACAAAGGCGTTGCAAACCGCCTGCGCGAGCTTTCAGAGACTATGTCGCGTGAAGAGGTATCCTTAAAAATCGGTGATGACTTTGTCGCAAAAAAGTTCGGTGAGGAGACAAAAGAGGATATTTTGGATCACGCAATCCGCGCCTCCATGGCTCTTTTGACAGAGGGTGTGGTCGCCGCACCAACCGAGGGCATTGGAAAGATTGGCATCGGCAAAAACGACGACGGCACAGAATATTTAAAAATTTATTATGCAGGGCCAATCAGAAGTGCCGGAGGAACAGCGCAGGCGCTTTCTGTTCTGGTCGGTGATTATGTCAGAAAAAAACTCGGCATGAACAGATACATTCCAAGGGATGATGAGGTCGAGCGCTATGTCGAGGAGATAAAAAAATACAATTCAATATTAAGCCTGCAGTATCTCCCCTCAGATGATGACATCCGCCATATCATAAGAAACTGTCCTGTTTGTGTTGACGGCGAGCCGACAGAGCGTGTGGAAGTCTCCGGTTTCAGGAATCTTGAGAGGGTTGAGACAAATACAGTACGCGGGGGAATGGCGCTTGTTGTCGCTGAGGGTCTTGGGCTTAAGGCTCCCAAAATTCAGAAAGTTGTAAGAAAGGTCAGGATGGAAGGCTGGGAGTGGCTTGATGTTTTGGTCTCTGGTGCATCAAAGCCTGCCGATGATGAGGAGCACGAAGAGGGCGGGCCTAAGATTAAACCAAAAGATAAGTATATTCGTGATTTAATCGGCGGAAGGCCGGTATTTTCATATCCTATGAGAAAGGGCGGCTTTCGCCTCCGCTATGGCAGGTCAAGAAACACGGGCTTTGCCGCAGCCGGATTTAATCCTGCAACCCTCCACCTTCTTGGGGATTTTCTTGCTGTCGGAACACAGATGAAGGTTGAGCGCCCCGGAAAGGCGGCAGGGGTTGTTCCTGTAGATACAATAGAAGGGCCGACAATCAGACTGTTAAACGGCGATCTTGTAAGAGTTGACACCGTTGAAGAGGCGCTTCCTCTGATGCACAGCATATCAAAGATAATTGATGTGGGCGAGATGCTTGTAAGCTTCGGGGAATTTTTGGAGAACAACCACCTGCTTGTGCCTTCATCCTACTGCCACGAGTGGTGGACGATGGAGAACGATGGCAAAGAGCGTCCGCATGATGAAAAAGAGGCAATAAAACTTGCAAAAGAGGGCTGCTTTCTTCATCCTGATTACATGTATATGTGGGATGATCTCAGCTGCGAGAAGATAAAGGCGCTTTGTGAATTCGTTTTGGAAAACGCAAAACTTTCAGACGGAATTCTTGCACTTCCAAATAATGCCGCACAAAAAAATGTCCTTGAAGAGCTTTTGGTTCTTCACAGGGTGCGTGAAGGAAAAATTCTTATTGATACTCCTTATGTATTTCTTGCATGCCTCGGGATTTCAGAGGATTTGAAAAGACTTCCTTCATGGGATAATGTGATTGAAGACAATCCTCTGGATATGGCAATGCACCTCTCCGGATTTAAAATGAGGTCAAAGGCCGGAACACGCATAGGAGGGCGTATGGGACGTCCGGGGAAATCAAAAGAGAGGAAGATGAGCCCTCCGCCGCACGGCCTTTTTCCTGTCGGTGATGAGGGAGGCTCAAGGCGCTCATTTCAGGAGGCGTCAAAGAGCAAAGAGAACCGCAAGGGTGGAATAATCTCAGCCGAGATTGGAATCCGCCGCTGTGAGGTCTGCGGGAAGGAGACTTTCAGGAATAAATGCGAGTGCGGCGGGCATACTTCAGCAGTCTTTCTCTGCCCGAGGTGCGGGCGGGCAACACAGGATGGTATTTGTCCGGCATGCAGGGTTGAGGGAGTATGCCTTCAGGAACTAAAGATTGATGTAAAAGAAGAGTATGACAGGGCACTTTCAAATCTTGGAATCCGCGATTCCGAGATCAAACTGTGCAAAGGCGTTAAAGGGCTGATGTCAAAGGAAAGATGTGTTGAGCCTCTTGAGAAGGGAGTTTTGCGGGCCGGAAAAGATCTCTATGTCTTCAAGGACGGAACAATGCGCTATGACATGATTGACCTGCCCCTGACGCACTTCCGCCCAAGAGAGATAAATGTCTCATGGGAGCGTCTCGTTGAGCTTGGATACCTGCGCGATGTCTACGGAGTACCGCTTCAGAGCAATGATCAGATTCTTGAGCTTAAATGCCAGGATATTCTGGTCTCATATGACTGCGGTGAGTGGCTTTTAAAAGTCTCAAATTTCATAGACGAGATGCTTGTAAAGCTCTATAAGATGGAGCCTTATTATAAGGCGGAGAAGAAGGAGGATCTTGTCGGGCAGCTTTTAATGGGGCTTGCACCGCATACAAGCGCCGGTGTTCTTGTAAGGCTTTTGGGCTACTCCCGCGCCCATGTAGGCTACGGCCATCCGTATTTCCATGCCGCAAAGAGGAGAAACTGTTTTGCAGGCGAAACAGTCATATCAGTAACCGACGGCGCTGAATGGAGAGATATTTCTATTAAGGATTTTGTCGTTGAAAACTTTGATCTCTCAAGGCCCGAACTTGATCGTGTCGGAACATACTACTCTGATCCGCATAAGACCTTCTGGGTTCATGCAGTTGATGTAAACGGCGCTGTCCGACTTCGCCGGATTACATCAGTCTCCGTTCACCGTGCGCCAAAGACACTGATAATGTTTGAGACCGGTCGCAAAAAGTCGGTAACAGTCACACCTGACCATGCTATGCTTGTAAGCGACATGGCATACCAGAGAAAGATTAAGGCGATGGAGCTAAAGGAGGGCGATTATGTCCCGACCTTTGAAAACGGAATGATGCTTACCGACATTATCAGGAAAAAAACTATTCTTGAGTCTGCTGAGGAGTATGTCTACTGCTTAACGGTTGACACAGATCATACGCTTAGTGCAAACGGAATTTTCACCGGGCAGTGCGACGGCGATGAAGACTGCGTCATGCTTCTTTTGGACGGGCTTATCAACTTTTCAAAGGCATTTCTCCCTGAGACCAGGGGCGGATCGATGGATGCGCCTCTTGTTCTTACAAAGAGAATTGATCCAAAGGAGGTCGATGGTGAAAGCCACAATGTCGATGCCTGCGATCATTATCCGCTGAAGATGTATCTTGCAGCGCTTGACTATGCTCATCCAAAAGACATCGAGAAAGATATTGACAATATAAGCTCAAGGCTTGGAACACCCGGACAATATGAGGGAATCATGTTTACGCATGACACATCTGATATATCGGCAGGGCCGCTTATTTCTTCATACAATACACTTACAACGATGGTTGAGAAGCTTGAAGCCGAGCTTGAGCTTGGAAGGCTGATTCGGGCTGTTGATGAGAGCGATGTCGCAGAGAGAGTTTTAAAGACCCACTTCATCCGCGATATTATGGGAAATCTCAATTCTTTTTCAAAGCAGACTATGAGGTGCACGAAATGCGGCTCAAAGTACAGAAGGATGCCAATCGCCGGCAAATGCACAAAATGCGGAAACAAGCTTATCGCAACTGTTCATGAAGGTTCTGTGAAAAAATATCTTGATATGTCGATTAGGATGTGCGAGAATTATGACGTTTCCGAATATACAAAGCAGAGGGTTGAAGTCTTAAGAATGTCTGTGTTGTCAACATTCGGAGAGCCGCCGGAAAAGCAGCTCGGACTTGCCGACTTTATGTAAATCCTTTTTTTTGGTAATTCATATTTTTAACATAAGTGTGAATCCTTTAAATTTCAGGAGGGACAATATATCTGTTGCAATTTTTAAAGATTGCATCTCATATTTTTAGCAGCGAGGGTAGCCAAGTGGTCAACGGCGCTCGACTCAAGATCGAGTCCTTAGTGGTTCGCGGGTTCGACTCCCTCCCCTCGCATTTGTTTATGAAATTTTAATTGAATATAGCAGATGCCGCATGCACTTTTGGCAGTGACTGCCCTTTTTTAATTACTCTCTTTAATTATCAGATTTAACCGGAATTTTCTGTTATTTCCGACCGCAAGGATATTTGATAAAAAAATCCTATATTTTTTCAGATTATGAAAAACGCTAATTTTTGCAGCGGAGCCAATACCAATATAACCTTAAAAGAACTTGGCTGGGATGACGAATTTGCCTCTCATTTTGCACCATACAAAGAAAACTATATTCCCGGAAGGGTTGCATGCAGGCAGAAGACGCATTATGATGTCTATATTGAAGGTGATTATGTAAAAGCCCATATATCGGGAGCATTAAGAAATGCCGGACGGTTTCCGGCGGTAGGCGACTTTGCAGTAATCCTTCACAAACCTGAGGCGAAAGTCTATACAATTGTTAATATACTTCCAAGAAAGACAGAGTTTTCCCGAAGTGCTCCCGGAAAAGACGGGGAGAATCAGGTAATTGCTGCCAATATTGACACCGTTTTTATTGTCACAGCGGCAGGAAAGGATTTGAGTGCACGCCGTCTTGAACGATACCTTTCACTTGTTCATGCATCAGGTGCAAAGCCTGTTATAATAATAAATAAAGCCGATCTGACTTCTATGCCTGATGAACTTGTCTCAAAGATTTCATCAGTTATTGCTAAAGTTCCGGTAATAATTATAAGTGCCTTAAACAATACCGGTCTCTCCCTCCTTGACCCGTATATTTTGTCCGGTAAAACTGTTGCACTCATCGGGTCTTCAGGAGTTGGCAAATCAACGCTCATCAACACACTTATACAGGATGCCGTGCAGGATACATGCGAGGTTCGTGAATCTGATGAAAAAGGGCATCATAAGACAACTGTCCGCCAGCTCTTTATTCTGGATAACGGCACAATTGTCATTGACAATCCTGGTTTAAGAGAAGTTGGAATAGGCACTTCAGGTGCAGGACTCAGCGACACTTTTACAGATATTGAAGAGCTTGCAAAAAGCTGCCGCTTTTCAGACTGCAGGCATGAAAACGAACCCGGCTGTGCTGTCACTGAAGCAGTAAAGAGCAAAAAAATCTCTGCTGAAAGATATGAAAACTACCTTTTGCTTAGAAAGGAGTATGAATTTCAAAAAGAAAAATCAGAGATAGGTCTTGTCCGGATTGAGAAAAAGCGCTGGAAAAAAATTTGCACCGGTGCCCGCGATATTCAGCATTTAAAGGGCAGGTTCTGATAAAGACAGGCATTTTTCATTTTAAAAAAGAGCATTTCTTTCACGTTGCCAAAAAATGCTGCTTGCGTCTTTTCAACCGTTTTTTTAAAATCTTCACTGTATTAATTAAGGCTGTCAAAAGAAATCCGGTAAATTTTTTCTTTGGATAATTTTTGAACGCATAATCTTCCTCCTGACCGTTCAGAAAGCCTGTAGAGTATCTTTTTTATCTCTGCACTCTCCATAAAATCAGAGCTTTCTCTCTCTCCTGTAATTTTTAAAACTGCCAGTGAATCTTTTTTCTCTGTTGCAATCACTATTTTTTCAGCATCAGATCCGACAAGATCTTCTATTATGTATACAACTACATCAAAAAGTGTCTCAGTATCTGCAATAATGCGGCATTCTTCCTCATATAACAGCATCTCAACATTTGTATCTGCCAAAAGCGGCTGTGAACCTATGCGGGCGGCAAGCATCCGGATAAATGCATCTTCATCTTCAACGGATGAAAAGAGATCATCATCAGAAAACCGTGACTTTGAGAGAGTGGATATTCTCTCAGAAATAATACTGTTCAAATCACATTCGCACCTGTTTTCAGGAGGACAGAATCCCCTAAACATTGTTGTATAGTCTGAGAGAAGATGCTGTGCCCTTGCAACAAGTGTAGGGTCGATTATATTCCCAAGTGAATCCTTCTCAAATGAATTTTCAAGCTTTCCAACAACCTGTCCTGCCTTTAAGGCAAGATGGGCCGGAACACTGTTTTTATTGTGGTGCTCTTTGGAAAATTCCGAAAATGCCTCAAGAATTTCATCAACTGCATCGCAGTTTACAATCCCTCTTAACTCTTTGGCAGCACACTCCTCGCCAAGCTCCTCAATTATATGTATGACAAAAAAAAGTCTGCCTGATATTATTGTGAAAAGTTCATTCAGCTCCTCCATGCACAAACCGGCAAACAAGGCAACCTCTGCGGCCCTCTCGGCATTGAACTCAGCAATATTCTCAAGCACCTGTGCTTTTTTCTCAAGTATTTCAAGTGCAGTCAAAGCCTCCGGTGCAGAGATTGCCCTGCCGTGTCCGGGAAGAATCCATTCAATATTTTCATCTTTTATAATGCATTTTATTTTTTCAAGCGATTTTACGAGATCTTTTTGGCTCCAGCCGTACATTCCTGCAATACCCGGATTGGCGGCGAACAATACATCACCTGTCATTAAAAGGCGGCCTGTCTGTATGCAGATGCTGTCAGGGCTGTGTCCGGGTGTGTGATATATTTTCATAACCGGACAGCCTGAGAAGGAAATTTTTTCATAAAATGGTTCTTCGTCAGGATTTTTTGTATATATTCTTGTAATTTTAGCACCTGTTGATTTGCAGGCGCTTAAAAAAACCGGATTTGTGCTGTCTTTGTTATCACGGGCCGGAAGAAGACTAAGTCCGGCTTTCATCGGCATTACTCTTTTTCCAAGGAGTTTTCCCTGTGTCAGGAGATTATCACCTTTTTCAAGCGATTCAAATCCCCTCTCCTGCACAGCAAAAACAGTGTCAGAAAAATAATGCGCAAGAGATAACTCCTGCACAGCTATGAAGTGATCAATATGGGCATGAGTTAAAAAAATAATTAGCGGGCGCTTTTTTTCTTCCCTGAGCTCATCAATTTTTTCAAAAAGCAGCTTAACCTGATCAGAAAGACCGCCGGGGTCTGTCAGGCATATTGCATCCGGAGTGTCAAGAATATATGAATTTGAGGAAATTGTATCGCACTTTCTGATATAGGGAAAAATCCTTATCCCTGGTGCACCCGGGACCGGCTGCCATTCCCCGGATATTACCGGATTACTGCTGCCATGCGGCAACGGCTTCGCCCTCTGACAGATATATTGAAAGAATTGAGGTAAACCCGGCAAGCTTTAGTATTTTATGCACATCGGAAGAGAGGCAGCACAGGCCGAATCTGTCGCCGCTTCCCTTAAGTTTCTTTGCAGTTGCAAGAATAACCCTCATTCCGCCGCTTGAGATGTATATAACACCTGAAAAATTTAAAAGGAGTCTTTTGACTCCTTCTTCTGTCAGGATGTTAATTTCATTTTCAAGGCTGTTTGCAGTTGCAGAATCAAGACGCCCGTAAATATCCAGAATAGTTATATTTTTTTCTTCTCTTTTTTTAATATCCAAAAAAGTCACCCTTCACCTGTTTTATATCCGGTATATTTCTAAAAGAAATATTATTTTTTTAAATGATAACTCTTTTTGGAAATGAATTTTTTTTTGTTTTACAGCCATCTGATTTATGGTGATGCATTTTAGTAAAGGCAATGCATTTTATGCCGAAGTTTAAGTGCATTTGTGTGCAATATCAGATAAGAAAATAATTTAGGAAATAATATGGTTGCAGATATTTTATCAGCCCTGATTGTTCTTCTCCAGCTGATGTGTGTGATTGTTGTTGCAGCATATCTTTTAACACGCAGCAGTTTTTTTAAAAGTGTTCTTTTGGGACATCCCGTGCTTAAGGTTCAGGCACTTTTAATTCTCTTCTTCGGTGCACTTTCAATATACGGAACCGCAGGCGGGGTTGAAATTGTTGGTGTCACTATCAACGTACGTGATCTCGGCCCGATGGTCGGAGGACTTGTCGGCGGTCCTGTTGTAGGTCTTGGGTCAGGTTTAATCGGCGCCGCATACCGTGCAGCACTTGGCGGATTCACAGTTATTCCATGTGTCATTGCAACTATTCTTGCAGGCCTTTTCGGCGGCATAATATGGATATTAAATAAGAGGAAATTTGTTTCAATAAAGATTGCATTAGTATTTGCGGTTTTGATGGAGGCTTTGCATATGGGTCTGGTGCTTGCCATTCCAAGACCTTTTTCCACTGCTCTTGAAATCGTTGAAACCGTGAGCATCCCTATGATTCTTGCCAATGCAGCAGGAGTGCTTATCTTTGCGGTAATTATTAAAAATCTTGAAAATGAGCAGAAGATGCGGGATGAACGTGATACTCTTGTCAGGGAGATGGAGAGGAAAGATACAGAACTTGCGATTGCCGGTGAAATTCAGCAGAGTTTTCTTCCTGAAATTATACCGCAGGTTGAAGGCTTTGATGTTGCGGGAAAAAGCCTCATGGCAAAGGAGGTTGGGGGGGACTTTTTTGATGTCATTCCGTTTGAGTTTGTTTCTCTCTCTCCGGGAAGGATGGGTGTTTTAATTGCTGATGTCTCCGGTAAAGGTGTTCCTGCGGCTCTTTTTATGGCATTGTCCCGTATTATTGTGAGGGTCAATGCAAACTTGCACCAGGACAGACCTGATGTGGTGATGCATGACGCAAACAATCTTATTGCCGCGGATTCAAAGGCCGGAATGTTTGTAACACTGTTTTATGGTATTTTAGACCGTACACAGAGGAGCTTTAAATATGTCAATGCAGGTCATAATCCGCCGATGGTCTATCATTCCTCTGACAAAACAATCTCTGAGCTTGAGTCAACCGGAATTGCGATGGGTGCTGTTGAGGATGCTGAGTATGAGGCAAAAGAATGTCCTCTTCAGGCAGGGGATATTATGGTTCTTTATACAGACGGCATTACAGAAGCAATGAATGAAAAAGAGGAGATGTATGGAGAAGAGCGTCTCTCATCCGCAATTAAAAAACTGGCCGGAATGCCGGCAAAGGATATATTGCAGGGCATTCTGGATGATGTCAGAGCATTCAGCGGCAATACCCCGCAGTATGATGACATAACCCTGATGGTTATACGTGTCAGTCAGTGATTATAATGATTCATCTTGATTCTGCTATATCTGCAAAAAATGAGGAGCTTGAGAAGCTTTCTGCTGATATAGGTGAAATTCTAAAAGAAGAAAAATTTTCACCGGAATTTATTCTAAATGTACAGCTGGCGCTTGAGGAGATTATAGTAAATATAGCAAGACACGGCTATTGCAAAGAAGCGGGCCTAATTGGCATACGTTTTGAAACCTCGCCTGAAGGGATGTCTATTGAAATATCAGACTCGGCGCCAAAGTTTAATCCGCTTATGATGCCTGAGCCTGATGTGGAGGCCGATCTGGATGAAAGGGAGATAGGCGGTCTTGGAATCTTTCTTGTAAGAAAAGTCATGGACTCTGTTTCATACAGATATGAAAACCAAAAAAATATACTGCTGCTAAAAAAAGCAAAAAATATCTGAAGTGTTTTCATATGTTCAGAGATTTCCGGATAAAATACATATGATTAATTTTTTTCAGATTTTGAAGTGCTGATCAGTTGTCAATAAAGAAAAAAAATTGAAAAATTAGGAAATTGAAGAATTAAAAAAATGAAAAAAAATGAAAAAAAATGAAAAATAAAAAAATGAAGAATTAGGATATTGAAAAAAAACCAAAAAAGAAAAAAAATCAAAAAAGAAAAATCAGGACATTTAAATATGGAAGATGGCAAAATAAATATAATAAAGGACTCTTTTCATCAAAATCTCCTTTTGGCAGCAGTGTCTCTTGGATTAGTCATGGATGCGCTTGATGGCTCAATTGTAAATGTTGCCCTTCCCACAATGGCCGCGGATTTTTGCACAGATACCGGAACAATTGCCTGGGTAATAATTACTTATCTTTTGATGATGGCAGGCTTTATTTTAGTCTTCGGGCGGATAGCTGACGGCGGCTATATGAAAAAGATATTCATTGCAGGAATTATTTTATTTACCGCAGGCTCTGCAGCATGCGGATTGTCTTTTAGTCTTTCCCTTCTCCTTGCATCAAGAATTCTTCAGGGCTTTGGCGCTGCCATGATAGCAGCTGTTGCCCCTCTTCTGTGCGTCAGGTGCCTTCCGCCGCGAATGATTGGAATGGCTTTTGGAGTTCTTGCAGCGACAAGCTCGGTTGGTTTCGCAGCCGGGCCGGCAATTGGAGGATTTTTAACACACTTTCTCTCTTGGCACTGGATATTTTTAATAAATATCCCTGTTGGTATTTTTGGAATATTCTTTGCAAAAAAAGCCCTTCCGGATGATATATTATCGCTTAAAAAAACACCCTTTGACTATTTGGGTGCTTTTTTTCTCTTTGCCGCAATGGTTTTTGCAGTCCTGGCACTTCAGGAGGCAACAGTGCCCGGTATGCCGGCCTCCCTGATCCATGCATCCGTTGCTTTATTTTTAATATTCATCCTTGCATTCGCAGTTCGTGAATTAAAAACAGAATTTCCGCTTATCAACATACGCATATTCATGAGGTGGCAGTTCACATCCGTTCTGGCTGCATTTTTTTTAATCAACATCATTTTTATGGGTGTAATTTACCTCCTGCCTTTTTATCTCTCTCTTGAGATGAGCTTTGATGCGGCACTTTCAGGACTTTATCTGCTGATTCCCCCGCTTGTAACCTGCATAATAAGCATCCCTTTTGGAAAACTTTCGGATAAGTACGGCAGGAGATGGTTTGTTGCCGCTGCCTGTGTTCTCATGATCCTTTTCAATGCCATTTTTGCAATTATTAATCAGGAGTCTGGGATAATTCTGCTTATAACAGGGCTTTGCTTAATGGGCTGTGTCTTTGGAATAGCAGGAGGTGCGGCATCAGGAAGAATAGTTGATACTGCACCAAAAGGTGAGGAGGCAGCAGGCTCATCACTTATGATAATGGCAATATATCTCGGCGGTGTTATAGGAACGGCTCTTTATGCAGCATTATTCACCTTTGCAACATCATCCAATGGTCTTGTTTTTATTTCAGAACTCTCCGGGGATATGTTTCTCTATGGTTTTGAAATAACAATGTCAGCCGGAGCTTTTGCATCTTTTATTCCCCTGATTCTTTCTTTGATTGTCAGAGAGGAGAAAAATTTTAAAAAATCTGATTTGAATAGCGGAAAAACTTAGTAAAAAAAGCGGGAATAAATTATTAAATTAATTTTTCACCTCCTGTTATCAGGAGCAGAATTTTTTTATTAATAAATTTAAGTAAGATTAATGGAAAGTGCATATATGCCTGATAAGAAAAATGCTGAAAAAAATGATGTCAAAAAGATTGGAATAATAATCTGCGATCGCTACAGGACATGTGCCGGCGGGAAGTGCTTAAGAGCATTTCACAACCGTGAAGGCGCTTTTAGCATATATGATGGAGAAGATGTGAAACTTGCCGCATATGCCACATGCGGCGGGTGCCCCGGAGGAAATATCGAATATGCACCTGAGGAGATGAAGAAAAACGGTGTTTCCGCAATCCATTTTGCCACAGGAATGATAGTGGGCTATCCTCCATGTCCGAGAATAAAATACTTCTCAGAATTTATACAGGAAAAATATGGAATTGATGTGGTCTTCGGAACGCATCCGATTCCTGAGAAATATTACAGGACACATTCAAATTTAAAGACGTGGGACTCAAAGCTCTGGGAAAAAATTATTGAGCCTGTCCTTTGTGATGAAAAGACAAGGCTCTCCTACGACTGAGAGCATGTGAATGCCGGTTTATTATTTTTAGAAAAAGACCAAAGTTACTAAACTTCCATCTTTTCCAGAAATAATAAAAATTATCAGGAAAATTACTGATTATGAAAAAATATTCAACTTCTATAAAAGAGGCCGGCTACACTGACTTAAATTCCATGAAGAGCCTTTACTATTATCTTTTTGAAACAGATCTTTCTGGATCAGATTCACAATTAAGGTCGGTATGGGATGAGATTATCTCTGACAGCCGTGTGCATCCTTTCATTCTTTTTGCAGACGGGATTGCTGCATCATCCTGCACCCTTTCAATAAATCCAAATCTTACATGGGGGGCAAGACCATATGGGCTTATAGAAAATGTTGTAACTAAAAAAGAGTTTAGAAAAAACGGTTTTGCAGGAGAGATTTTAAAGCATGCATTGAATTTTGCATGGAAAAAAAACTGCTATAAAGTAATGCTTCTGACAGGCCGAAAAGAGGATTATGTAATGAGGCTTTATGAGCATGCCGGATTTAAAGCCGGTGATAAGAAGGGTCTGGCTGCATATAATCCTGATTTTTCCCCGAAGAATTAATTTTCAATATCTGTTAATATATCTGAGAGTATTTTTGCGATATCAATCCAGATTATCAGCGCCTTGCTGCCTGTTTTATCCTTTCCGATTTTGATTATGCCTTTTACATAGGCTTCTTTTGAAAGTGAGTTGTCCATCTGATCGATGTCATCCTCAGATATCTGAAGCACACTCTGGACATCATCCACAATCAGTCCGACGTTTGATCCGTTTGCCGCTTCAGGCACGAGAACAATAATTTTTTTGTTTTCTGAATTATTATCGCCCGGAAGGCCCATCAGGTGGTTAAGATTTAAAATATTTGTAATCTCGCCTCTCAGGTTTATTATTCCCGCAATATGTGCAGGAGCCCTCGGCACAGGAGTTATAGGGATCATTTCAACAATTTCACGTGCGATCTGAATATCCAGTGCATACTGGACGCCTGATATCTCAAACTGGACGACATCCTTAAAAGTGCTCATTTTTTAAATCTCCCTGCTCTTATTAAACTCAAATAATTTTTAATGATAATGAGGCTGGCGGTGAAACGCTAATCCTTTCCAAAGGCAGATTTTGTTTTATTTTGTCATTTAAGGCCTTTTGTGAATCCCTGCACTTTGGATTATGCCATAAATCCGCCTTTGTTATGTGCCGGCGGTATCAGACTTTAATATCTGAGAATGATTATAAATAATTATGTGATCAAGCAACAATCTGCACAAATCTTATATATTTTTCGATTTAAACCGGAAAACACGCTTAGGTAGGTTTAATTATTATAAAATATTATATGTATCTGCAATATCCTGCATTATTATGTGGCTTTCCTGAAAAGAAGTCTCACCTCTGATTCAATGAAGAATTGCGTATTTATTCTCTGGGCCTATAGCTCAGTTAGGCAGAGCGCCTGGCTTTTAACCAGGTGGTCGGGGGTTCAAATCCCCTTGGGCCCGTTTATTTGAATATTAATTTTTAAAAATTTTATTTCCTGATTGCAGAATCCAGCCGGATTTTTAATATTTTGAGTTTTAAAAAATCATGAATAAAAAAATCATGAATAAAAAATCATGAAAAAAAAATCATGAAAAAAAAATCATGAAAAAAAAATCATGAAAAAAAATCAGGAATTGAAAATAAAAAGTCAGCAAAAAAAAATTGGGAATTGAAAATTAAAAAATGGAAAAATCAAAATATCTAAAATTAAGAAATAAAAAATATTTTAAAATAGAAAGTTAAAAAAAATTAAAATTTCAATAAGTGTCAGAATCTCAAAAGCTCCTGGGCTCCAAGCACGACAAGCTCCATTGCAATCAGGATGATAACTATCCATTCGAGGAAATTGGAATGCTGGATTCTGACCTCGTCAGAGAGCATTGAGTAATTGTTTTGTATCGTTTCAATTTTTCTGCTAACGCTCTCTGTCCATTGTCCGCTTCGTATGACTTTAAGGGTTGTTTCGTAAACACGTGCGTAATAGACATCTTCTGTGATTTTGATCAGATTGTGAACTTTTTCTATAACTTCTGATATCTCTGCGTTTCTCTCCATAAGCTGTGTCATGATGGCATGGTACTGCCGCATTCTAAGAAAACTCGGCAGGCGGTCTGCAAGTTCAATATCATCATACATCTTTGCCATCTGGCGGGTCAGCTCCCTGTCATAGTAGCGAAGCTCCAGAACCTGCACGTTTGCATATTCTATTAAATCAATCAGATCAACCGGTATCGGAATTTCAGGGCTGCATAATAGTGCCGAGTCCCATGAAATTATTGCAAGATCATCTTTTGTATAGCTCAATGTGTTTTTAAGAATTTCATTCTGTATCTGCGGTGAATAATCTGCTTTTTCTCCCATTAAAAGTGCAACTGTGTCCCCCTGAATGCGGGCGGAATCGGTCAGATATATTTTATAGTCCTCGTAGAAATCTGAATCATAACTAAACCCTTTTAAAAGCGGC
Source organism: Methanobacteriota archaeon (assembly GCA_023396365.1). Taxonomy (GTDB): domain Archaea; phylum Halobacteriota; class Methanomicrobia; order Methanomicrobiales; family Methanomicrobiaceae; genus Methanomicrobium. Next base: position 26,698 of record JAEWWL010000052.1, read on the forward strand.
TTTAGTCTTTCAGCAATAATACTTAAGGTATTTATGAACATTTCATCCGAAATGACATCTTCCTTTGCGAAATAAAGAGCTGTATCTTCAAGTTCGGCATAGCTGTCATCGGGTCTTTCATAAATGTAGCATATGCTGATTGCACCAATATCGTAAATTCTTACCAGGACAGTGAACTCAAAATTCTGCCCGTCCTTTTCAACTATTGTTTTTTCTGTCTTTATGATGATAGGCTTGTTTTCAAGAATTATTGATTTTGGTTTTATCCGAAGAAAGCTTGTTCTTGTCGTGCAGAAAGTTGAAGCCAGATTTTTTTCCAGCAGATCAAGATCTATCTCCTTTCCAATATCATAAATTCTGTAGTAACGGATTGAGATCATGATATATCGCCATTTTGCTGATATTTTTTTTATTTTAGTATACTAATAATGCATTCATTGTAGATAGGAGCATCGCACCGAACGCAGGGAACGGGGGGGAAAAAAATTATGTGAGATCCAAAATTTACTTCTCAACAAGCGCCAGCTCGAGACTTCTCTTTTGTTCTGCCAAAGAATCCCCGGCATCTCCTCCCAGGGTGCTTTTTGGAAGCTGAACATAATAGCCGCCTGTTTCATCTAATATCACGGTCTGATTATCAAATTTAAGATCAAGTATATGCCCTCCTCTTGTTTTGTCATCAGAGATGAAGTGGATATGAAGACCGGGTACATTAAGTCCGCCTGCAAATGAAGGTGACCATAACCCAATCACTGTCCCTGAGATGTTTTCATACTCAAAAACAGACTGGTTTTTTACAACCTCTGCAAGCTTTATGTATGGTTTTTCCTGTTTTGGAACAGATCGTGTCTTTAAATAATTAAAGTCACCCTCAATTTTCAGGGCATAAAACTGTGTCTTTGCAGGTAATATCTCTGAAATTCTCTCTTCAAAAGAGCTGATGTTTTCAATTGCACTCATCTCAAAGCTGTAGTCCTCATCAAAGAAGGTTACTGCTGCAAAGGGAATTTTATCAGTATCTGATAAAAGAGTTATCTTCTCATCTGAACTGACTGTGTAAAAGTTTCCTCCTGCGACAATAAGCTCTCCGTTTAGCATATCAACAGTTCCAAGCCCTGTATCTCCATGCTTTTTTAGTTCGGCAACACTTGCAAACCCGTCGTATCCTCCTGCCAGAAGAAGATCAATTGATGAAACCTGATATAAAACATCACGGTTTTTAAAATCAGAAACATTACCTGCCGGTGTGTTTTCTTCTGCTCCAATGCAGCCTGTGCATATGCAAAATGCAATGATCAGGGCAATAAGAGCCGGTGCCTGGAGAAATGATCTCTTGTATATTTTATTCATAATGCCTGTTTTAAGAGTTGATCTTTTTAGAATAAAATAAAGATTGCAGAACTGATAAAAAAAATATTATGGCGAGGGCTGCTGCTGGCTTATGCAGTGTATTGTCCCAAGACCGTAGACCATTGCCCTGCAGTCGATTCCTTTTACATTTCTTTTTGGGAAGACATCTCTTAAGATTTCAAGCGCTTTTTCATCATTCTCTGTTCCAAAAACAGGAACAAGAACAACGCTGTTTCCTATGTAAAAGTTTGTGTAGCTTGCCGGAAGCGGGATTTCGGGGTCAATTGTTCCGGGCATTGGAACGGGAATTACATTAAGGGGTCTGTTGTCTTCAGTTGCTGAGTTCTTTAAAATTTCATAGTTTTCTATTAATATCCTGTAATTGTCAGATGTTTTGTCATCCTCAACTGCGCAGATGACTGTGTCATCGTTTACAAACCTGGCTATGTCATCAATATGCCCGTCGGTATCATCTCCTTCAATTCCCTCATTGAGCCAGATTATGTTTGATGCTCCGAGGTATTCATCAAGGTACTCCTCAATCTCTTTTTTTGAGAGGTGAGGGTTTCTGTTTTTATTTAAGAGGCACTGCCTTGTTGTAAGAAGTGTGCCTTTTCCGTTTACATCAATTGATCCGCCCTCAAGAACGATTCCGGGTGTGAATACTTTCAATCCTAATTTTTTTCCTATGAATGAGGGGATGATGCTGTCTTTTTTTAACTCATCGTATTTGCCGCCCCAGGCATCAAATATCCAGTCGACTATGGCAGCGTTTTTTTCTTTTCTGTTTACAACAAATAAAGGTCCGTAGTCCCTGAACCAGACATCAGAGTAATCAAAGACATTAATGTCGATATTTTTTGGGTCTGCACCGGCTTTTAGAATCTTTTCAAAAATTCTTTCCTTCTCATCTTCACTAACAGCAAAGAGCCTGACCTTTTCAGATCTGGAAATTTCAGAGATTATTTGTGAGTATGACTCTTCAACGGATTCAATATCAAAGAAGGTTTCTTCTGAATACGGCCATGAAAGCCAGACTGCATCGTGCGACTCCCACTCGGCGGGCATATGATAGCCAAGTTTTTTCGGTGTGTCAGGCCGCTTCTTCGGAGGGCATATGTAGCCTTCGGTGAGGTGCTGCAATTCAACCGGATTTGTTATGATGCCATAGGTTTGCGGTCTTCTGTTGCGAAGAAATCCCCATCCTTCCCTGATGTCTTTGTTTTTTAACAGATCAACCTCTGCAATTATTATCTCTTCACCGCATCCTGCCTCTTTTATAATGTTTCCAAAGGGATCGCATACAAACGAGCCTCCCCAAAACTCAATTTCACCCTCTTTTCCGATCCGGTTTACGGCTGCAACGTGGACACTGTTTGATATGGCATGCCCTCTCTGCACAGTTGTCCATGCAGACTTCCAGTCGCCCTCTGCCGCATCAGAATTATTCTCAAGAAGCTCTTCTATTCTTCCTATTGCTGTCGGGTAAAAGATTATCTCGGCACCCATTAATGCCTCAATTCTTGCAGGCTCGGAAAACCACTGGTCATAGCAGATTAAAACGCCTATTTTTGCGTATGTTGTCTCATAGACATGGTAGAAGTCTCCGGGATAAAAATAATTTTTTTCATAGAAATGAGGGTCATAAGGCACATGGACTTTATGGTAGGCCGGCATTAATTCCCCGTCTGAGTTTATTACAACAGCCGAATTATAAAAAAGTCCATTGTCTGCACGTTCAAAGACAGGGACTATTATTACAGCATGATATTTTTTGGCAAGTGCTGAAAATGCATCTGTCGATATTCCCGGAATTGTTTCAGAGTAAATTTCAGGATTAATGTCTTCATCCCGGGGAAAATAAGGCGTTTTGAAAAGTTCGGGCAGGCAGACTATCTTTGCACCTTTCAGGATTGCCTCCTCTGCTAAGGAAAGTGCCTTATTAAGATTAAATGTGAGATCGTCTGTTGCATCTGTCTGAATAAGACCCAGTTTTAATCTGCCCTGCACCATAATTTATCAATATTATTGCGGCGGGTCTGGATAAAAATTACCATCATGATTGGTTTAATCCATCAGATGTATTAAATAAGCCGACTTTTAAAAGTGAATGCAGGTTGCGTGGCGTTGAGTGAAAATTAAAAAAAAATCCCAGTTGGGAATGAAAGAAGAGGAAAACACAGAAATATTTGATGTAATCATCGCCGGCGGCGGACCTTCAGGTCTTTTCTGTGCTCAAACAGCATCCTGCGGGAAAAAAAGAGTTCTTCTTCTGGAAAAAAACAGCTCATGCGGAAAGAAGCTTTTAATTACAGGGCTTTCACAGTGCAACCTTACACAGGACGGAGATATTAAGAATTTTTTTGTTCATTATGGCGATAATGGAAAATTTTTAAAGCCTGCTTTAATGAATTTTACAAACAAAGACTTAATTCAGTATTTTAATGAAAAAGGTCTTGAAACAACTGTTGAAAAAGGATCAAAAGTATTCCCCAAATCCAAAAAGGCATCTGATGTTTTGGAGATTCTTGTAACTCAGTGCCAGGAATGCGGCGCTGTTATCAGATGCAGTGAAAAGATACTTTCTGCATCAAATCTGTCAGAAAGAATTCCTGATGAATGCAGGTTTTCTGTAAGAACAGAACAGGCTCTGTATTTCTGTAAAAATCTTGTTGTTGCAACCGGCGGATTGACATATCCTGCAACAGGTTCGACAGGCGACGGCTATGCAGTTGCAAAAAGTCTTGGACACAGCATATCCGAAACAGGGCCTGCTCTATGTGCAGTAACCATAGCGGATTACGATTTCTCCTCCCTTTCAGGAATATCCTTTGAGAGCGCAAAAATATCACTTTTTCGTGAAAATAAAAAATTGCGCGAAGGCTCTGGTGATATTTTGTTTACACATAAAGGTCTCTCCGGACCCGGCATTCTTCATATGTCAAGGTACATAAAAGAAGGAGACATTCTTAAAATATCATTTCTAAAAGGGCTTACTCCTGAATCAATAAAAAGCGAAATTTCCAGAATGGCGGGCCTTGACGGGAGAAGAACTGTTTTGTCATATCTTCGCGAATGCGGGCTTTATGAAAGATTTGCAAAAAAGATTCTTGAGAGGTGTGAAATTTCACCGGATTTAACATGCGCCCATCTTCCAAAAGATAAAAAGACACTTCTTTCAAATGAAATTTGCGGGCATGAGTTTTTAGTCTCATCACCCGCCGGCGTAAACGAGGCGATGGTCACAAGAGGAGGCGTGTTGCTCTCCGAAGTAAATCAGAAATCAATGGAGTCAAAAATCTGCCCCGGGCTTTATTTTACAGGCGAGGTTTTGGATATTGATGGTGATACCGGCGGATATAATCTTCAGGCTGCATTTTCAACAGGATATCTGGCGGCAAAGAATATTGTCATGCGTGACGGCGGTAATAATAGTTCAGAATAGTAAAGATGAGCTGTTGTAATCCGGGCAAAAAGCCTGTTTAGAAAAAGGGAATATATTGGATACTTAGTATCTGCTGTTGTATTCTCTTCTTGGACGCGGCGGCTGTGCCTCGTCGATTCTCATTGTGCGGCCTTCGTAAACTGTCTCGTTGAGTGCTTCTTTGGCTTTTTCAGCCTCTTCAACATTTCCCATCTCGACGAATCCGAATCCTTTACGTTCAATAATTTTGACGCTTTTTACATCGCCATATTGAGAAAACAGTTCTTCCAACTGCTTTTCATTTACTGAGTATGTCAGATTTCCGACATACAGTTTACTGGTTTCCATTTTTACTGGTCTCCCTGTTCTATTTATTTGAGTCCATTTGTAATGAAACAATAGGTTTACCCTCATAAATGCAGAAAAAAAAATCAAAATTATACAGTCTTTCTTATTTATATTTTAAAAAAATTCAGGGTATGTGATTTTCAGGAGAGAGTCTGTAAAAAAAGGCAAAAACTGCTTAATTTTAGAGCACCCTGCATGCAGCAGTAAATATTTCATTAGTTTTGCTTATCCGGCATCATTTCATAAGCCCCTGATAAAAATCAACTGAAAATAAAATGCCTATGAACCGCGCAAATTACAGCAATAATTTAAATTCAAAAAAAAAAATTAATTGTATCTGAAAACTGCCTGGATACCCCCTGCGATTTCAAAAAGGCTTTAATAGCCAAATACCATATCAATCATCAGGCGCTGACGGAGAGAAATAATATGGTTAAAATTACAGCAAAACTGCTTGACATCGAATACATGGGAGTTGTTTTAAATTCTGAGGATGCCAGAAAAATTGGTGTTTTAGATGGCGATCGTGTCCAGATTGTCCGGGAGGAGAAAGGAATATTTGTCCAGGCCTTTGTAGTCACAACAAAAACACTTCTTCCGGAAGGAACTTTTGGTATTTACCAGAAGACAAACGAGCGCTTAAACGCAGATGACGGAGATTTGTTTGAAGTAAGGCATGCTGACAGGCCAATCTCAATAGACTACATCAAAAAGAAGATGGACGGAGAAAAACTCACATCTGATGAGATGAACTCCATTGTTCTTGATATCGTTTCTGATACACTTGCACCCGGAGAGACAAGTGCATTCATCGCCGCCTCATACATAAACGGCCTTGATATGGACGAGGTTGAATACCTGACACGCTCAATGGTCCAGACAGGAGAAAAATTATCCTTCTCATCTCACCCTATTGTTGACAAGCATTCAATCGGAGGAGTGCCGGGGAATAAAATTACTCTTCTGATTGTTCCGATTATTGCCGCAGGCGGCCTTAAAATACCAAAAACAAGCTCCCGTGCAATAACAGGCGCCGGCGGAACGGCTGATCTTATGGAGGCTCTTGCGCCGGTTGAGTTTTCATCAGTTGAAGTCCAGCAGATGACTGAAAAGGCAGGAGGAGTGATTGTCTGGGGAGGTGCGACAAATATTGCTCCTGCCGATGACAAGATAATTCTCTATGAGTATCCGTTCAAGATCGATGCAAGGGGCCAGATGCTTGCCAGTGTGATGGCGAAAAAGATTGCGGTCGGTGCAGATCTCGTTGTAATCGATATTCCTGTTGGAAACGAGGCGAAGGTCAAAACGCCTGAAGAGGGCAGAAAGCTTGCACGTGAGTTCATTGAACTTGGCGAGAGATTTGGAATGAGGGTTGAATGTGCAATTACATACGGCGAATCACCTGTCGGCCACTGCATTGGCGTAAACCTTGAAGTAAGCGAGGCATTGAGCGTTCTTGAAGGATCGGACAAGCCGCACTCGCTTGTGCAGAAGAGTCTTACAATTGCAGGAATTGCTTTTGAGATGGCAGGAAAGGCACAGAGCGGTATGGGATTTGCACTTGCTGAGGAGATTTTAAAGAGCGGAAAGGCGCTTTTGAAGATGAAAGAGATTATTGCGATTCAGGGAGGAAACCCCGATATCACATCAAAGGACTTAAAAGCCGGAGAATTTTCATTTGAAGTCAATGCTCCTGAAGACGGATATGTGATTGATATGAAAAACAAGGCTTTGATCTCAATTGCCCGGATGGCAGGAGCCCCTCACGACAAAGGTGCCGGAATTTACCTTCATAAAAAGAGAGGCCAGATTATACGGAAGGGTGAGCCGATTTATACTATTTATGCAGACAGGCAGTGGAGGCTTGAAAAAGCTATTCAGGAGGCGAGACAGCTCATGCCAGTTCTTGTAGAGGGAATGCTTATTGACCGTGTCCCCTCTGACTACTGGCGCCCCCCGCTTAAATAACAAAAAACAAATAAAATTTCCACTATCTTTTCCTGATAATTTTTTTATAGATTTTTTAATTTTTTTGGTTTTTATTTTTTTTTTATTTTTTATTGATTTTTTTAATTTTTTTGTTTTGTTTTTTGTATTTTTTGTATTTTTTATATTTTTTGTCAATATCAAATTACACAGTAAGGCTTAAATATGGTGTTAAATCCGCGTAAACCGCAGAATATCCCGTCTTCACAGAAGCCCTGTATTCGGTTATCTCAAACCTTTCCGATATAAACATCGTCTGAAAAAAAAGAGGGCAATAGCGTGCCGCTATAGGGTTGCGATCCGGGCTTTAATCGCTCTAAAATCCAACTTTTGCGTTTATTGCAAAAAAGCCTTAAAAACGCTCTTTTTTACATCCAAATAAGCCCAGATTAAAGGTTTTAAGGCTGCATCCCTGCAACAAAAAAAGGATCTGGAGAACTTCATGATATTTTCCGGATGTCTGCTAAACGGGTCTGAGAGAAGGTATCTGCAGAGTCGCTTTTTCACTTAATTTTACAATCAGTATTCCATTTCATTTATCTTGCTGTTGAAAATCGTTCTTCTGACACCTTCAATATCATATGGGTGCTGCTCAATATGCCTGTAGACTTCGATGTTCTTCTGGTAAATCTCATAATATTCATTGTATTTATCAACCATCTGCCTGTAGTCGATATAATCTGAGTCAAACTCATTCTGGTATGTATAATAACTGTAAGGGTCGTTTAATTTCTCTTCAAGTGCTTTTATCATATTGTACTGCCTTTTTAGGTCTTCTTCAAGGAAAATTATCCTTGCCCTGATTTTTTTCATGCTGTCAACGATATAGGCAACATAATTGTATTTTGTATACGCCATCTTGCTTTTGTCGCTGACCGGAATTACAACTGAGTTGGCATTCTCATAATCATCCGGATAAAGGCCGATATAGTACGGCGCAGTTGCCTCAATAAAAAGATAATTTCTCCTGTCATCTGATCTGTAAAGGCGGAAATTTGTCTGGCCCTCCGGGATAATTTTTATTCCGGAGACAGCGTGGCCTTTGTCCGGAAAGAGAATAAGCGCAGTATCATAACCGCTTTTATCCAAAAGTCCGATGAGGAGCATGCTTTTTTCGTCACAGTCACCGGTTCTGTCGAATAATACCTCGATTGGATATCGTGTTTCATCGGCCAGAAAGTCATATGGAATCTGCTGAACAAATGTAATCAGGTATTCCAGGTACTCCTGGTCGCTTAATCCGTTGGCAATTTTTACATGGCGCAGCTTTTTTGTGATTTCATCAAAAAATGCATCATTGGCCTCGCCTTCAAAAAAGGATCTGTAATATTGTATCTGAACATCTTCAGGCTCTTTTCTGATCTGGTTTCCAAGACTTTTGTCTGCAGTCTGTGCGCCTGAAAGTACTGACATATTAATGTCAAATGATACGGTGTATTCAGTTTTTTCGAATTTTGTTGTAAAAGTTCTCACTGAAGATTTCGGGCCTGTTACCTGCTTTGGTACAAGCTTTGGGTAAGAAAGAAAAATCCCGGATGAATCTGAATTGCTGTTATATGTATTGGCGTCAGTTTTTTCTTCCGGTGATGATTTAACCTCGGGCGGTGTATCTGAGGAGATATCCCCAAAAATTTCTTCTTCTGAAATACTGGTATTTATTTCAGGCTGCTTTTCGTATATCTGAGTGCATCCTGCTGTGGCTGCTGTTATTAAAATAAACAAACATGTAAAAATAAAAAGCCTGTAATTTCCGTATATTTTAATTTTATTTGAGGATGCCATAGTCTGATTAAATCCTGTTGGTTTTCAGATATTTGAAATATGGTATTATTCCATATCTGTTTTTTAAAACCAGATTATATCCAAAGGGGCTGAAGAGAATATTAGAGACAGACAGGGAAAAAAAGAGTAAATTTTAAAACCTGGGTTTTCTGTATTTGGGCAGGCAGTCCCTGCAATATACTGGTCTTCCCTCTGTAGGTTTAAATGGAACTTCGCACTCTTTTCCGCAATCTGCACATACGGCTTTATGCATCTCTCTTGGTTCGCGGGGGCCAAAACTTCTGCGCTGGCCTCCAAAATTTCTGTCACTCATTTTTTTATTTTCCAACAGAATAATCTGTTAATTTATAATATGCAATTATAGTAGATATATTTCTGCATCATAATAGATATATTTCAAAAAAAAAGAGAGACCGGAGGAGGAGAGCCTTCAGCATATTTTTCAAATCACATTTCTTTAAAAATTTCCGGAAATTATTTTTTTTCTAATTTTAAAAATTTCCTAAAAATCCGGGAAAAAAATCAGACGTCAGAGAAATTTGTTTGCAGGAGTTGATCTGCTGCTTTGTCATTATCCTAAAAAAATAATCCGGAATTTAAAGAGAGGTTTACATATTAAAAGAGCGAATTTTACCAAAAGTCAATAAACCGGTATGAAAATATGGAAATAAACAGAAATTCAGATGATAAAAACCCGCAAAAAAGGATAAATATCAGGCCCGGAATCAGTGTTGAGATTGTTCTTAAAAAGGATCAGATAAGTGGAAAGCTCACAAAAGGCATTGTAAAGGATATTCTTACAAATTCCCCTTCTCATCCCCATGGAATAAAGGTAAGGCTTGTTGACGGAAGTGTTGGCAGAGTCCAAAAGATTGAATAAATAATTCAGTTTTTTTTGTTTTGCATCTATGACGAAGCCATTTATATCAGGCTTTTCCTATTAGAATAATAAGATGACTCTTAGTGAGACTGAACAAAAGATAAGAAGCATGGAGATTCGCGGTGCAGGAAGAATTGCACGGACTGCGGCGCTTGCTTTAAAGGAGCACTCTGATTTGGCTGCATCGAAAAATGCATCAATGAGCCTGAAAGAGTTCAGGGAGGAGATGGAATCAGCCGCAGACACACTCCTTAAGACAAGGCCCACTGCAGTTTCTCTTCCAAACGCTGTCAATATTGTAATGAGGGCCATGAGAAATGAAAAGACCTTTGATGAGGCTTACAGGGCAGTCCATGAAAGTGCGGATTTATTCATTGAAAATTCAAAGATGGCTGTCAGGCGCATTGCAGAAATCGGGGCTGCACACATAAAAGACGGAGATGTAATCTTAACACACTGCAACTCTGAAGCCGCAATAGCCTGCATAATTGAGGCTCACAGGCAGGGCAAAAAATTTGAAGTTTTTGCAACCGAGGTGAGGCCGAGAAACCAGGGTCACATTACAATAAAAGCCCTTTCTGATGCAGGAATAAAGACAAATTTCATAGTTGACTCGGCAGCCCGTTTTTTTATGAAGAAAGTATCACTTGTAATAGTCGGTTCTGATGCAGTAACCGTAAACGGAGCTGTAATAAATAAAATCGGTACGTCCCAGATTGCTCTTTGTGCACATGAGGCAAGAACGCCATTTATTGTTGCAGCAGAGACTTACAAATTTGCTCCAAAAACAATTACAGGCGAGCTTATAGAGATTGAGGAGAGGGATACAACAGAGGTTCTTGACACAAAAATTGCCGAAAAAATGCCAAACGTCACAGTCAGAAATCCCGCATTTGATGTAACTCCTGCCGATTATATTGACCTTGTTATAACAGAGCAGGGGGCTATTCCGCCGGAGATGGCTTATGTCATAATAAAAGAGTATCTTGGATGGAATATTGAGGATTTCAACCGTTAGCAGAGAAAGCACAGATATATGCCGGCAGCTATGAATTGGAAAAGCATTATCAGACCCGTATTTCTAAACGGCCTCAATCTCCCTGAATCTGAAGATGATTCTCCAGTCCTGCTGCTCTCTTAGTGTAATTTCGTTCATCTCCTCAAGAAATTCCCTGAGCTGGTTCATATTTTTTACATGGACGATTTCGTTTTTTACCGAGGCTATGTGCTTTGCAATGTGTGAATATCTCTCGGAATTTCTTAAGTACTCACGCTGAATCCTGATTGAAGAAACAGCCGCAGCAAATGCCGGAAGAGTGATTGTAAGAGCTGCAATTACAAGTGAAGGATCAATATGTGATTTTGGCATATGGCCTATCTCAAGTGCATGAATGGTTGCAAGAATCAGTGTAATAAAAAAAAGCAGTTCGCCTGCAACAGATAAAATCCTGTAATTCTTTTTGGATTTTTTGCTTTCGCGCCTGTAAAATAAAAGTCTGTTCTGAATCCATGCAGAGATGAAAATTTTTTTTACGGGCTCAAACGGAATATCAAGACGGCAGAATCTAAGAGGCGTTTCTTTTATTACAGACTCAAATCCGATAACCATCCAGTCATTGGGCCTGTGTGCAAGGCTCATATGAGGGTGCTTTTTTCAGCAATTTTGTCTGTAACCGCATCGTATCCGGCTTTCTTTGAACTTTCATCACACTCGATTATACGAAACCTTATGCTGCTTTCAAACGGGCCTTTTTGCTCATCTCTTCCCGGACTTAATTTTTGTTCTTCCGGTTTTTTTATGAGAAGAATTTCAACCGGACTTTTTCTAAAGGGGGTTCTGTTTTGAAGAAAATTTTCAAGAATTTCATGTTCATGTGTTTTTGAAAACGGGAGCAGGAATGTATAAGTTGCAGGAGTGTTTTTAAGAATATCCTCAATCTTTTTTAAAAGTTCATTTAATGCATTTATTACTGAATCTTCATCAAAGCTGCTTTCTCTTACAAAAAAACCGATATATATCTCTGCAGGAAGGGATTTTGGAATTGATTAAGAAAATCCCTTTGTGAAACAGACACATGCTTTTGTTTTGATTTTGTGTAAATCTGATGTTTCAAAGCAGATGCAGGGCTTTTCTTAATCAATTCCAAAACCTCATCCAGATTATATCTGTTTATCTGCCGGACAGGTTAAATACATGATGCCTGCTTCATTCATTTTTAACATTCATCATGGCAGGGAGGAATTTTATCATCAGTCCTTTTTAAATCCCTTCAGGTAGAATGAATCAGATAACGAAAGTGACCGATTATGATGGCATATATAATTGCAGGCATTATTGTTGTTGTATTAATTATCCTTGTCTTATGGTTTGTAGGGATATACAACAAATATTTCAGCCTTAAAAATTCATCCGAGGCAACACTCGGACAGATAAAGGTGGCAATGAAAAAGCGCCTTGATATGATTGAGCAGCTTTTGGGATCTGTAAAAAGCTACGCAGGCTTTGAGAAAGAGACGCTTGAGTCTGTAACAAAGATGAGGGCAAGTGTCGGCGGTGCCGGTGTCGGCGACTTAAATTCAATACAGGCGGAATCAGCATCTGTTCTTGGAAGGCTCTTTGCAGTAATGGAGAACTATCCTGATCTTAAAACATCAGAGACAGTAAAAACCCTTATGAGTTCTGTAAAGGATCTTGAGGATGAGATAGCACGCCAGCGCTATACTTTCAACAACATCTCACAGCAGTACAACACAATGCTTGAGACAATTCCTTCAAACATCATCGGAGGCATGCTTCATCTGACAAAGCTTGACTACCTTGAGTTTAACGATGAAAACTTAGAGAAAGCACCAAAAATTTCATTTTAATAAAGGAATCAGATGGAAGAGAAGTTTCAGGTCGCAGCAGTATTTGCTGCGACACTTTTTTTGGGAATTTTCATAATTGCCGCAGCAGGATTTATCTCTTCAGAATCCACAGATTCTGGCGGCAGCCTTTATGCAGATTCTTATGAGGCAGTCTGGTATGACAACGGCACGTTGACTGAGCGCTATGTATATGATGTTTTATCATCCGGCGATTACAGGATGCTTTACCGCGTCTGGGCAGCGCCCGTGTACTCCGCAGAGCATTCTCAGAATACTGCCGGCAGCCCTCATATTGAGCTTATTGATATGAAAACACCTGACGGCACAGCAGGCTATATCAAAACAAAGAACGGAGATGTATTTTTATTCAATGATAAAAATGATGACTCACAAAGCCTTCAGTCGTTTGTGTCAGATAATGCATATCCAAATGAAGCAGGAATTGTCAATACAGCCTATTTTGATTCTGGAAAATACGAGGTTGAATATACATACAGTTTTTATCCTCCTATTGAGTATGACGAAGAAGCCTCGCATATAAACATAATGTTTGCAGATGAGCACATCCCGTACAGGAATGTAAAAATCACGCTTGTTTCTGACAGCATTACTGATGTTTTTATCCATTCGCCGGGTTATGAGATATCCTTAGAGGATAAAAAAGCAGTAATCACCGGAAGCTCTCCTGAAAACAGAATTATTGAGGCAGAGATGCTTCTAAAGCCTGATGCGGCTGAAAAAATTCCCGGTTATCCTTCATATGTCGAGGGTGTTGTTGAAAAGACAAGGGCTGCAAATCCCGGGTTTGAATCAGGATTATATATCTCACAGTTAGTTGCAGACGCAGGCAAAATTATTGTGATTCTTGTTCCTTTCCTTCTTGTAGCACTCTATGCCGCTGTCGGCCGGGAGAAGAATTTTACAGTTCCTAAGTATCTCAGTACAATTCCCAACAAAAAACTCTCACCCTGGCAGGTGAATCTTCTCTTCAAAGGAGATGCATTTGAGTCTGATGAGCATGGCTTTTACGCAACTCTTCTTGACCTGCATAAGAGAAAGAAGATTAAGATTTCTGAAAAAGAGGATAATAAAGGAGTTCTCATTGAAATTCTGGATGGTGCTTCCGATGATAAATACGAGCAGAAGGTATTCGGCTTCATAGCAGCAAATTCAGGCAAAGCAGGAATTCTTGATACAGGATACTTTGAGGAGGTCTCAAAGAATGCATCAAAATCAATGGCTGATGAGAAGATAGCAAGTGCAGTAAAGGAAAATCTTAACGCGGTTATGTCTGCACAGGATGAATTGCTTTCATCAAAATATGCAGAGGATGGAAGAGGTTATCTTCTGCTCTTCTATGCTGCAGGGGCAGTAATTATCATAGTCTCCATGATCTGCCTGTTTATGTATTCCTATGCATCATCAGTAATTTTTACTGCACTTTCAATGGGAGTTGCCGTGATTATCCAGGCCGTTGTTGCAACCCTTTTCCCGTCAACACTTTTTGGCCGGTGGAAAGATGATCACTACAGGGAAAAGCTTGAATGGAATTCATTTAAGCGTTTTGTATCTGATTTGAGCCAGATAAAGAAGTATGGGACTGAGGATTTAAACATGTGGGGAGAATGGCTGATATATGCCACAGCTCTTGGCGCCGGAGACAAAGTAGAGGCTGCAATGAAGGAGATGAATGTAAACATCTCCGAAGGAGGCTACTTCTATCCTCATTACATCTGGTTTGCAGGATTCCATACGATAAGCACATTCACACCGCCGTCGCAGGGAGGATCCGGCGGCGGATTCGGCGGAGGCGGCGGTTTTGGAGGCGGAGGTGCAGGAGGGAGATAATTATCTTTCATCACCGCAGATTTATTTTCCACATTTTGGGAACTTTTATTATGAGAGATAATTTTGCAAAGCCCGGGAATTTTGAAAAAAAAGAGGCTGAAAAACCGGAGATGAAAAGAAAGCGTCTTGCTCCGACACTTTCTGATGTTGTCTATGTAGCCGTTATTTCTGCACCCGGACCCGGCAGGGACAGCAACTTTGAGGTCTTGGCTGTAAGCATGTCTGATTATTCCATAATCAGGCTGAAATATTCAAGAAAGACAAGGCTGAGTCCCGGAATGGTCATTGATCTTCGTGATTTTGGTGACATGGGCCATTATTCAATTGAAGACAATGTTTTGCCTGATGCAATTGATAAAAGAACTGCAGGATATATCGGCCCTGCACTTATTTCAGCAGGAAAAAAACATCCGATCGGTCTTTTAAAGGCTCAGACGCTATCTTCCAGGGGGATTAAAAACCTCTTTTCCCTTCTGAATATGACAGACTGCAAAAAACTTTCAAAGTTTGGACAGGAGCTTAAAAAATCTTCATTCAACGGCCCTGTCCTGCATAAGGATTTATTTGGCCATTTCATCCGTGCCTTTCCTGTAAAAGAGAATCCTCCGGATATCAGGCAGCAGGAGGCATTAATCAGCATCTGCGCAAACAGCGCCGATGTTATTCTTGAATTAATAGACGGATACCTTGAATGCTGTGCTGATGAAAGACTATGATCAAAAAAAAACATTTTTTTTTTGGTTTTTTATCTTCAAACGGCACTTTTATGCATCATAAAATACTGATAAAAGAGATGCTGAAAAGATGCCTGAATTTTTTGTCGGTGATGTTGTACTTGCACCTCTTCGTTTTGGGTTTACAGGCGGGGTTAAAACAAGACCTGCTGTTGTAATTGAAAGCTGCGGCAATAAAATACGTCTTTGCCCCGTTACAAGCCGGATGCCAAAAGATACTGCACCTGTGATACTTGAGCTTGATGATTTTGAAAAAGGAGGTCTAAGCATGTTTGATGAAAGCTATATTCTTCTTTATGATATTGTAGAGCTTTCCAAAAGAGAGATAATCGGGAAAAAGGGCAGGCTTACAAAAGAGAAAACCAATTTTATTGTTTCTGCCGCAGCTAAGCGCTGATGCAGAATGCAGCCCCCCGGAAATTATGGATGAATCAGGTTTAAATTTTTTTTTTAGAATTCACTCAGGCTCAGGAATGTATCCCGGGGGGATATTGCTTTCTAAGTCATCAATGAGATTTTCAGTGTATGTGATTCCGTTTCTGTTCAGGCGCCATTTCATTCCTGACATTGTGGATTCATCAATTATTGTGTTCTTATCTCCCATCTCCTCAATTGCAAGCATTATCTCGTTTTTGGGGATTGAGCATTTTCTCTCTATGTCCTGCCTGTTGACACTTTTTTTTCCTTTGTCACCCAGGATATACAGCGCCATGAATACCTTGTCAAGCCTTTTCTTTTCAGGTAAGACGTCCTTTTTTCCATACTGTCTGTCGTAATTTGAAAAGGCAGATTTAATTGTCCGAATTGCCAACATATCACCTGTTATGGGATATTGCCCTATTATAGGGACTTTATAATCACATTATTTTTCTTTCAAAGATGATATTGTTTTTGAGATGTATTGTATATGAATGCTTTAAAGACCTTCATATTTTTTTTCAAAAATCCTCAACTAAAAAAATTTCTGTATAAGTTCTTTGGCAGGACTTTTCTTCTGAAAATGTATAAGAAAAAAATTCATATTTTCTGCTCTCAAAGATTTAAAACAGGCTGATGATTTGATGAAATAAATTTTTTTTGAAAATGGCATTTCAGAAATTCCCAACTGTTATGCTTAAGGCTTATCTGAAGAATTTCATTTTTAATTTTTCAGCCAGACAAAAAAGCTTTGCCGGCTGGATTTTTAATGTTTCTCATCATATTATTTTAAAATGAAGATCGATGAATTCCTCCTGGAGAAATATCTTAAAAAATATGAATTCAGCGCCCCCTGTCTTTTATGCACCTCTGACTGCCAGTCATTAACGGCAGGAGAGCTTTTAAAAATATGCGGCAAATCCGGCGATGACTTATCAGATGTCTGGCTTGGATATACTCAGACCAAAGGATCGCCTTCACTTAGAAAGGCAATCTCCTCTCTTTATTCTTCAGTAAATCCGGATGAAATCATAACATTTTCAGGTGCGGAGGAGGGGATATTTGTATTTATGAATGCAGCCTTAAATCCCGGGGATCACATAATTGTGCTTACGCCCTGCTATCAGTCTTTGTATGAGATTGCAAATGCAATTGGCTGCCGGATTACACAATGGAGGATGAATGAAGAGAACGGCTGGAGGCCGGATTTAAATGAGCTTAGGGAAAGTATCCGGGATAATACAGCTGCAATAATAATAAACACTCCGCATAATCCGACAGGGTTTAATTTTTCAAAAGAGGAATTTTTGGAAATTATAGAAATTGCCTCTGAAAATTCACTGTATCTCTTCTCTGACGAAGTTTACCGTGAACTTGAGTACGATAAAAAAGACAGGCTTCCTGCGGCGGCTGATGAATATTCAAAAGGAGTGTCGCTTGGTGTTATGTCAAAGGCATATGGACTTGCAGGACTTAGAATCGGATGGATAGCAGTAAAAGACAAAGAGCTCATGCAGGGCATTGAATGCTTTAAGGATTATATTTCGATATGCCAGAGCGCTCCATCGGAATATCTCTCGGAAATTGCACTTTTAAACCGTGAAAAGCTGCTGAAAAGAAATCTTTCAATAATTTCTGAAAACCTTTCAGTCCTTGATGAATTCTTTTTGAAATATTCTGAAATTTTGGAATGGGTCAGACCGGTTTCATCTTCGGTTGGTTTTGTAAGGATTAAAACCGGAGAGGAAGCTTTATTATTCTGCCTTGATGCAATAGAAAAGGCAGGCGTTCTGCTTATCCCGTCAACAGTTTTCGGTTATTCCAATACCCATTTCAGGATAGGTTTTGCAAGAAAAGATATGTCGGATGCGCTTTTGAGGTTCTCGGATTATCTTGACAAAAAATACAAATTATAATTGCGGCTTATGCCTGATATCAAAATCCAAAAAATCCTCCTGATTTTTTTTCAAAATCCAAAATTAAATAACCATTTACTGGCTCTCCTTTCCCGCAAATAAAAGCCATTTGGGGTATTTGAGATTCCATCTTATTGCAGCAATCCTGACTATGAATACAACAGCAATTGCTATTACCGAACTTGCCACTCCTGCATCAGGCATCAGATAAAGGAGTGTAACATACAATACTCCGCCGATAAGAATAGGAGTTGCATAAAGCTCCTGTTTTAAAATAAGGTTTGGCCTGTCGGTCAGGATATCTCTTATGATGCCTCCTGATATTCCCGTAATAATCCCCATAATAACTGCGATTGCAGGAGTAAATCCAAGAGCGAGCGTCTTGTCTATTGCCTGTACATTAAAAAGTGCAACTCCGAGTGCATCAAGATGCAGCAGCGGTTTGTATGTCTTCCAGAAGTATCCTTCAAGGAAGAATGCCATAATTGCGGCGAAAATAGCTATCCATACATAAATAAAATTTTCAATCCAGAATATTGGCGCATCAAGGATGACGTCTCTTACAGTTCCGCCGCCAAAAGCTGTTACAAGTGCAATTACAACAATTCCAAATATATCCATTCCCCTTTTTGCACCTGCAAGTACTCCTGTTATTGCAAAAACTGCTATGCCTATTATGCTTATCAGGTAGTCCGGCGGGAAGTATGCATCAATCATTGCTCTGCTGATAAGAATCGGCTTTTAATGGTATAAATTAAGCGGGAAAAATGCCTTCGTTAGTTAATTTTTATTCTGGCGGGAGAAGCATGTTTTGATAATTAAAATTAAATTCCTGCAGTAATAAGTATAATTAATAAAATGCCTGAAATATCCTGATATTTTTGGTTGCATCACAGGAGTTTTAAATAATTGACAGATGAAAGGATGCCCGGCGAAGGCAGATGCCGGAGAGGAAGAGGAAGACCCCGGATGAAACGAATGTCCGGCGTCTCATTTCAGATGAGGCGGTTCTCACCTTTTGGTGCAGAACACTGGTGTAATGAGGTGATAACTCTTCTTCCTGAGGAGATGGAAGCTATGCGCCTTGTTGATTTGATGGACTACGATCAGGAATCAGCAGCCGGTATTGCAGGAGTTTCAAGAAGAACTCTTTGGAGAGATCTTCACAGTGCAAGGAAAAAAGTAGCTGATGCGCTTGTAAACGGGAAAACAATTGAAATTTCAACTGAAGATAATGACTCTGATTTGCCTTCATCAAAAGATCAATATTGCTCATATGCGTAATAATCCTATGTGGTCAGAACAACATTAAATGCTGACTTCTGTCCGGAGATGATAAAAATGCCAGGATATGACAGAACAGGCCCTCGTGGCCTTGGAATGATGACAGGAAGAAAATTTGGTCCTTGCGCATCAGAAGCTGCAAAGGGATCAGAAGTTTCAGAAGAAGGGGCAGCAAAGCCCGGCTTTGAGAACGCCCCGGCTGAAGGAGTTGTATATGGCCTTGGCCGTGGCGGAGTTCCGTATGGATGCGGCCGCGGATTTGGCGGCGGCAGAAGAGGAAGGGGAAATCCCCGCAGATGGTAAATAAATTTTTCAAAACCTCCTGAAAAAAAACCCTTTATGAAATATTTGCCCTCTAAAACACCGCAAAGAATATAATAATAAACCTAATTTTCTATTTTATATTTTTATGATTTTTAAAACCATTTATAAAGTATATCTTTGGATAATTGAATTTTAAAATATGCAATTTTTAAAGAAATAAAATAATATGCCAATAAGAATTGATATATTTCATTAGTGCCAATATGTATATCTAATCGGAGTTGGGATATCTGGCAGAATACAAGAAAAAAACAGGACCCGGAGATGAAGACGTAATTGTCAGGGTCCGCCTTCCAAATAAAAGAAACAGGGAGCAGTTTGCAACTGCGGACCTGATGCTTGGCGCAAATCATATTAAAGTAAGATGCTATGATGGCATTACCCGTGTGGGGCGTATCAAGGGAAAAATTAAAAAACGTGTCTGGATTCGTGAGGGCGATGTACTTGTTGTCATTCCATGGGATTTCCAGGACGAAAAGTGTGATATTATCTACAGGTACACAAAGCCGCAGGTTGAGTGGCTTATGAGAAACAATTACCTTTGAAATAAATTATCTCATACTTTTTTAAAAAAATTCAAAAAAAGAAGAATAAATCAGATGTCTTCTATTTTGATGGTATATTCCTTTAACACAAAGCGTTTGACGTCATCAAACTGATAAACATTTGCAGGCGTCTCTCTAAAATGCCTGCTTCCCGAGATGGCATCACCTGTCATGTAATTTCTCCATGCAGTTTCAAGATTGTTTTTGCTGTCAGGATAATATGTGACAATAACATCATAAGGCGGTAAACCAGAGGCATCATAATTCATGTCTGTTGTTGCCGGCTCTGAAAGCATGCTCATCTGGACATTTCCTATGCTTTGAAGTGAATAATCCCTGTCAGCTGTAATTTTTGTGAGAAGCACTACAAGTGTATCTGTTGAATCATCGAAATACCATCTCGGCTCGGCAGCCATTGCAGAACCCGGCTGAAATTTTTCACGTGAGATTACAGCTCCGTTTTCAAGGGTAAAAACTGCTGAGCCTTCTCCTGATGTATATCTTATCTCTCCGGGATAGAATGGTATGTTGTCATTAGCACCCGATGTATAATTAAAGAAATTAAATTCAAAGTAATCAGATGATTTGGCAGAATCCTTAAAATCAAGTGATCCTCCCGATACTCTTATTGCAATATCCCTGTATGGAACGTTGCTGTATGTAAGAATCTTCATCTCGTTCTGCAGGGATATTAAAGTCTGCTCCATTGTTTTTTCATCCGAATTTATCTGGGACTCAAGAAGAACAGGATATGCATAAAGTGTAACCATTGCAATGCCTGTCAGCACTATTGAAAACATAATGATAAATCCTATTGCCTCTGATACTCCGCTTTCACTAACTTCTGAAAAATTATTTTTTTTCTGCATCATACTCCTCCTGAATCATAAGTAATCCTGTTTGTCCCTGAGCCTGTTGTGTTTCCTGCAACTCCTCTCGTTGCTCCGATTCCTGCAATTGAAATTTTGCTTTTTATATTTCCGTCTGTTACAATTATGCTTTGTGAAGCGCCAATCATATACGGGTCCATTAAAACATAGTAGTCTTTATTAATTACGTCATCCGGAAGATCAAATTTTGTCTCAATTCTTCCTGAGTCAGGAGCTATTGTATATATATCAACAATCCTTGCACTGACTCCGTTTCCAATATCGACAAAGGAGTGGTACTTAATAGAGTCCGATGGCCCCTCAATTAAGACGGCATTGGTGACTATCATCATTACAATAAGAAGTGCAACCATTACTGCTGTAATGTTGATGTATTCAACAATTGTGCTTACTGCATCCTCATCATATCTTAACCGGCAGTAGGTATTTTTCATAATAT
Source organism: Methanobacteriota archaeon (assembly GCA_023396365.1). Lineage (GTDB taxonomy): Archaea > Halobacteriota > Methanomicrobia > Methanomicrobiales > Methanomicrobiaceae > Methanomicrobium. Next base: position 47,733 of record JAEWWL010000052.1, read on the forward strand.
GCTGTCACCCCGTTGTTGTAATGAATTTCAATTTCTGTGTATTTGTAGTATGAATCAGAATATTTGTCAGGAAATGTTGTCTCCCATACAATCGCATTCTCCCTGTTCATGGCAATTGTTTTTAGTGCCTCCATTTTACCAGGAACAGAATTTTGGGATCTCGTGATATTGACAATCTCATCACTTATGTCCTGAATCTCTGATTTCGGAAACTCAAGAATTGCTTCTGATGTGGTCTGACCGACCATTACGGACTGATTGATGATAATTGCAAGGAAAAAAATTCCGGTGCTTATAATAAAACCCATAAGGACAATCCATTGCCCTTCGTCGTTTAATCTCTCCATATCAAAACCTCAAGTTTTACTACTGTATCTGCCCCGTCCCAGTTTGTGCTTACATATCTGCCGCACCTTATTGCAGGATTTCTTCCAGGATTGTCTCCGTGATCACTGTATCCAAAGGGATAGGACTTCACTTCTCCTGAATGGACATAGTAAACTGTGGAGTTGTACTCCAGTGAATTGATAAACTCAGTTGCCCCTGTTTTTTTCCGCAGGTAATCTGAGAACATACTGTTGAAAAGTGCAGTGTCTTTGCTCTTTAAAATCTCTGATAGTTTATTCTCACCGTTGTAGCTGTCCGGAGTCTCCATCATTAAAAGAGCGTCATTTCCAAGCTGCTTTAGCTGCATGTCTGTTATATGGACATCACCCGGGGTAAAGACCATTCCTGTACCTAAAACAAAATATGCTGACGCCAGCATGATTATTGCCGCAGTAAGACCTTCAATTGTAAAAAGCTGGCCCGAATCGGAAAGACCTACCATATGCAGACCTCCAAAACACCGTCTGTCAGATATGGCTCGGTTATGTTAGGAGAGCCATATGAGTAAGGAACAGTTCCCTGTACCGGATAATTGGTTTCGTTCTGCTCATATGTATAGGTGAAATTAAATGCCACTGAAAGCTGCGATGTAAGCTGTGTTGAAAACATCATTGTCGGCTTAAGCTCAAATCTGATATCTGATTTGTCAGTCATATCAAGGCCGGATGGTGTCATGTTGTACTGCACATCATCAACTGTAAATATGTAAGTGCTGTTGTCAATATTTCCGTAAGGGAGTAATACCATGACTCCGTCTTTGAAAAATCTTACCTTGTCAAGAGTGACCTTATCGCTTCGTGTTGTATTTATTGTCTGGCTGAAATTTGATATTGTTATTTTTACCGGCTCTGTCTGCGGATCAATTCTGTATGCAGGGGAGATTGTCCTGTCAAATAAGTCAATGTAGCTTAGAATAAATGAAACACCGCTTTCATAAGTAAACGGTCCGGGCCCGGGGTTTACTATTTCTGCTTCTGTTGTGTTTAATTCACCTGCTGAAACATCAGCACTGCTGTAATGCTTTACTTTCACAAGCCTTTTCAGATAGCCGTATTTGTTTTTTGGAACAGGACTGCCTGCATAAAGAGTCTGTGATGAACCATCCTTAAGTGAAATATTGTAAGAATATGGAAAATCGCCAAAGATTGTTTTTTCTCTGTATTCATCCGGTGTAAAATTAAATGAAGGGGAATTTTCAAAAAATCTGCTTATTTTTTGTGTTGAGAGAATATTTGGTGTTTGTGATGAAACAGAAAGTCCAAGTCTTTCAATATCGTCTTTGTAATTATTGTCCTTAAGCTCCCATGCCGGACTGTAGGGAGAACCCGGATCTTCTGCAAGGATTACCGCGGTTCTGTATGCAACGGCATCATAATCAACAGTTGAGCTCTGAACGCCAATTAATAATCCCGGGATCATGTTTATTACAAATATGAGAGCCACGAGAAAGATTGTAAAGCCTGCAAGAAAATCAACTGAAAGAATTGCAGAATCATCAGTTCTCATGACTGCTGGATCACTTCTCCGGTGTAGGCGCTGATTTTAATTTCTTCTGCCTGATCTGAATTTTCAGGTCTTAACCTGTACACTCCTTCAGATAGGACTATTGATATTTTTTTGCCTGCATCCTTTTCAAAAAGCGGATTTAACAAGTCACTGTTTTGGCTTATTATCACTGAAGGCATCAGGACTGAACCGGTATCAATCTTCTCTTCAGGAAGACTGCCCGGCCATACTGATTCTCTTAAGAATCTGTTTTCATAGCTGACCATTGATTTATTTGTGCCATATTTTATTCCAAGTATCCATTTTTCGGATTTTCCTTCTCTATTGACTCCAAAGCCCATTATCTGGTAAATTTCAGGTTTAATTCCGCCCGTATCAAACCGTTGCGAGATCTCTTCAGCGCTCTCCTCTGAAGGGTTTACTGCCAAAAGGAAGTTTTCAATTGCTTTGTCAAGAAGGATTTCTCTTTCTGTTTCATCATCAGTCAGTCTGTCATCGTCTGCATCGGAAAGAAGTGAAATTCCCTGCGAAGAATCGCCATTGTCGCCGGTCTGCACACAGGCGCCTGCCATGCAAAAAACGGTGACCAGTATTATTGAAATGAAAAGTATTTTTTTCAACAGCATCACAATCCTGAAATAGATAGTCAAAGACTTACAGTGATAAATATCAGGTGAATAAAATATAACTGTTGCTAAATTGAATCCGTTGAAAAAAATATTTACTCTGGTTCTTTTTTTGTGGATAATTCTTTTTTAAAAATGGAATTTTGTTTATTATAATGATTTCAGGATTAATCGAGGGTGTGGATGACAAGGCCTGAGAGAACCTTGGGTTCAAACCATGTGGATTTGGGGGGCATAATTTCTCCTTCATCAGCCACTTTAAGAACAGTTTCCACCATTACAGGCTGCATCGAGAAGGCTACTGCAAAAGAACCGCTGTCAACGCGTGTCTGCAGATCTAAAAGCGGTCTTGATCCTCCAAGATACTGCAGGCGCGGGTCACCTCTTGGATCTTTTATTCCAAGCATATCCTCCATTACAGTTTTCTGAAGAACTGATACATCAAGAGAGGCAATTGTGTCTTCTGGATTTTTGACTGGTGCAGAGAGTTCATACCATTTTTTGCCTATATACATGTGAAACACATGAACCGGTTTTTCTGACTCTTTAAGAGGGGGTATCCAAAAAACCGTGTCATCAATCTCTCCATATGGTCTTATCTCATATATTTCAGATAAGGCTTTTATAAATGAATCCTGTGTAAATTCTCCGAGATCTGTTACAAGGCGGGAGTACCCGTGGATTTTCACCCTGTTTTCTGCAAATATTACCGCCATGAATCGTTCTGACTCTTCAGTAATCCTGTTTTCACTGCGCCTTTTTTGTGCAACGTTGACTGATGATTTGGCACGGTGATGTCCGTCTGCAATATATAGTGCATCAACTTTTTCAAACATTGAAATAATTTTTGAGACTGCCCCTTCATCAGAGATTCTGAAAAGTTCATGAACAACGCCTGTTTCTGTCTTTGCAAGACCGTCTGGAATATTTTCAGGAATCAGCGATTCAACATACTGAAATATTCCGCCAAAATCCCTGTATAAAAGAACAACAAGGCCTGTGTTGGCATTTGTTGTGTCAATGTGTGTTGTCCTGTCCTCTTCCTTGTCATATCGTGTAAGTTCGTGGCGTTTAATTTTGTTGTTTTCGTAATCTTTAACAGATACATTTGCCACAAATCCTGTGTAGATTGATCCTCCCTGCTTTACACGGTACACATATATTCCGGGCTTATCATCTCTTGTGATAAGACCCTTTTTTATCATATTTTCAAGATTTTTCTTTGCAGTTTCGTAGACAGCGGGGTCTTTTGGATCAACTCCGGGCATAGTTGCTTCAGAGCGGATAACTGTCATGAAGCTTTGCGGGTTTTTCTCTATGCAGTCACGCGCCTCCTCTGTACTTACAACATCGTAAGGGACGCAGGCAATCTCTCCTGCCTTGTCCTTTTCTGGCCTGATTCCGGCGAAACTGAATATTTTTACCATTTATACCTGCCTTTATTCCTGAATAGTTCTTTTATTTATTCATCATCCGCGTTTAATAAAACATTGATTAATACAGAAGAGCTGAAAAAATGTTACTGTGTATTCTGATAATTTTTATGAATGCAGGTTCAATCCAAATCTCCGATATATTGAATTTTAAAAAGAGCGAAATTTAAAAGACAGGAGAATTTTTTTCGGTATCCAGATGACAGATGATAAAGTAGAGATAAGGCGGGCAAAAAAGGCGGATATCTCCCACATTGCAGCGATTGAAAAGAAGATTTTTAAGGATCCGTGGGATGAGTCCGCATTTGTTGATGCGCTTTTTTATTATTCAGGAACCTTTTTTGTTGCCGTGGTGAATGGCAGGGTTGCCGGATTCATTACTGCCGGAATGGAGGATACAGGAGAGGCAGTTTACGGGCATATCATGAATCTGGCCGTTATTCCTGAGTGCCGCAAAAAAGGCGTTGGCGGAAAGCTTTTGCAGAGAACAGAATATGAGTGCCTTGTTGCCGGTGCTGACGGCATTCAGCTTGAAGTCAGGGTTTCAAATAAAGATGCACTAAATTTTTACCGGAAGATGGGTTACTCACAGGTTTTTGTTGTAAGCAGCTATTACAGCGACGGCGAGGATGCAATTGTAATGCTCAAAGAATTTGAGTAGAATTATCTGTATAATTTTATGCATATTAAACCAGTTAATCTCAAAAAAATGCCGTGAATATTTTAATTTGCAGTTTAAAACAGAATTTTCCGGAATAATTTTATTGAGGTCCTTTACAGTGGATTTTTTAATGGTTTCAGGATGATGATTATTTCAGACGACTCAGCCTGTTCTGATTTAAATCTCGCGTGCTTTTTTTTCCAATAAAATAAATTTTGGTTTTTGATTATTATTCCGGACAATCTGGCTTTAGTAATCTTTTTCTGCTGGTCTTTTGTGATATTTATGCATTATCTGAGTTTTAAGAAAAATCTTCAAACACAGTAATACAATTTATTCTTTTAGTGTGATTATATATAATTATTTTTAAATTACTTTGAATTTCTGCATGATACAGCCTCTTTTTAGAGATTAATTCCTGCCCGGAAAAATTCCGGGGTATTATGCTGAAGTTCTCCATATCTTTTTTTCATAACCTGGATGCAGCCTGAAAACCTTTAATTTGAGCTTGTTCTGGCATTTTAGAGAGGGCTTTGAAGGACGGTTTTAAATAAAGGCAAAAATTGGATTTTAGAGCGATTAAAGCCAGGATTGCAGCCCTGTAGCGGCCCGCTATTGTGCTGTTTTTTTCAGACGATGTTTATATCGAAAAGGTTTGAGATAATCAAATACAGGGCTTCTGTGGGGGCGGGAGATCCTGCGGTTTATGCTGATTTAACACTCTATTTAAGCTTTTATGTGACATTCCGTACTGCCAGAAAACAATAAATCCTTCCAGAAATTTCCTCTTCAAAATATTATTTTTACAAAATGTTTCATTCTCTTAAAAATGAAATCCCCGCTTCTTAAAAAAAGGGCTTTAAAGATGCACATTAATAAAATTCCTGTAAGGCTGAAATATCCTGTAAAAATTCAATCTCCAGAAAAATTTTTATAAAAAATATTTGTTTGAAGGATTATTATCTGCCAAGAGTTTTATGTGCTCTTGCAAGATGGCCTGCGCCAAGGGCGCCAATCAATGAAAGTTCTCCTGCAAGAACAGCTGATGCAATAATTTCGGCCAGCTTTTTTGAATGCTCTCCTGAAACTGCCCCGCCGCCGGCACAGCCAAGCATTGAGAGGCATTCTCTTTGTGTGTCAAGGCCTGTTCCGCCGCCCACTGTCCCGACCTGAAGAGACGGAATTGTAACAGCCACATATACGCCGCCGTCCATTAAGTCAACAGTTGTTATAGTGTTTGAGCCTTCGACAACATGGGCAGGGTCCTGGCCGCATGCCAAAAAAAATGCAGCAATTACATTTGCCGCATGTGCATTGTAGCCAAGAGATCCTGCACGTGCCGAGCCTACGAGGTTTTTCCTGTTGTTGACCTCCGCCATTGTTTTTGCATCTGTTTTAAAAATCTCTTCTATCATGGCGTCTGTCAGAAAAACACCTGCAGAGACTGTCTTTCCCCTTCCCATAATCAGATTTATTGCCGCAGGTTTTTTGTCAGTGCACATATTTCCTGATAGTGCAACTAAAACTGCACCTGTTTCCTCAACAATTTTTTGTGCAACTTTCTCTGATGCGATTGTGACCATGTTCATGCCCATGGCATCGCCTGTGAAAAATTCAATCCTTACGTATACATTGGTACCTGTAAGATAGCAGGTAATTCCGGTAAGTTTCCCGTGCGTTGTTGTCTCTTCGGCAATAACCTTAAGTTTCTCTTTGTTCTTCTCAATCCAGTTTATGATATCCATTGCATGAGTGACATTTCGTGCCGAAAAAACAGGCGCCCTTGTCATCCCGTCGCGCTGTATCCTGACGTCTGCACCTCCTGCCTTTGTTATTGCCTTGCAGCCCCTGTTTATTGATGCAATAAGTGCGCCTTCTGTTGTGGCAAGAGGAATATAAAATTCATCTTTTGCATACTCTCCGTTTACCTTCAGCTTTCCTGCAACTCCGAGAGGTATCTGGACTGCACCAATCATATTTTCACAATTTTTCCTTGCCGCTCTTTCGATATCGATTGTAAAATTGCCTGTTTTGTCAAATTTTTTGCCTGTTTCTTCACTGATAAATGCCCTTCGCAGAGATACAGCATCCAAAACCGGCATATCGTTTTCAAGCGCGTGGATTTTAAGAGTGCCGTCTCTTAGCTTTGCGATATAATCTTCCATGGCATTTAGTTATTTGTTCTATAAGATACAATATTATGGCGGTTGAATGTCTGAAAAACAGTGGGGAATTAAGGCTGCCAAATCAGAAGGTGAGGCTGTCCGCCAGAGGCTTATCCGGCAGGGCTTTTATGACAGGAGATTTAAGCCAAAGTCCTGCGGTGATTTTTTAATATTTCCCCTGATTTCAGAAGAAGGCTCTTGTGGCAGATATATTTTTGAAAAAAACCCTGAAAAAAGAGAGCCTGCACGGCATGAGCTTATTGGCGGAATAGCGGTGATGCAGGAGGATGATTTGAAAGAAGCGGAGTATCTCTTAAAATCACGGCCTGTAATTCATACTGTCCTTTATTCCAAAGGTCCTGTCTCAGGCGAATACAGGACGAAGGATTTTAAGGTGCTCGCCGGAGAAAATACAACACGGACAAATTATACTGAATACAATTGCCATTTTGCAATTGATCTCTCTGTTGCATATTTCTCTGCAAGGCTTGCAAATGAAAGGCAAAGAATTCTCGGGCTCATGAAGGAGAATGAGAGAGTTCTTGATATGTTTGCCGGTGTCGGGCCTTTTCCGGTTATTTTATCCCAAAAAGCATCTGTAATTTATGCAGGGGATATAAATCCGGGTGCAGTCAGGCTGATGCGTGAGAATATAACGCTGAACCGGAGAAAAAATATTATCCCTATGCTTTGTGATGCCCTGAATCTTGTGGATATTCTGATGCCTCATTCCTTTGACAGGATTATCATGAACCTTCCGATGAAATCATCTGCATTCTTAAATACGGCATTTAAGCTTTGCAAAATAGGCGGGACGATTCATTATTATACTCTTCAGTCCGAAGAGGGTGAAATGCAAAAATTGCTGCGGGAATTTACAAAAGGGGAAATTTATGAGAGAAAAGTCCGTTCATATTCACCGGACCGGCATCATGCTGTGTATGATATCTGCTGTATTTAGGCAGAAATCAGCATCTTTTTTTTAGTTTTTGATTCTTATTTTCAGATACTGATAACCAAGGTCATTGGCAACCAGTCTCCATATTTCATCATCAGGAAGAAAGCGTTTTGAAAGCGGAATTATATTCTGACGAATTCTGTAGCATTTCTTAATTCCCGTATAGTCTGATACTAAAAATGTCTCTTTTTCCTGCGGCGGGAAAAACATGCAGATATATTTTTTTGTTGCAACTATCATTCCTGCCATATTAAGGGCACAGGCAGTTTTGATGTCGGGAAGAGAAAATCCGCCGCCGCAGGGATGATTATGCATGAATATTTTCCCCTGAAGTATGTAAAGATCATTATAAAAAAAATTGATGCTGTTTCTGCCGCCATTCATTTTGAAAAGAAACAAGCCGTTTTTATCAAAAACAATTCCCTTCTCAAAGACAGAGTCTTTAATTTCAAAGACATAATTCATGAAATTTTTATCAAGCAAAATTTTATCGTCGTCTCCTCTTTTTTTAAGTTCTGCCGTATTGTCTGTTTTTAATGTCTTTGCTTTCTCTCCGGAACTTTTTGATTTCATATGCGTAATTATCAATGCATTTTAGTAAATTTAAATTGTCCTTAATATGTTTTTTTTGATAAGATGCTTCACATACATTATAAGTATGGATGCAGAAAAAATACTGGTTTTTAAAAACCGGCGTACTTTATAAAATCAGGGCTTGGTTTAAACAGGAATCTGTTAATTTGTTCTGGTGCATATATTCATTCGCCTTATTTAAAAAAGCATAGAGGTGATTTTAATTGGCAGAAGAGGATTTGGTAGTGGATGCTGATGGCATAAACAGCTTTTTTGAGATTTTAAAGAATCAGTCTGTTGATCATATCATAGGTGCAGTTCTTGTTCTTGCAGTAGGGTATATTGTTGTAAAAATACTTGTTCGCCAGTTCACAAAGATTGGTGAGAGAGGGCTTAACATTCCTGCCCTTACGATGCTTCAGATAACACGGGCAGTCAAAATATTTTTGTATTTTATTATTGTTATGACTGCCCTTGGAATACTCGGCTTTGACGTGAGCGGACTAATGATAAGCATCGCTGCAGGAATCTCAATAATTCTTGGTTTTGGCCTTCAGGATACTGTAAACAACATTGCATCAGGAGTCTGGATTTCAGCATCACGGGCATATGATCTTGAAGATGAGGTTATTATTGCAGGCGAATCAGGTATTGTAAAAAATGTAAGTATTATGGCAACTGAACTAAAGAAGCTTGACAACACAAGAGTTTTGGTTCCAAATGCAAAGGTATGGAACAGCCCTATTACTAATGTGACGCGGATGGACAAGAAGATGATAGTGGCCGATTACGGTGTCGGCTATGAGACAAACATCAATGATGCAATATCGGTTGCACTTGCTGTTGCAGACAGTGATCCCCGGCTGCACAGGGAGCCTGCACCTATTGTCAGATTTAAGGAGATGGCAGACTCTGCTGTAATTCTGCAGCTTCGCGTCTGGGTCGATACTGATGATTATTACCAGGCAAAATCTGATGTTTTAAAATCACTCTTTGAAAAACTCGGAGAGGCAGGAATCAATATTCCGTTCCCGCAGAGGGATGTCCATATAATAGAGAAGAAAAGCAGATAAAAAATTAAATTTATTAAATTTTTAAGCTCTTTTTTTTTGTCAGAGTGCCTTATTCAGATAAGGCAGATTTATAAATATATAATCTGAAAGATATTATTCGGCCGCAATAACTGAATATTTCTATGAATTTAAAGAAATGCGGTTAAGATGTGGTGAGGGGATAATAATCAGAACAGGAATTTTTTTAATAACTGCAATTTTTCTGCTATTTGGAATAGTTATTTGTGATGCCTGTGCATCAAAGACAGCATTTGAAGAGATGAGTATTCGGTCAGGTTCGGACAGCTATTATGAAAGGCAGTTCAAAATTCTTGATTATGAATTGTCCGGAAGAATCGACAGCATAATAATTTTGCCTGAAGGAATTTTTGAATGCCGCAATGATTATCTTAAAAATCCTGATAACTTTCATTACAGCAGTCTGTGGTATCAGCAAAGATCTGATATTATTCTAAAAAATGCATTGCCTGAAATAAAATCAGCAAGACTTTTTATGCCAAACGGACCATTTTCTTCGCTTGGATGTGATTATAAGATGGTTATTTCGGCAGGGGTCTGGTATGACAGGCACGACTGCCCGGATAAGATAATGAAACTTTATGAAATAATTCAAAAATGTGCATTCAATGAAGGTTATAACAAAACAGCAGTTATCATAAACAGGGATATTATTTTACTGGATTAAGAGATGCTTTGGATAATTTCAAAATTTTATCCAAAAAAAATAAAGATATTTTTTAGAAAACAACCGGATTTAACAGGAGTATTGCGGCATTTAGTAATGTTGCAAATGATACCCAGGCAATATAGGGGATTAATAGATAGCCTGCGTTTTTGCTGACCCTGTATGATGCAATGATCGTTTCTGCAATGAATATCCACAGGAATATTATTCCTATCAGGCCATACATGGGATTTTGCAGTCCGAAGAACAGGTAAGACCATAATATATTCAACAGAAGCTGGATTGCAAAAAATCCAAGGGCAACTTTGACATGCCTGTCTTCGCGGTCCTCAATCCAGATTAGATAAAGACAGATTCCCATCAGGGTATAAAGAATTGTCCAGGCAATAGGAAATGCAATTGAAGGCGGCAAAAACCATGGTTTAATCAGGCCTGCATACCATGAATCCGGCCCTGTCTGTGTAAATATGCTTCCTACAGCCCCGGCAAGGTTGCATCCTATAACTGATGCTGCCAACGCTGCCGGATTTTTTATTTTCTGTTTAATCTCCATATCAAAGACCCCTGATTGTTGTTATCTTTATTTATTTATAATTATCATTGCTTCAACTTTTCTTTAAGAATTTTTCAGGATTTTACTCTTTCAATGCGCCAAAAAAAATTGTTTTTTTTTATGCAGGAATAAATTTTGTTCCGTATACAATAACGCCGCTTTCTCCATCTGCAGTTATCTTTCTGAATGTGGATTTTACAGGCATTCCGATATATACCTTGTCAATATCGCAGATTAACTGTCCTGTAAGCCTTGTTCCCTCATCAAGCTCGATTATTGCAACTGCAAAGGGTGTCTGAAGATCGTATTCTTCGCTTGCCGTCCGGACTATTGAGAATGTGACAACCTTTCCGGTTCCCTTAAATTTGTGTTCGACAATTTTGCCGTTTCTTCTGCATGTGGGGCAGAGTGTTCTTGGCGGGAAGAAGTATTTTCCGCATGTTTCGCATTTTGTTCCGATAAGATTATAGCGGCTGTGCTGCTTTCTCCAGAATCGTGGAACTGACATTTTCAGGCCCTCCTGAATATATTTGTAACAACGGTTGCACCGGTTCCTCCGACATTGTGTGTCATTCCTACCTGTGCACCGTCAACCTGCCTCTTTCCGGCTTCTCCGCGAAGCTGTGCGACAATTTCACAGACCTGTTTGATGCCTGTTGCTCCAACCGGGTGTCCGCATGCCTTAAGGCCGCCGCTTGTGTTGACAGGAAGCTTTCCGCCGAGCGCTGTCTCGCCGTCTGCGGTTAATTTTCCTGCCTCTCCCTTTTTGCAGAATCCTATATCCTCTATTGCGCAGAGCTCTGCAATTGTGAAGCAGTCGTGAACCTCGACAAGATCTATGTCTTTTCTCTCAAGCTTTGCCATCTTAAATGCCCTGTCTGCTGCGGCAACGGTTGCGTCGAGTGTGCTTATATCGCGCCTGTCATGAAGTGAAATGGTATCAGTTGCCTGTGTGGATGCAAGGACCTTTATCGGACAGTCTGTAAATTCCTTTGCCTTTTCCATAGAGCAGAGAATTACTGCAGCAGCGCCGTCTGTAACCGGTGAGCAGTCCAGAAGGCGAAGCGGGTCTGCAACAAGTGTGGACTTCATTACTGCGTCAACAGTAATCTCCTTTCTATACTGTGCAATCGGGTTTCTTGCGCCGTTGTAGTGATTTTTGACTGCAACCTGTGCAAGCTGCTCGCGTGTCAGGCCGTATTTGTGCATGTAGTCAACGGCAATCATTGCGTATAGCGCCGGGAATGTAACGCCATACATTCCTTCCCATTCCCTGTCAGCAGCGCCTGCAAGTGCATCTGTTGTCTCACCGCCGGAGACGTCTGTCATCTTCTCAACACCTGCGGCGATTACAATATCCTGTGTGCCTGATGCAATAGTGTTTACAGCCTGCCTGAAAGCAAGACCTCCTGATGCGCATGCGGCTTCGGTTCTTGTTGATGGGATGTGATTTGTTGCAAGACCTGAGTAGTCTGCAATTAAAGCTCCGATGTGCTCCTGAAGAACAAATCTTCCTCCGCTCATGTTCCCGACAAACATCTCCTGAATCTGGTCGCCGTCCATTCCGGCATCCTCAATTGCCTTTCCGCCTGCCTCGACGCAGAGCTCCCTAAATGATGTGTCCCATTTCTCTCCGAATTCGGTGAGTCCTATTCCTACTACTGCTACTTCTCTCATTTTTGCATCACTATCTTACCCTTGTGTTTTGCATACAGTGCATAGTCGAGGTATACCTTATCATTTAAGAGTTCCTCAACTCCCGGAGCCGCCTTTCTGTCAATCTTTGTATCAATTGCATCAGTAACTGTTATGTCAAATGCATCACTGCCTGAACCTGAACCGTATGATGTGACAAAGATTCTGTCACCAGGCTTTGCAATATCCAGTGTTGCCGAAAGTCCAACGGGCACAGCGCCTGAGTATGTGTTTCCAAGACGCGGAACTGCAAGGCCCGGCTTTATCTGCTCTGATGTGAATTTGAGCATTGCGGCAACTGTCCTTGGAAACTTTGCGTTTGGCTGGTGGAAGATTGCGTAGTCGTAGTCAGACGGCTTTGTGCTCATCTTCTCCATCATGAGGTTTGCTGCTCCCTGTATGTGTTTGAAGTATGCGGGCTCTCCTGAGAATCTTCCGCCGTGGCGGGGATATGCCTGCCCTTCACGTCTCCAGAAGTCCGGTGTATCGGATGAGTATGAGCAGGTGTCGTTAATTTCTGCTATTACATCATCGTTTCCTATGACAAATGCTGCACCGCCGGCTGCTGCTGTGTATTCAAGTGCATCGCCTGGTGCACCCTGGGCGATATCTGCACCGATTGCAACACCGTATTTTACCATTTTGCTTTTTACAAGACCCATGCAGGTCTGGATTCCGGCTGTTCCGGCCTTGCATGCAAATTCAAAGTCTGCAGCAGTCATAACAGGTGTTGCACCGATTGCCTCTCCTACTGTGACAGATGTCGGTTTAACTGCATATGGGTGCGATTCGCTTCCCACATATATTGCGCCGATATCATCAGGGTTTACTGCTCTTCTTGCAAGTGCAAATCTTGCTGCATTCACTGATATTGTAAGAGTGTCCTCATCAAGATCCGGAACAGACTTTTCAAAAACTCCAAGTCCGTTCGCTATTTCAGCGCCGTTAGATCCCCAGACCCTCGCAATCTCCTCTGTTTTGATGCGGTATCTCGGGATATATGCACCGTATGTAATAATTCCTACCATGGTTCTTCCCTCAGAACTTTAACAATCCTGTCAGTATCCATTTCTGTTGTCAGAAGGGCAATTTTATCCCTTGAAGCAAGTTCAGGCACAATCGGGTGAATCTTTTCAGGAGTTATTCCCTGGAGAATCACACACCTGGGTTTGAATGGTGTAACACGGATTGCTATCATCGGCGATTTGCCGGTTGAGACGTTTGTAAAAATTAATGCCCTCTCTGTGCTCCAGCCATAGATTTTATTGAATTCTGCAGCTGAGAGCGAAACGATGGCATTTAAACTGTTGACGACTGTGTAGCCGTAAATCTGTCTGTCGGTTGAGCCTGTAACCAGTCTGCATTCTATTGCATCACACAGGCTTTTCAGCGGAATTGATGTGTCATAGTCATGCATGTCATAGATTACATCATCGTCAAAGTCACTGTAGAGGATGTTGGCGTACTTTTTCATGTAGCGTCCGCCGCTCTCCTCATCAATAGTTAAAATAGTGTCAACAATCCTTCCGACAACCGCTGTGCCGGGACTTTTCCTTCTGCCTCCTTCATAATCGGATATGACAGATGGTGAAAATCCAAGTTTTTCTGCCAGTATTCCCGGAGGGATGTTGAAGTTAATTCTCCATTTCCTAAGAGCATCTCCCGGGGAGTCTGACAGCGTAATCTCTCCTGCCATTTTTTCGGCAAGACGGTTACGCAGTGCGGATTTCATGTAATTATATGAGTTTTTACTACATTATATAATTAGCGAAAACAGATTCGTCATTTCACGAAAGCAATATTGCGTTGAATATATCCCTGCAAAAGCCAGAATCAAAACTCATATATGTTAAGCATAACAATTATGGTATATGGTGGCTACTGCCGAAGATCTTTTGTTTCTAAAAAAAACAGGGCTTATGGGAGGTCTTAGCGGTCAGGTTTCAGGCTCATCGCAAAAACTTGCCGAATCCTTTAAGATGAGCGCCATGACTGTCTCTAGACGACTTTCAGCACTTGAAAAAGAGGGTCTTATTACACGGTCTGTAAAGCCTGACGGCCAGTATTTTACCATAACAAGATCCGGTGAGGACGCTCTTAAAAAGGAATATGCTGATTATAAAAGGCTCTTTGAAGAGAATACCGGCGTTCTTTGGATTGAGGGTGAAGTAATAAGCGGACTTGGAGAAGGCCGCTATTATGTAAGCATTCCCGGATATGTCAGCCAGTTTAAAAAGAAGCTTGGTTTTGAACCGTATCCGGGGACTCTTAACATCAGAATTGATTCTGCCTGTATTGCAACAAGGAAAAGAGCCGAGCTTCACGGCTGGGTGGATATTGAAGGATTCACTGCCAATGACAGAACTTTTGGGAGCGCAAGGTGTCTTATTTGCAGAATTGAAGGCTTTAAGTGCGCAATAATTGTTCCCGGAAGATCACATTATCCTGATGATATTATTGAAGTTATATCCGAAGTCAGGCTTCGTGAAAAATTAAATTTAGTTGATGGAAGCCGCATTAAAGTGGAGGTTTGCATAAGATGATAGAAAAAGCAATAGAAGCATTAAAAAATGGCGAGTTTATTTTAATTTACGATTTTGCCGATAGAGAGGGCGAGACTGATTTTGCAATCCGCTCTGATGCAATTTCGCCAGAACATATTAAATTGATGAGAAAGGAGGGGGGCGGTCTTATCTGCACTTCAATACACTCAAAGGCAGCAGAGAAGATGGGTCTTCCGTTTGCAAGTGAGGCTCTCCGAATGACTCATTATGCAGAGAAGGAAGGAGACATCCCTTATGATAAGGCAAATCACTCATCTTTTTCTCTTTGGGTAAACCACCGCGACACATTTACCGGAATCACCGATATTGACAGAGCCATTACAGCAAACAGGCTTGCAGATCATGTAAAGCATGCGATGAACGGTGGTTCTCTTGATTTTTCATCTGAATTCAGAACTCCCGGTCATATGGCAACTCTTCGGGCAAATGAGGCTCTTCTTGACAAAAGACGCGGACAGACTGAACTTTCTATAGCTCTTGCTGAAATAGGTGGAATCAACCCCTGTATTACAATATGCGAGATGCTTGATGATAATACCGGAAGGGCACTTGGAAAAGAGGATGCAATGAAATATGCAGAAAAAAAAGGGCTTGTTTTTATCGGCGGATCTGAGATAGTTGATTACTGGGAAAAGAACAAAGTATACTGATTTTTTGTATATTGTAATCTAAAATCCAGAGTAAATCTCTACTGATATGCAAAATTGCGCATATATTTTTGGAAAAACCAAAAATTATATCTGCTGTATATACAATATAAAATCTAAGATATATCTGTCATTTATTTATAAAAATGACCTCTGATTATTATATTTGATTGATACGGGTGCAGTATTCTGACAGACAATGAGCTGAATGACAGGAGGCCTTTAACTCCTGTCTTTGATGTATCTGAAAAGGCGGCAAAATGCCTTTGCAGTCTTTTAAAAATTCAGGATAATACTGATTCTGTCAGAACTGAATGTATTTATGACCCTTTTTTGCCTGAGTCGCTTAAAAATATCCTTCATGTATCTCCAAATAAGATTTTCATTGTCTCTTCTCCATCCGGGGAGATTCTTTATGCCAATCCTGCAGCAGAAAAGAAGGTGGCAGATGCCGGACTTGACATATCAAAAAGAAAAATCCGGGATTATTTCTCACTGAAAGGGCCATACGGGGCTGTTCCTTCTAAAGACAGAACGAAGATAAATGTTTTTTTCAAAAACAAAGATAACTATGAGCAGATAGAACTGACTGCAACCGATATATCCTCGGGCAGCTTTTCACTTCTTCTTGTTTATGCAAGGAATAAAACCATTTCAGGCAAATCCCGCCGTCTCTTACATGAGTCTGAGATACAGCACAGGTCAACATTAAATGCAATTCGCGACGGTGTTGTGGTTGTGGATAAAAATATGGAGATTATTCTCTATAATCCTGCATTCATCTCCATAATTGAATCTGAAGAGACGACCGGGGATATAACCGGGAAAAAACTGTCTGATGTTGCACCGTTTCTTCCCGGAAAGTTTGGCCTTGAATACCGCTATGTGTTCACCTCCGGCGAGTCGCTTGATACCTCAATAAGGTACTGCCGCAGTGGACAGTTTGCATATTATGAGGTCATAAAAACACCCATCATTGATGACGGAGAAGTGATACAGGTCGTAACTATTCTTCGTGACAGGACTAAAAATTATCATCTTGAAGAGCTTAAAAAAGAGGCATTCTTCCAGATTGAGAAAAATATGGAGCAGTTTGCAATTTTAAACGATCATGTACGAAATCCGCTTCAGGCAATAATAGGTCTTGCAGATCTTTATGGCGGCGATATGGGTGACAAGATTATCGCACAGGCACACCAGATAAACAATATTGTGACAAAACTTGATGTCGGATGGATTGAATCAGACAAGGTGCGTGAAATGTTGTCCAAACACTATGGAATTACAGTAAAACGCAGACCCGGTGTTGAAAGTCCTGCCGGACTGCTAAAAACTGATGAGCTTTACTGAACTGGTCTGAAAAAGTTCCTGCACAATTTTTTTAAAAAGATGATATTTGAGGGTATTGAAGTAGCGGTTGTAAGAAAACCTGTAAAAAATATCAGGCTTTCAGTCCTTTCTGACTGCACACTAAGAGTGGTTGCGCCGGGCGGGTATGATGTTTCACGAATTTTATCTGAAAAAAGAGACTGGATATTTGACCATATCGAAAAGAAACGCATTAATTTAGATAAGAGCCTTGAAAAATCATCCCTTATGCTTTATTCGGGCAATTTTTTTGAGGTTTCTGCCGGAGACTCATGCTCTTTTAATTACGAGAGCATGACAGTATCCTATTCTTCTGTAAACAGTTTAAGAGAGTATCTTAAGAATCGTCTGAGAGAAGATCTTAAAACACGCCTTTGTGAGATATCCGGGCTGATGGGAGTTTCTTATAAGAGCTTTTCAATAAGAAAACAAAAGACCAGGTGGGCAAGCTGTTCTGCCCGCGGGACTCTTAATTTTAATATAAGGATAGCCGCTCTTCCTCCTCATCTTCGTGACTATATCATTGTTCATGAACTTGCGCATATAACAGAGCACAATCATTCCGCAAAATTCTGGGATATTGTTGAAAAATACTGTCCGGATTACAAAAAATACAGAAAAGAGCTCTCGGATAACTGGATTATTATCGAGAACAGCAGAATATGGATTACTCTTTTGAAATAATCCGCATTTCTGTTGAATTAAACACGTCTGTTATTCATCCATCTTCTCCTGGCAGCGCTTCTTTAAAATCTGCTGCATAATGCTTCTTGAGCTGGAAAACCCCTCTTCTTCGCCCTCATAGCCTGTGATTCTTACAACATCCGCATAAATATTTCTTTCAGTAAGGCGGAGTTTTAATTTTTCAATATCAAAATACTGGTTGAATCCAATTGTAATTATATCCGGTTTTATCTCCTCTATCGGCTTTAGCATGTCACCTATATCTCCAAGGCGTGCATTGTCAACAGCCTTTAGTGACTGAACCATTAAAAGGCGCTGCTTTTCAGGCACTACCGGCTTTGGCTTGTGCTTTATATTTTCATCCCTGGCAATTATTACGAAAAGTTCATCTCCAAGTTTTTTTGACTCTTTTAAGTAATACACGTGGCCGGGATGAAGTATGTCAAATGTTCCTGTAGCAACGACTCTTACCGTTTATACCACCTCTGCTGCTGCCGGTTTTCCATCTGCACGAAAAACCCTCCATGAATTTTCATCATAAGGTGCACCAATGATTATATGGTACCTGCCGGTTTTGGGAAAAAACCTCAGGTCTGCTGTGGACGGCTTTACCGGACCTGTCGGATGAGAGTGGGCGCTTCCTGCGGTGTCTGTTCCAAGAGGCATCATGAATGTGTCAAAACCTGCACTGGATTTATCCGAGATTGTCCCCGGAATCAGTTCCAAATCTTCAATAATGTCGCCATTATATTTTAAAACTGCCAGAAACTCATTTGGATGCTGACTTTTTCCAAGTGCAAAAAGTGTCTCCAAAAGCTCTTTTTTTATCCTTATCTCCGGCATAATTGTTATGATATGTTTCAATGCGTTGCAGATAATAGTTTCACCTGCCGGGCTGGCACACATTAGGATGGGATAGAATTAATAAATTGAAAAGCTTTAAAATATCGTATGTATTCCAGAATTCTTGTCTCCATTGACGGCTCGGAGTCGTCTGTTAAAGCACTTAAAAAAGCGATTGAGATTGCCTCCCTTTGCAATGCAAAAGTTCACGGGTTATATGCAATCAATACCGGAATCTATGGCAGGTCTGTAATTGATCCGGCACTGGGGGTTGCTGATCCTTCTTCTCAGAGGATTTTTGATCTTTTAAAATCCGAAGGTGAGGAGATTTTAAATGAGGCCAGAGCAGTCGCGGCGGAAAAAAAATTCGATGTGGAGTTTGTGTCACGCCTTGGTGATGCCCGTGATGAGATCCTTGAATATGCAGATGAAATAAAGGCAGATCTGATTGTTGTCGGCTCAACAGGCAAGGGCGCAGCAAAAAGGCTTCTTCTTGGAAGCGTAAGCACTGCTGTTGTTACGCACAGCAGAATTTCGGTTCTTGTTGTAAGGTAAATTAAAAAAAGGGATGAAGTTTTTCAGAACGGTCCGTCCTGATCAAAACTTCTTTTGTATTTTATTGAGAGCTCAGCTTTATAGAGCTCTTTTCCAAGATATGCGGCATGATCCATAAGAGAGATTTTGTTTTCCCTTAAAAGCGTATGAAATACATCCTCCCAGTGTTTTCCTTTGTATGCGGTTTTATTGTGGACTGCAACAATGTATTCACCTTCTGTTCCGATTCTTAAGTTTCCCCGCGGATCATATTCTATATCATCAGGCATTTTTTCCGCTTCTGCTGCCGATTCATATTCAAGAGGCGGAGTGATCCTTCTTCTCTTCTCCTTTATGTAAAAAAGGGAGAGGCCGAGGTCTTTTGGATATGGCCTGTCTGCCATCAGCGCCATCATGTCGCAGGCTCTTCTCATCTCAAAGACACTTCCTTTAGTCTTGTCAGAGTGCTCGCTTGTAAATATAACTGATGCTTTAATCTCAGCGGCCATTCCTGCCAAAAGTGCGTTAATTCCCGGTGAGTCTGCATCAATAAGCTCGGTTACATTTCCCGCGCCAAAAAAAACAGGACAGTCTCTTTCTTTAAAATCCTTTAAGGAGCTGATTAGTCCTGATCCAACCGGCTGAAGGAGAGGGTCTGCTATTACTTTTTGAATTCCTGCCGATATTGCATCTTTTAGATTTTCATCAAGGCTTTTTTCACGCGGAACAACGACTGCTGCAATTTTGGCATTGGCAATGTCTTTTGCAACAGCAGACATGTTGTCCTCATGAAGCGAGAGTATTATGTCTGCATATGGAATTGCGGCCTTAATTAATGATATCTCCTGTGTGTCTGCCGCAAAAATTCCTTTTATATCCTTTATTGATTCAAATGTTTTTTTCACATCATCGGGTGAGGCGTCAAATCCAAATCCCAAATCTACGATATCAGCACCTGATTCAAAAAAATAAAGGACTTTTTCATTCAGGTTTTCAGTTTTGTGCGCATCCATTATCTCGGCAAGAACTTTCATACGCGAATTTTTTCCAAATTTTACGCCCTTAATAAGAAAGTCATAGCCTGCTTCCTTTTCAAGATTTTCAAGCCTGGTGCGGGCTTGGGCCTCTCCTGCCATGATTAAAAGTTCGTCTGCCGGAATTGTTTTTGAAAGTTTAATTCTTCCAATTGCACTTAGAACAGTTCCAAGGTCGGCTGCATGGCGCGGACCCATAAAAACCAAAACTCCTGTCTCTTTTTCAACAGATGAGAAATCTGCGGTGCACATGCCGGAAACAAGCGCCATCTCGCAGGGATTATCAGAAATTAATTTTTTTAAGGCAGCCGGAGTAATAAAAGCCGCAATTTTCCCAGACACTGCTATTTTTACGTCAAAGCCTTCAGATGCTCTTTTGACAACCGGGTATGCAAGCGATCCCGTGGCAAGGAGAATAGTCATTGTAGCTTGAATTAATATGCAATAGGTGAAAAATACTACTGATCTGATGCTGAAGTGTGATCTGCACATCCATACGGATTTTTCCCGCGATGGTGAAAGCAGTGTGGAGGAAGTGCTCGAAAAAGCCAGGAAAGTTGGTCTTGATGCAATAGCAATCGTTGATCATGACACTGTTGCCGGTGCGCAGTATGCTCTTGGAATAAAAACGGATGTTATTGTAATCCCCGGAATTGAAGTTTCAACAAAGCAGGGTCATCTGCTTGTTCTCGGGGTAAATGAAGTCATTCCGGCAGGCCTTGATTTTTATGAGACTGTGCGCATAGCACGGGATGCCGGCGGTCTGTTAATTCTGCCGCACCCTTATCATCAGTTCCGTCATGGTGTTGCAGTCAGAATTAAATCTGCAATCGGGGCTGTAGATGCAGTTGAATCATTCAACAGCAGGTATATTGTGGGCTCTGCAAACAAAAAGGCCGGGAGAAAAGCTAAATTCTTTGGAAAGCCCTGTGTTGCAGGAAGTGATGCGCATAATGCCAGATTCGTGGGATATGGCATTACACTGGTAGATGCAGAAAGAAATGTTGCTTCAATACTCTCAGCAATAAAAAAAGGAAAAACCGAACCGTGCGGAAAGATGACCCCTCTTCGTTCATATACAAGGCAGTCGCTTAAAAACACAAAACGAAAGATAATGCGGCGTGTCCATAAACGATGATAAAGGAGAGGTAAGAACAGAGAATGAGAATCTGCTTTGAGGTTTCATATCTGGGAGCTCATTTTTTTGGTTCGCAGCAGCAGCCATTTAAAAGAACGGTTATGGGGGAGATAACGCGCTCCTTAAAAGAGCTGAATCTGTTTGAGTCAGAAGAGGATGCAAAAACAGCAATCTCCGGAAGGACTGACCGTGGAGTTTCAGCCAGAAGGCAGATAATTGCCTTTAACACTGATTATCCTGAGAGGGCAGTTTCTGCTTCAAACAAAAAATTACCTCCTGATATCAGGTTTACAGGCTGGTCTGAAGTTCCCGATGGTTTTAATCCCCGTTTTGCTGCAAAAACCCGGACTTACAGGTATTATTTTCCGGCAGATACTTTGGGAATTTCATATTCCCCTGAGAGAATGAAAAAGGCTGCCTGTCTTTTTAAGGGAAAACATGATTTTTCATCATTTTCAAGAACTGAAGGCAAAGATCCGAAAAGAGAGATTATCTCATCTGAAATTATTACAGAGCCCGGTTTTGTAATTTATGAAATCTGTGGTTATTCTTTTCTTTGGAATATGGTCAGGTGCATTGCTTTTTGTCTTGAATTAGCAGGAAAAGATGAGTTGTCTTTTGATGAGATAAAATGCGCACTTGAGAATCCCTGCGGGAACAGGTTTCCTGCGGCACCCCCACAAGGACTTATTTTATGGGATGTCGACTGCGGGGTGGATTTCATATCCATGAATATTCACGAAAAGAGTGTGGTTTATTCAAAAGAAAAAATCCATGAATACTCACAGCTGAAAAAAATATCTGAAATCTGGTAAAAAATAATTTTTTTAAATTTAAGATTTTTTTAAATTATGAATTTTTAAATTATGATTTTTTTAGAACTAAAAAATTAAAAAAGATTATACAGGGGTTATTCCGACACCTGATGGTGTCATAAGGCTTACAAGCCATGAGGGAATAGGCTGTGATGTTTTGATTACAGTAAGGAAATCATCCCTGTTTGTAACAACTCCCCTGTATGTTGCAGTTATCTCATAATCCGAATCAAAGACAGTTATTCCAAGAGTCTTTATTGTCAGATGCTTCGCAGGGAATACTGCTGTCTGCCCTTTGGATATGGTTTTTCTGTCGTTGTTTATCATTATTGTGACAGAATCACCGCTGCTGAGTGCTTTTACAGGTATTCCTGAAAAACTGATGTCTGAATTATCCGGAATCAGGATATCATATGTTGCAGAGTATGAAAGCGGATATCCGTATGCGTTTATATTGTCATTTCCTGTGATAAGGGAGATGTAGCCTGCTGCGATTACTGCAAGAATTATAACAACAACAATTCCAATGTTTCTTAATGTGTGGTTTTGTTTTCCTGCAGCCTTTTGCTCTTCTTTTTGTTTCCTGAGAAGCTCTTTTTCTATCTCAACACGCTTCTTCTCTTCTTCAAGGCGCTTTTTTTCCTCTTCTTTGGACCAGGCCTCACGCTCTTTTTGTTTTATTGCCTCTTCTGCAAGCCTTTCCTTTTCGAGGCGCTCCATTTCCACCTGCTTTTTCTTCTCTTCAAGAAGTCTTTGCTCTTCGGCACGCTTCTGGGCCTCAATCTCTTCGTATTTTTTTGCTTTTTCTGCGGCTTCCTTATCTTTCTGCTCTTTTTCTATTCTTTTTCTCTCCTCTTCCCTTATTTTTTCCAGTTCTTTTTCAGAGAGCCCTGTTTCAGGTTTTGAGGCTGTTGGCTTTTCAGAATCATCGGGCAGTTTTACAGCCTCAGTGATTTTTTTGGATATACCTTCCAGTGATTTTTTATCAGGCAGTTTTACCATATTTTTCACCTATAGTGATCTGATGAATTTATAAATATTTAAGGCATTCGGGATTATTTTGAGTTTTATTCAAAAAAGAGTGTTTGTTTAATTTTATTGTGGTGATAATATCTTTTGAACTTATATTGGTCTGATCTGTAAAAATACTGAAAAAATAATTCTTAAAAACCTTTTATCTTATATGGCCTGTTGTTGATTATCACATATTCACATCCGCCCTGGTAATAATGTTCGGCGTTGCAGACCCGGTATTCCTCACCTTCAATCAGATATTTCTCAGGCCCGTCATAGTAAAACCTGTGGATGCCGCCGATATTTATCATCTCGTCCCCGTCAATTATGTATTCAGTATCTCTGACAATAATGTGGCGTGCATTTTCAAAGACTTTCTTTTCACCGTTTATCAGGAAATTCTCCGGCTCATCGGAGTAGAATTCATAATCGGCCATAACTGAGAATTCATCAGCGCCTGTATCTGAATCTGAAGATTGTTTGAAAAAATCCCCTGCCTCATAATCTCTGTATTTTTCATACTCTTCATCATATTCCCTTCTTTTATCATCATCTGATAATACGCCGTAAGCCTCGGTTATTATCCTGAATCGTTCAACTGCATTCGGGTGAATGGAAGTATCCGGGTGAAAGGCCCTTGCAAGACTGCGGTATGCTTTTTTGACGGTGTTAAAATCGGCATCAAAGTCTATACCTAAAATGTCGTAATAATCAGGATTGTTTTCTTTTGAAGGCATAATGTTTCTTCTGATTTTTTTTATTAGCAGATAATTTAATCCGGCATATTTTAAAAGATGTTCTTTAGCCAAACTATCATTATAAATGATGACAGATTTTTTAGTGAGGTTATAATATTGGCTGAGATTCCCGAGGAGGAATTCATACTTAAGACAACATCAGCATGTGCAGGATGCAGTGCCTCTTTAATACTCCGCTATGTGACAAAAGCGGCAGGAAAAGACACTGTTCTTGTAGTTCCCGCATGCTGTACAAGTGTGATTCAGGGTAAATATCCGAATACTGCAATGAATATCCCGGTGTACAATGTCGCATTTGCATCAGCAGCGGCGGTTGCCTCCGGGATGAGCGAAGCTTTCAGGGCTGTTGGGAAAAAGACCAATGTAATTGCCTTTGCAGGCGACGGTGGAACGGTTGATATAGGTATACAGGCTTTATCCGGGGCTCTTGAGCGCGGAACGGATTTTCTGTATGTATGCTATGACAATGAGGCATACTCCAACACAGGAATGCAGAGATCAGGCGCAACACCGCTTGGCGCAAGGACAACAACTACGCCTCTTGGTAAGAAGGACTATAAAAAAGACCTTGATGCAATCGTCCGCGCCCACAATCCGGTTTACATGGCTACAGCATGCAGTGCATATCCTGTGGATCTTTACAATAAAGTAAAAAAGGCTCTTTCTATACCAGGCCCGAAATTTATGCATATTCTTGCACCCTGTCCGCCAGGCTGGAGATTCCCTTCAGAAAAGACAATTGAAGTTGGAAAGCTTGCGGTTCAGTCAGGAATGTGGATATTGTACGAACGCGAGATGGGAAAACTCACAATTAACGGCGCATCAAAAGCGGCAATGAAGAAGAGAATTCCGGTTTCTGAGTACTTAAATGCACAGGGCAGATTTAAGACAGCAACTAAAGAGGATATTGCGGTTCTTGAGGAGCATGTTTCCATGAATATCAAAATGCTTGAACGCGAGGTGGAAGGGATATGCTGACAGTATCTACAGGAAACAAAGCTGTTGCGACAGCAGTTAAGGACGCGAAACCAACAGTTGTTGCGGCATACCCGATTACGCCGCAGACAGAGGTTGTCGAGGAGACTGCAAATTATGTTGCCTCAAAAGAGCTTGATGCACGATATATACCTGTTGAGTCCGAGCACTCTTCAATGGCTGCATGCATTGGTGCTTCTGCAACCGGGGTTCGGACATTTACGGCGACAAGTTCACACGGCCTTGTTTACATGTGTGAGATGCTTCATATGTCAGCTGCAGCACGTCTTCCGATTGTAATGGCAAATGCAAACCGTGCTCTTGGCCCCGGCTGGAATATTGGTGCGGAACATTCTGATTCAATGTCAATGAGGGATGCCGGATGGCTTCAGGCATATGTGTCAACAGTACAGGAAGCCTATGACACAACTCTGATGGCATTTCGAATTGCAGAGGACAATACTGTTCTTCTGCCGGTGATGATAAACCTGGACGGTTTTTTACTGACACACATCACGCAGGCACTGGAGACGGTGGAGCCCGGCGACTTTATTCCGCCCATAAGTCTTCCCCATGCAATTGATATCGAAAATCCCGGAGGTTACGGGACGCTTACCGGATCTGAGGAGCATTTTAAATTCAGGCATGATATCCAGCGTGCAATGAGAGATTCCTTATCTGTCATAAAAGAGACACAGCAGGATTTCGAAAAACGTTTTGGAAGAAAATATGGTATGTATCAGGAATACCTCACAGAGGATGCTGATATAATCATATTTGCAATGGGAACACTTGCAAAAGAGTCCGAGGTTGCCGCAGACATCTTAAGAAGTGAGGGAATAAAGGCAGGTGTTGTTCAGATCCGCTGGTTCAGGCCTTTTCCGGATTTCTCAGAGGTTGTGAAAGGAAAGGAGGTTGTTGTAATTGACCGTGATTATTCTTTTGGATTTGGCGGAATCCTGGCAAACGAACTTCGGTCAAAGACCGGGTGCAGGCCATACAGTGTAATTGCCGGTCTTGGCGGACAGGAGGTAACATATGATGATATCGCCGGATTTGTCAGGGGCAGAGAAGAGGATTGTGAATTATGGTTCGGGGTGAGTGAATAATGTATGAGATAAGACTTCACTCCCGCGGCGGACAGGGAGGAGTTACTGCAGCAAAGCTTCTTGCTCAGGCGGCATTTCTCGATGGAAAATATGCAACCGCTACACCTCTTTATGGTGCGGAAAGGCGTGGTGCACCAGTTGTGTCCTTTATCAGAATCGATGATTCCCCAATCAGGGTGTATTCACAGATAAGGCAGCCTGATCTTGTAATTGTTCTTGATTCATCGGTTATGCAGACTGTTGATGTTTTGCAGGGAATAAAGCCTGACGGAGAAGTCCTGATAAACAGCCCGCATGAGGTTGATATGAAAGGGCATAAGGTTTACAATGCCGACTTAACCGGTGTTGCATTGTCACTTGATCTTGTCATTGCCGGAAATCCCATTTTAAACACACCGCTTCTTGGAGCGGTTTCAAAGCTTGGCCTTGTATCAAGAGAATCAGTAAGAAAGGTTATTGCAGATGCTTTCAGCGATGAAAGAAATTCAGAGGCGGCATTAAAGGCATACGAGGTGCTTTTGGTATGAGTGCAAAACTTGCGATTTCAAAACCAGTGACCGGTGCTTCCGGAAAGACCGGGTCTTGGAGAACGTTCAAACCTGTTGTTGATATGAAGATATGCAATAAATGCGGCAACTGCTACCGGTTCTGTCCTGACGGTGCAATTGATACAGAGTTTAACATAGACTATGACTATTGCAAAGGGTGTGGAATCTGTGCTGAGGTCTGCCCTAAAAAAGCAATTATTATGGTCCGTGAGGACTGAGCTAAAAACAAATTCTTTTTTCTTCAGACACGGGTGTTGCCCTGATTCAATCCCTGACAATTATTAAATACTGAAAATGCTTTATAACCTGATTGTACAGGGGGTTTGAATTGATTATGAAAGTAAACCGCTACCGCTGCAAATTATGCGGCTATATTTATTCACCAATGAGGGGCGAACCGCGAAGAGGAATACCTGAAGGAACAGAGTTTGAAGATCTTCCGGATGAGTATAAGTGTCCTGTCTGTGGTGCGGCCGGAAAAGGAAAAATAGGGAAATGGGGATTTGATCTTTTTATTCCGACCAGATACCGCTGCAGGCTTTGCGGGTATATCTATGATAAGAAAAGAGGCGAGCCGCACAGGGGAATTCCTGCCGGGACATCCTTTGAGGACCTTCCCGAAGACTATTTATGCCCTGTCTGCTTTATGGACCAGAGGATTACCGATTATTATGGAAAAGTCTTAAAGCAGCAGTTTGAGCCGCTTGATATCTGATATGGGGTTTTGGAAAAATTTTATTTTTTGGATTGTAAATTCTCAACTTTTTTAAGGATTGCAGTTTTGTACGGATAATGTTATTTTTGTTAAATTATTATATTTTATTTTTTGATAAAATAAATTAACTTTGTCAAAAAAATATAAGAAGTAAAAAATTGCATAATATTTTTGATGACAGAAATAACGGAGATGCCCTTTGCCTGTGAGTCTTTGCAGGAGAGCCTGAATAAAAGAAGGATAAAGGCAGGTTCACCTGCTTTAGACTGCATGGCGATGACAGGAGAGATTATTAAAAATACAAGCGGCGAATGCAAAAAGAATGCTGTTTATAAAAAACTCCCTGTCCATATGAAGATTCCCGGTCCGGTAATGAGTAAAATGTTCATGGAGATAATGGATTATCTGCTTGACTCAAAGAGAATATCTGTTGACAGGAGCGGTCATATTTGCTGGACTTACTCTCCTAAAATTGTCAAATTTTATGAAAAAAGTAATAAACTAAAATTTAATTGTGACAATAATTCAGGTGTAGTTTATTTTGGTGACGAAAAGATGGCTGCATTATATTCCGGGGCATCATCATCTTCAGGTCTTGATGACCAGAATGCTCTAAAAGCTTTGAATAATGCTGTTTCTGCTCTTGAAAACAATATTTTTGCAGGAGATTTAATTCCTAAACGCATAATTCCAAAGAAATACAATGCGGGTTGTGATTTGTGCAATCTATGGAGCTATAACCTTGGGAATTCGTGGAAGCTGATATACAGCGTTTTATCAGACGATGATAAAAGGATAATAGTCCTTGCAGACTGGATTAACAGAAAGGATTTTGAGAGACTTTTTTTGGGATTTTGAATCCTAAATCTTTCCTTTTTTTGAAACTTTCAATTCAATTTGCCTATCTGCGATATAATGTAATCTGTTTTTTTGATTCCTTTATTTGGCTTTTGTATAATATTTAAAAAAATTCAATAACTGAATAATTATCTTTTTAAAAAAAGCCAGCGCCCCCAACAGGACTCGAACCTGTGACATTCTGATTAACAGTCAGACACTCTACCAACTGAGTTATGGAGGCTTGCAGTTTGCTTAAGCAAGTTGCCAATAAAGGTATACTTTCATGTTTTTAAATATTATGAAACTCACCTGTATTCTTCTGCTTAATTGATTTTAGAATCTCTATAAGTGAATCAATCTCTGTGTCAAGATTGCTCATCAATTCCGAAGCCTTTTCGGTTGCAAGTGCCCCTGCCGGTGATGCCTTAATGTATCCGAGCTGCTCTAAAACCTTAAGGGAATAGCGCACACGGTGTGAGGGAATTTTAAGAATCTCTGAAAGCTTCATGATTCCGATTGGCTGGTTTTTTACAACTACTGAAATGACCTCAAGGTGGCGTCCCACAAGCTCTGTCTCATTGATTAATTTCTGAAGCACTTTATCACCTTGTACGAGGATTTTTGAGATGCCAAAAATTTATGCCTTTGCCTGATTCCTGATAAAACCATTGCGCCTTCTCATCTGTTCTGTCAGTGGCAGTTACCTGAATTTTTAAAAAATATATTCAGGCATTTTGCCCAATTTTCTGCCGGAAGAATTTTTCCGGCGTCAGTTGAGTTAATGTTGCATACAATAGAATAAAAACCAATCTTTGCGTTTCATAAAAGAGATTAAAAAAAGTTCATGAAAGAATTGGTTTATGAACTAATTAAGAAAAATCAGATTTGATTTTTATTGTAAATCTGGTTTTAGTCCTTCTGCGCCTCAAGCCAGGCCTTGTCCTGCCTGTAATGTTTAATAAATAAAATTACTAAGATTCCTGTTATAACTGTGCAGACTCCTGCTATCTGAAGACTGAATATTGGAATCAGACCGAAAAATGCAAGAATTGCTAATGCTGCAAGGAAAAATATTCCATTTAGCATCATAGTCAGTTTGGCAAATTTCATCTTCAGTATTCTTTTTGCTGATTCTTCCATTACCCTAAATTTGTATGTCCGGTGGTAAAATTACTTCTAAGCGGGAGTCAAATAGTAAGGTTACTGCATTATGATAAATTCCCTTGACAGTGCTATAAAAGCCGCGGATGCAAAGGCGTATGTTCTGTATGCCACATCGCAGAATCCGGATATGCGTTATCTTACAGGTTTTTCTACCGGCGATCCGATGATTTACATCAGGCATTATGGCAGGCGCGGAACTCTTATAGTACCGCAGATGGAAAAAGATCGCGCATTATCCGAATCCTCATGCGATGTAATGACACGCGGGGAAGCCGGATACTTCAGTTATCTGGAAACCGAACCTGATTCATACACTGCACAGGCAAGAATGATTGCCGACATTGCAGGCGGAAATGTGCTTGTATCCCGGGACTTTCCTGTAATAATTGCAAGAGAGCTTGAGAAGTTCTGCAAAGTCCGCATTGACAGGGGCACTGTTGAACAGATGCGATCAGTAAAAACTCCTGATGAGATAAAAGCGGTCCGCAGATGTCAGCATGTGACTGATTCTGTGATGGAGTTTGCAATCGAAAAAATCAAAACCGCAGAATCAGACAACGGCGAGCTGATAATTGATGGCAATCCGCTGACATCAGAATGCTTAAAAGCAGAAATAGAGTGTTTTCTTCTGAAAATGGGTTTTTCATCCAAAGATACAATTGTTTCATGCGGGCCTGATACGGCAATGCCGCACTGCACCGGAAGCGGCGTCATTGCAGAGAATGAACCAATTGTAATTGACATTTTTCCCTGCGATTTAAAAACAGGATTTTATGCTGATATGACACGCACTGTTCTGCGCGGAGAGCCTTCTTCTGAGATAGAGGATATGTACAGGTGCGTCTGTGAGGCAAAGATTCTTGCAAAAAGTAAAATCCGATCAAAAGTTACGGGAAAATTTCTCTATGACTCGGTGATGAAATTTTTTGAGGATAACGGGTACATGACAGATACTGAGGGTTTTGTCCACAGCCTTGGTCATGGTGTTGGCCTTGCGGTGCATGAATCGCCTTCACTTTCACCATCCGGCGGGGAGCTTTCATCAGGAAATATAATTGCAGTTGAACCGGGGCTTTATTATAAAAAATATGGCGGAGTCAGGCTTGAGGATATGGGTCTTGTAACTGAAGACGGATTTGACTGTTTTACAAAATACAAAGAGGAGCTTAGGATATAATGGATAAAGATATACTCGAATGCTATGTAAACGCAGGAGAAATTGCAAAAAGAATTTTAAATGAGGCAGCTTCAAGGGTGAAGCCCGGCGCACTTATTCTGGATGTTGTAAGATTTGCCGAGGATGAAATAGTATCCGGTGGTGCAGAGATTGCATTTCCTGTAAATATTTCCCTTAATGAAGCGGCAGCCCATGATACAGCGTCTGAAGGCGACAGCAGGGTATTTAAGGCAGGTGACCTTGTAAAAGTTGATCTCGGCGTCCATGTAAACGGCTATGTTGCAGATACGGCACTTACAGTTGATCTTGGAAACAACAGTCTTTTGGTTGAAGCATCAAGAAGCGCCCTTGATGCTGCAATCGGACTTGTAAGGCCTGGTATAAAAACAGGAGAGCTTGGGGCAGCCATCCAGACTGAGATTGAAAAAAGAGGGTTTCGCCCTGTTTCAAATCTTACCGGACATGGTCTTGGCTATTTTCTCCTGCATGGAATTCCGACAATTCCAAATGTTGCAATAAACGGCGGAACGGTGATTGAGGAAGGAATGACTTTTGCAATCGAACCTTTTGCCTCATCAGGAATCGGACAGGTTTCAGACGGGCCGCGTGTTGAGATCTTCAGTCAGATTTCAAAAAAGCCTGTCCGGCTTCCAAGTGCCAGAAAGCTGATGGCTGAGATTGAGAAGAGAAAGACGCTTCCTTTTTCGCGCAGATGGTATAGTGACACTAATACTGATATAAATCTGGTCCGGCTTTGTCAGCAGGGGATTTTAAGAGGCTATCCTGTTCTTCGTGACGTCCCCGGCTCTTTGGTTTCACAGGCAGAGCATACTTTGATTGTGACAGAAGACGGCTGTATTGTGACGACAGCCTGAAATGAGTTTTGAAAACGGAGATACCTATATGGCAATTCGTGAGATATATATTACGTTGTACGCATGTCTTCAGAAAGCGATATAAAAACCCTGGAAATAATGGAGCTTTTGCTTACAGCGGAGATCCTGAATAAATATGAAAATCTGGATATGGATTCTCTCCCAGCAAAATTCAGAATAATTTCCGGAAAGAAAGGGTGCGAAATAGAAATAGAAAGACCTGTTGTCATTAGTGAAAGTATTGTGGAGAAGGCAACAGGCATTGCCTCTGCCTACTCTGTTGTCGGCAAAAATCCGTTTGTCAAATATGATGACTTTGGAAAAAGGCTTGGCATCTCTGCACTTGATGCAGCGGCAGGATGGTTCTTCAGACAGGATACAAATGAGATGCTCAAAGTAAATCCTGTCCTTGCATACTACTATGAACAGGCAAATATGGGTGATATGTCATATGAGGCTGCAAAGAATTCAATTGCGGCATACAGGGATTCAAAGGAGTACCTTGAGGCAAAAATTGAGTCTGTGGTCGGTGACAATGAGGAGTTAAAGGCCGCAAGAAGTCTGATTTTGATAAGTTCACCTGAAGAGGGTGAATATTCGCTTGATGATTTTGTCTGCACACAGCGTCAGGATGAAACAATAAAAAAGATCGACATTGCTCTTAAAAATCTTGATTTCCTGCGTGAGAGAAGAATCTATGAACTTGGAAAGCTTCTCTTTGTAGGCCCTCCGGGTACAGGCAAAACCTCTCTTGCACTTTCAATGGCAAAGAAGCTTAAGATGCCTCTTTTGGAAGTCAGGCTTGCAATGGTTACGTCCCAGTATCTTGGAGAGACTTCCAAAAACATTGACCGGATATTTGATCTTGCAAGAAGGCTTTCACCGTGCGTCCTTTTCATTGATGAGTTTGACTTTGTCGCAAGAAGCAGGGTTACAGAGGACAACGGCGCAATGAAGCGTGCAGTAAATATGCTGCTTAAAAACATAGATACAATAAGCTTTGTGAAAAACGGAGTCCTCCTGATAGCAGCAACGAATCATCCCGGAATGCTTGATGAAGCGGCATGGAGAAGGTTTGATGATGTTGTTGAATTCCCGCTTCCAGATGTTGAGATGAGAAAGCAGATCCTTCTTAAAATCACAAAGGAGCTTGACTGCACATGCAACTATGATGAGCTTGCCGGGGAGACTGAAGGGTTTACGGGCGCTGATCTAAGGATAATGATAAAGGAGTCGGTAATCTCTGCTCTTATGCGTGACAGTTTTGTCATGACAGAATCCGATATAGAGCAGGGGATGGATTCAGTCCGCGACAGGGATCAGATTCGCCAGAGTGCTTCAATATGAAGATAACCGTACTTGGAACAGGAGATACGGTAGGCACTCCAAGGGTTGGATGCAGCTGTGATATCTGCTCCTCTGCAATGAGGGAGGGAAAAGAAAGACTCCGCACCTCTTTTCTTATTGAAAATCAAGGCCACAATATTCTGATTGACACATCTCCTGATCTGAGGCGCCAGCTTTTAAAAAAGGGATCGCCGCATATTGATGCTGTTTTATGGACACACGGTCATTATGATCATATTGCAGGATACAATGAGTTTTACCGGGTTCAGTCTTTTCCGCCGGCATATGCGGCAGACAGGGCGATGGATGACATTGAAGGTTTTTTTCATTTTCTAAGCTTTGAAAAAAACCGGTGCAGGCCATATGAGCCTTTTACAGTTTTCGGGGTAAAATTTACATTTGTCGAAGTCAGCCATCCTCCTATGTATACCTGTGGTGTTGTGATGGAATGCGGGGGGAAAAAGATTGGCTATTCATCTGATACCAATGACTGCCTGAATGAAAATACACTCAATGCCTTAAAGGGCTGCGATATTTTATTCCTTGATGCGTTAATGCCGCCTTCTGTTCATATAGGAAAGCACATGAATTATGCACAGGCGCTTTCGCTTTCAGAAAAGTTAACTCCAAAAGAGTTCTATGTGGTTCATATGAGTCATAATCTCCCCTTTGACTGGGATAATATGGCATTTGACGGACAGGAATTTGAAATTTAAAAAAGACTGTAATTTAAAGATTTATTTTAATTTTTTTCTGCAGGACCAATAATCTTATAGATTTGCAGGTCCCAAACCTATGGTTACCTATGGAAATAAAAATTATTGAGCTGACTGATGATAAGGCAAAGATAGCCTTTGTTGGAGAAAATCATACCTATATGAATACATTAAAGGATGAGATACTAAAAAATCCGGACGTTGATGTTGCACAGTACAACAGTGAATACACATTTACAGATCCGTTTCTCTTCGTTTCAACGAAAAACAATAAAAACCCTCTTGATATAATAAAAAAGGCTGCACAAATTATTTCCGATGAGTGCGCAGGGCTTATCAGCGCTGTTGAAAAGGCATAATATTAAAAACCGGATAATTTTTTCTTAAAAAAACCGGATTTAGATCTGATTTTTTCTTTTCTGCTTTAATCATTAGTGATATTTATCACTGGAAATTCTGAATTAATTTAAATTTCTCTTAGGTCTTAAAAGAATCAGCACTCAAAAAAGTTTTATGCCAAAGAAAGAAATTTTTCCGGCATCGTCTGAAAATTTCAGGAAAAAAATTATAATTTTTGTGTAAAGGCGATTGAACCTGAAATTCTTGTAATTTTAACTCTTACAGACTGACCGGGCTTTGTCTGGTTTACATATAATGTGTACTTGCCGACCTTTGCAACACCATCGCCTCTTTTTGAAAGGAACTGGATTTCAACATCCATTTCTGCTCCTTCTTCAAGACCTGCTGCACCTTCCGGCTTTGCCTTTCTTTTTCTGACCGGCCTGTGGCCTCCGCAGGCGTCGCATCTGAGTGTTATTATTCTTCCATCCTTAACAAGTCTGGTATCGGGCTTTCCACATTCAGAGCAGATTACATAGTCCTCGGTATATTTTCCAATCAGTGTCAGAATCTGAGTCTTGTCAAACTTTCCATTGAATACTGCCCTTGATCCGTCAATTTTTCCGGATGTTCCAAGCTCGCCAAGAAGATATTTCATAACGTGATCAGGTTCACGCCTGAGTGTTGATACAATATCAGAGAAATTTTCAATTATTGTTGTCTTGCCTTCGATGTAGACTCTCGCCTCAGGCACCTGAAAACGGCCTTCATCTCCGGATTTTTCAGTTATATTGCTGTATGCCTGCTTTAACAGAGATTCATACGGATCAGTCATGCTTTACTTATATGCTCTCTTACGGTAATTAAGTATGTTTTTGGTGCACCTCCTGGTGATTTTAAAAATATTTGCCTGATCATTTGTTAGTCCTCCAGATTTTTGCACAAAGGCGTTCCTGAAGGATTGTTAAAAAAAATTTCTTTTATTATCCGATAAGTAAATATTTTTCAATCATCCGGCAGATTGAAGAATTTTTATTGTAATTTTTAACTATTCCTGAATCAAATGATATATTATAAAAATGTTGGAAGCATTATATGCTTCTATTACTGCATCTGAAAATGTGTCGTAAGTGTTCCAAAATGAGGGATTGTTAAAAGCGGTGGAATGTATTGTCCAAAAATAACATATTTCTAAAAGACATCGGTGAAAAGCAGTTAAGCTCTTC
This sequence comes from Methanobacteriota archaeon, assembly GCA_023396365.1. Taxonomy (GTDB): domain Archaea; phylum Halobacteriota; class Methanomicrobia; order Methanomicrobiales; family Methanomicrobiaceae; genus Methanomicrobium. Next base: position 82,478 of record JAEWWL010000052.1, read on the forward strand.
CTGGGATTACATACTGCTTGGAGTAGTAATATTTACTATTTTTATAAGCGAAATATCGCTTTACCTCTTTAGTGACGGGATAACAATTTTTATATCACATATCTTTTATTTTCCCCTTTTTTTTATGATCTTCAGGTATCCTGAGAAGGGAATAGGGCTTAGCTGCTCTCTGGGAGTTTTTTATTTTTTAATTATTCTTGCAGTCTCATTTCCTGATTATTATGATGCAGTTGCAGGAGTCATGTTCATGTTTGCATATATTGCAATAGGAACTGGCTCATCTGTCCTTGCCGCAAGCCTGAGGTTAAAAGAGAACAGTCTTAAGGAGTTTAAGAAGAATTACTTAAGCCTTTTTGAAAATACAAATGATTCGGTTTTTATTCACAATCTTGACGGTGAGATCCTTGGATGCAACAGGCATACAAAGGAGATGTTTGGATATGAGGATTTTTGCAGCAAAGATAAGACATTATCAGGTCTTGGAGCATTTATTGAAACTTCTGTCTTTGAAAATTCTCTAAAAGATCTTTTAAAAATCGGATATTCTCATCAGGAGGCTGCAATTAAGACAAAGTCCGGAGAGGTCAGGTATATTGAGATAAGCTCGAGCCTTACAGATGCTGATCTGGGTATTGTTCATGCATTCATGCGAGATATCACAGATCGCAAAAATGTGCAGATGGCACTTGAAGAGAGTGAAAACAGGCTGCGTGTATTAACAAACCAGATTCCTGAGATGATATTCGAGCTGGATGAAAAAGGCGCGATAACCTATGCCACAAGATATTCTCTTAACATGTTTGGCTATGAGCCTGATGAACTAAAAAGCGGCTTTAAATTCTGGGATATACTCGCAGAGTCTGATATACAGAGAGCAAAGCATAATTTTGAATGGTTTATGACCGGGCATATTGTAGGTTCTACCGAATATTTGGGAAAAAGAAAGGACGCAAGCACATTTCCGGTTCTTATGAATATGGCCTACATATTTTCAGGCTCAACAATATCAGGCCTCAGGGGAGTTGCACTTGACATAAGCCAGAGAAAACAGATGGAAAGTCTGCTTAAAAACAGCGAAAAAAAATACAGGAGTCTGTTTGAGAATTCAAATGATGCAGTTCTGGTCCACTATATCAGCGGAAAGATTATCGATACAAATGAGCGTCTTGCAATTATGCTTGGATACAGCCGTGATGTTATCCTTGCAGGAAGCATATTTGACCTCTATTCAAAGGATGTTTTCGAGGATGTAAATAATAGGGTTCTTGAGCTGAAAACAAAAAAGAGTCTGTTTTTTGAGACTGAAATGATTAAAAAGGACGGTCTTAAAGTAATTGTTGAGGTCAGCGCAAGCATAGTCTCTGAGAAAAAGGGGATTGTCCAGTCTGTTGTAAGGGATATTACAGAAAAGAAAAAAGCACAGGAGGCTCTTGTTGAAAGTGAGAAGAGATTTAGAAATCTTACCGACCTGCTTCCTCAGATTGTTTTTGAGCTTGACAGAAGCGGCATTGTGACTTTTGCTAATAAAAACGGATTTGAATCCTTCATGCTCGGCCATTCTGTTTTATCCGGGGGCATAAGGGTATGGGAGGTGCTTGCCCCCGAAAGCCGTGAATTATGCCGGAGAAATTTTGAAGATATAATGTCCGGAAAAATCCCTCATCCTTCATATGAATATGTTGCAATGAGAAGCGACGGGACCAGATTTCCTGTGGTTGTCTATATAAGTCCGATTGAAAAGAACGGTGAGATAACCGGAGAACGCGGAATTGCAATAGACATTTCCGCAAGAAAAGAGATGGAGGAGGCGCTTTTGGTAAGCGAGGAGCGCCTAAACCTTGCCATCAACAGTGCCGGCGTCTGCGTATGGGACTGGGATATGGAGAATGATCAAATGTATTTTGCCGGAAATTACAGGGAAATGTTCGGCTGCTTTGCATCTGATGAAAGAGAAAGTGCAAGCCAGGCTGACTGGAGGGAAATTCTTCAAATCCAGTTCTTCTCTGATGTAATGGATTTCTTTACAAACATAATTGATGTAAATGAAAAAGCCGCTGATTCCGAAAGCCATCATTTTGAATCCGAGTATCACATGAAGTGCAAAGATGAAACATACAAATGGATAAGTGTGATGGGGAAGATTGCCGAGTGCGATGATGAGGGCATTCCGACAAGAATTGTGGGCATCATGCAGGATATAACCCAGATTAAGAATTATCAGAATGCAATTTATGAGGCAAACCGCAAATTAAACCTTCTTTCAAGCATAACCCGTCATGATATCCTCAATCAGGTGGCCGGAATCAACGGTTTTACTGATCTTTTGTATCGTAAAGTTGCCGGAAATGATGAGCTTATTCATCATCTTGACAGGATAAAGCAGGCTTCGGGGAATATCCGCGAGCAGATAATATTCACGAGGGATTATCACAATGTCGGTGTTGAAAGCCCCCAGTGGCAAAGGGTTGATATTATCGCATCAAAGATGATGTCCAAAGCAAAAATGATGGGCATTTCCCTGGGTGTCGGAATTGCGCCTCTTGAGATTTATGCTGATCCCATGCTTGAAAAAATTTTCTTCAACCTTTTGGACAATGCAGTCCGCCACGGCAAAAAAGTAACTGATATGAAAATATCGTTTGAGAAAAATGGCGAGAAGGGAGTCATTGTTGTTGAGGACAATGGTGTGGGAGTTCCGGAGAATCTAAAATTAAAAATATTTGACCACGGATTTGGAAGCAACACCGGACTTGGACTCTTCCTTACAAAAGAGATTTTAAGCATTACGAGGCTTGAGATTATCGAGACCGGAATTTTTGGAGAAGGGGCACGCTTTGAGATAATAATCCCGCCTGATTATTACAGGATATTAAAAGTGGATTCTGAATAGATATTTATCATACGAGTGCTTATTTTTTTAGCAGATCAGTGGTGTGAGTTATTTGAAGGAAATAAAAATACTTGTTGTTGAGGATGATGAGATTTTAGCTGATCTCATTCAGTGGCGCCTTAAGGAGATGGGTTACAAAAACTATCTTATTGCAATGAATGGCGAAGAGGGTGTTGAAAAGGCAAAAAGCTTCAGTCCTGATCTGGTTCTGATGGACATCACACTGCCCGGGGATATCGATGGTATTGAGGCTGTTGAGAAAATAAGAGAGTTTAGGCCTGATCTACCTGTAATTTATCTAAGCTCCCATATGGAGGATGACATAATCTCCCGTGCGATTAATACAAAACCTTCGGGATATATTGCAAAGCCTTTTGAAGATTTTGAACTTAATATGGCAATAAGAATAGCGCTAACGCCTAAATAAGCCAAAGGAATAAGGCCCGAAAAAGAAGCTCTTAAAAATTAATTATTTTTCTAAAAAATTTCGGATAATATTTTTTTCAAATTTCATGCCGGAATTATTTAGGCATCTATTATCTGTTCGTAAAGATACATATTCCTACAATTATGCTATGTTCCCGCGATATTGAGTATATTGAAAAGGAAATTGGAAGATCTCTTTCTGATCTGGAAATGGCATGTTTTGAGAACCTCTGGAGTGAACACTGTTCATACCGCTCAACAAAGCCTCTTCTGCGCACCCTGCCGACTGAGGGTGAAAATGTCCTTTTAGGTCCCGGTGATGATGCCGCGATCGTAAGGTTTTCCGATGATATTGCAATAGCAATAGGAATGGAGTCACACAACCACCCAAGTTATGTTGATCCGTATGACGGTGCGGCAACAGGTGTCGGGGGAATTGTACGTGATGTAATCTCAATGGGCTCACGACCTGTTGCCTTAATGGATCCTTTGTATTTCGGAGGCCTCTCCGGTGAGAAGAACAGGTATCTCTTTGAACATGTTGTCGGCGGCATAGGCGACTATGGAAACTGCATAGGCGTTCCTGTAGTACGCGGTGAGCTTACATTTGATGAAAGCTACAGCGGCAATCCCTTGGTAAATGTGGTATGTGTCGGTGTTGTTCATCCGGACAAATTTCTGACAGCCCGTGTGAAGGCGCCTAAAAACCGTCTTGTTTTATACGGCTCGTCAACAGGAAGGGATGGTCTTGGTGGCGCATCTTTTGCCTCACGCGATTTATCTGAAGATTCCGAGGCTGAAGACAGGCCTGCAGTTCAGGTGGGTGACCCCTACACTGAAAAACTTTTAATTGAAGCAACAATGGAGCTTGCAGAGACAGGAAAGATTCTCTCCTGCAGGGATCTGGGTGCTGCGGGTCTTGCAGGCGCATCATCAGAGATGGCAGGCACATTTGGTGCAAGAATTTCTGCTGACAAAGTGCATCTTCGTGAGGAAGGCATGAATGAAATTGAAATAATGCTTGCCGAATCACAGGAGAGAATGCTTGTTGAGGTCGCACCAGGCGATGTTGAGGAAATTGGGAAAATTATTGAGAAATACGATCTCAAATGGACTGATATAGGCGAGACAATATCTGAGAAGAGGTATATCGTCACCTTCCACGGCCAGGTTGTGTGCGATCTTCCAATTGATCTTCTTGTCGGCGGAGCGCCCGAAGAGATTTGGAATGCAACTCCCTATACTGTAGAAAATAAATTTGAAAAGCCTTCTGATGATTTAAAGGCTTTATGCATAGAGATACTGTCACATCCTGATATTGCATCAAAAGACTGGGTAAAAAGGCAGTATGATCATGATGTCCAGCTAAGAACAGTCTCAACAGAGGGCGGGTGCGGTGTCCTCCGGCTTGGGGACTCCGCACTGTTTTTAACATGCGGATGCTGTCCGAGGCAGATCTATCTAAAGCCTTATGACGGTTCTGCAAATGCGGTATATGAGAATGCAGCCAATCTTGCAGCAATGGGTGCAGAGCCGCTTTGCGTTGTAAACTGTCTTAATTTTGCAAGTCCTGTGCATGAAGAGGTTTTCTGGCAGATAAAGGAGTCTGTCCGCGGAATGGGGGATATGTGCAGAAAATTAAATGTTCCTGTTGTCGGCGGAAATGTCTCTTTATACAATGAGTCTGATGAGTTTGACACAAGAATTCTTCCAACACCCTCAATAGGCATGGCCGGACGCGGTGCTGTAAGAAAGTTTGAAAAACCTCCTTTTGGGATGAAGCTTGGAATAATTGGTAAGACAAAGCCGGAGTTTGGAGGATCTGTTGTCGATCTTATTACCGGATGTGGAGGGAGCGCACCTGAGGCTGCAGATATATCTGTTCTTAAAATAATCCGCGATCTAATAAATTCAAAAGCAGTTTTCTCGGCAGTTGATATTTCAAGGGGCGGTCTTATCGGAGCGATCAGCGGATTTTGCCCTTCATGCGAGATAGATGTCGGCAGCAATCCCTTTGAAGAGCTCTTCTCAGAATCATACGGACGGTTTTTGATTGCCTATGAGGATGAGTCAGAAGTCAGGGCAGGACTTGGAGACTTAAAATTCACTCCGCTTGGAAATGTCACCGACGGCCCGCTTGTAATTTATTCTTCCGAAGGAAAGACTGAGATTTCTAAAGAAGAGATGGAATACTGTCTTTTTGCAACGACAAGGCTCATGAAATTCTAACATTTTTTCTGCCGTAAGGTATCGGGTCAGTCAGTTCTTAATCTCAGGCGATAAAAAATGCCTGATTTGATTTTTATTTTCCCTTATGGCTGTTAATGCAGCCGGCTTTATGATTGTTCGCGGGGGATGGCATGATGCGGAAAACCGCGCAAAGTGAATCTGCAATAAAATATATATCTTATGTCAATAATGATAACAATTTTTTTCTGCACCTGTAAATAAATCCTCATTTCCGGATTCTGACTGTCTTTCTTACAAAAATAACTGTTCTTTTTTGTATATCCCTCAATTTTATTCCGCCGGGTCAACTTCATAATTATTATATTGGTGATTAAAAATACGTACAAAGACCAAACAGAATCCGGTGTAGAATACACTGCCGTAATACAACCTATAATCCGGTGGCAGAATTGTATTTACACTGAAATTGAGGTTCATTCAATGGAATTACCTGATACACAGTCTACTTTACCTGAAGTTCGCATCAATCTCACAAGGGTCGGTGTGAAGAACGTAAAGAAATTAGTGGAAGTGGCAAGGCCGGGAAAACGCCCGGTTATATTCATATCAAGTTTTGATGTATTTGTTGACCTTCCAAGCAGCTTAAAGGGCGCAAACATGTCACGCAATTTTGAGGTTATTGATGAGGTTTTGCAGCAGACAGTCCAGGGAGAGGTTGACGGCATTGAAGATGTCTGCAACTCTGTTGCAAGAAAGCTCCTTGATCACCATGAATATGCTGACAGAACAGAAGTGAGGATGACAAGCACATTCATGGTGCGCCGCCAGACTCCTGTCTCTAAAACCGAATGCGATGAGGTCGTAAGGGTTGTTGCAAGCGCTGTTGCGCAAAGAAACAATTCAAATCCGATTGTCAGAAAAAGCATCGGTGCAGAGGTTACCGGAATTACAGCCTGCCCGTGTGCGCAAAACATAATGAAAGAGATTGCCTCAAACAAGCTGCGTGACCTTGGAATTGAGGAGGATAAGATTGAGGCATTTTTGGATGCTGTTCCAATGGCCACACACAATCAGCGCGGCAAGGGATTTTTGTGCATTGAAACCGATGACGACCAGCGTGTTGATCTTGAGGATATCATATCGATTCTGAAAGCCTCTATGAGCGCTAAGATATATGAACTGCTAAAACGCGGCGATGAGAGCCACGTGGTATTCAGTGCCCATAAAAATGCACGTTTTGTTGAGGACTGCGTGCGCGAGATGGCTAAAAGGGTTCTGAATGATTTTGACTTCCTTCCCGGGGATTCTTTGATAAGAATAAGACAGACCAACGAGGAGAGCATTCATCAGCATGATGCATATGCCGAGAGAAAGGCAACAATCGCGGAACTTCGTGCAGAACTCAATGAAACCTCTTAAATTTTTAATTAGTCTTTTATTTTGACCTATATTCATTTTTTGGGCTTTTATCTTTCCGCATTCCCTGCTTATGTTGTGTAAATAGTACTACTTATTTTTACAATTGTAATACTCATACAAATTAACAACGAAAGCTATTTTTAAAGAAACAACTGAAATTAAAAATTAGCGTACTGAATTTTAGGTTCAGGTACGTGTGTTGCAATAAAAACAATGTGTGTTTTACACTAGTACAGCGAATTGAACAAAAATTTATAAATGAGGCGATTAATTTGTCGAAAGTTGTAGAAGTTTCCCCAACCACAAGGCATGAGGGTCACACCAAGCTTGTCCTTAAGGTAAACGATGAGGGCATTATTGAGCGCGGTGACTGGCTCAGCATCACACCTGTGAGGGGTATCGAGAAACTCGCAATTGGAAAAACGATGCATCAGGCACCAAAGATTTCATCACGTGTCTGTGGTATCTGTCCGATTGCGCACACTCTCGCAGGTATAGAAGCAATGGAGGGCTCCATCGGCTGTGAAATTCCTGACGATGCATATCTCCTGCGTATAATTCTGCAGTGTGCAAACAGACTGCACAGCGTTGCACTGCATAATATTCTTTCACTGCCGGACATGTATCTTCCAGGCACTGATATACAGATCAACCCGTTCTCAAAGGAAGAACCTGTTCGCAGCGTTGCACTGCGTATCCAGAGACTTCGTGAGATCGGTCAGACTATTGGTGAGATCGCTGGTGGAGAACCAATTCACCCGTCAAACCCAAGAATCGGTGGTATGTATAAGAATGTTTCACCGCGTGCAAAAGCAAAGATGTACGATCTTGCAAAAGAGGGTGTCTCTCTTGCTGTAGCACAGATGGATTTCATGATCTCAGTCTTTAAGAACTGGGATGAGCGTGGAACAGCAGCAGTTGCAGGCAGCTACGAAGTAGAGAAGAACAGCAAGTTCGGATTCCACGACCAGGGATACATGGCAGTAGATCCTCTCTATGGAAACACAAACCTTGATGCAGATCAAAGATGGTTCCCTGAGCGCTGGACAGATGTAAGACCGTGGGACTGGTACATGGGTCAGGAAGATATTACACTTGATGATCCTAACTATCCAAACCATGCAACAACACCTGCAGGTGGAAAGGCATGGCCACAGATGGAAGCATGTACAGCAGTTCCGCTCTACGACGGAGCACCTGTTGAGGTTGGTCCGCGTGCACGTCTTGCAATGTTCCGCAACTATGACAGGAAAGGCGCAATGGGTCTTCAGATTGCACGCCAGATGGAATATCCTGACACTCTATACAGCATGATTGATGCAATAGATGCTCTTGACACATCAGGCAGTGTAATTGCAGACGAGATTCCACAGGGTGACGGCTCACTCGGATGGTGTGCCAACGAAGCACCACGTGGAACAGATGTACACCTTGCAAAGGTAAAGGACGGACGTGTCCAGTGGTATTCACTTCTTGTGCCAACCACATGGAATTTCCCAACAGTCAGCCGGGCACTTGAAGGTGCACCATGGCAGCTTGCTGAGGTCATTGTTCGTGCCTACGACCCATGTGTGTCATGCGCTACACACATGATGGTGGTCGATGAAGAGAAGAAGGTAGTGGCCCAGAAGCTTGTTCAGTGAGTGTATTGTTGATGTCTGACTGGTATGCAGAGAATATGATTGTCGGGTGCGGAAATCCGCTTCAGACTGATGACGGATTCGGACCGGCAGCAATTGCCGAGCTGAAGAAGCTGTCACTTCCCGACAATGTAAAAGTTCTTGACGCAGGGCTTGCAGGCCCGCATTATCTGTTTACGCTTATGGCGCAGTCTGATATTCCGGTTAAAAAACTGGTTATTTTAGACATAATGGATTTTGGAGGAGACCCCGGAGAGATCACAAGAGTGACACCTGATATGCTATCACCCGGTGCCTACACTGATCCTCATTCATGGGGACTCAGGGAGCCTTTGCAGCAGCTTGCTGAAAAAACTGATATTGTAATATTCGGATGCCAGCCTGAGAGCATTGACATATCCCAGATAGACAACGAGTCGGAAGACGCGGAGTTCTGGGTCACTGAAAGCGTTAGAAAGGCCATTCCGAAGGCGGTGCAGCTTGCACTGTCCGAAGTAGGGGTGGATTATGGGACTACTATCACGTCTCAAAGAGATCTTCACGGGGAGCCAGCAGGCTTCTGAACAGAAGCCCAAGAAGGTTGATGCTGCAGCAAAGTCTGTAGTAAAACCGGCGAAAAAACCCGAGAATGTGAAGGTTGAACAAAAACAGGATGGAAAAATTAAGGAGGAAAAGCCTGTGGTAAACAAAATTACCGTTGGACACGTTCATATGTCCGGATGTACCGGATGTCTTGTCTCCCTTGCAGATAACTACGAGGGGCTATTCAAGATTCTGGATGACTATGCAGACCTTGTCTACTGTCTGACACTTGCAGATGTAAGGCACATTCCTGAAATGGATGTTGCTTTAGTAGAAGGTTCAGTATGTCTCCAGGATGAATGTTCTGTCAGAGAAATAAAAGAAACCAGGGAGAAGGCAAAAGTTGTCGTCGCTCTTGGTGGATGTGCAGCATATGGAAACATCACAAGATTCTGCCGCGGCGGTCAGTGGAACCAGCCCCAGCATGAGTCCTTTGTTCCTATCGGCGATTTAATTGATGTAGATGTCTATCTGCCATCATGCCCGCCGGGAGCAGAGGCAATCAGAAATATCTGTGTTATGGCATACCTGCTCTTACAGGGCAACGATGACCAGAAGGCACTTGCAGCAGCTTACTTAAAGCCGCTCATGGACCTTGCAAAACGCGGAACAGAAGCATGTGGCTGTGACTTAATGGTTGATGTAATAAACCAGGGTCTCTGTATGGGATGCGGTACATGTGCAGCAAGCTGCCCTGTCCGTGCAATTACAATTGAATACGGAAGGCCAAACATTGACCGTGAAATGTGCATCAAATGCGGTGCATGTTACGCACAGTGCCCGCGCAGCTTCTTCAGCTTTGATGTAGTTAATCAGTTTGAAGGCATAATCGAAGCAATCGATGGTGCAATGGGCAAGGGAGGTCAGTAAAATGGTTCTCGGAAATTATAAGACAGCAGTAGCTGCACGTGCAGCAGATGCGGAAATTCTGAAATGCTCCCAGGACGGAGGAATTGTAACACAGCTCTTTGCATACGCTCTTGAAGAGGGTATAATCGATGGAGCAATAGTTGCAGGACCTGGCGATGAGCCATTCAAGCCTGAGCCTATCGTAGCAACATCAAAAGCAGAGCTTCTTGCAGCACGCGGTACCAAATATACAATCAGCCCGAACATGATGCTTATCAAAGAGGCAACACGTTCATATGGTCTTGACAAGGTTGGTATTGTTGGAACTCCATGCCAGATGCAGGCATTAAGAAAAGCACAGCTCTATCCTATTGGAATGCGCAAAGTGCCTGACAAGATTGCACTTGCAATCGGTATCTTCTGCATGGAAAACTTCCCATACCAGGGTCTTGAGTCAATTGTTGAAGACCACTGCCAGACAAAGATGGAGTCTGCAGTTAAGATGGACATCGGAAAGGGCAAGTTCTCAGTGTACACAGAGCGTGGAGCTCTTTCACAGATTCCACTCGGTGCAACACACAAATACGAGCAGCCCGGATGTCATGTATGCCTTGACTATGTTGCAAACCTTGCTGATGTTTCAACAGGTTCTGTTGGAACACCTGACGGATGGAGCACAGTCTTTGTACGCACAAAGAAGGGAGAGGATGTCTGGTCAAAGGCAGTAGCAGCAGGCTACTTCGAGACAAAGGACATTGCAAGCGTAAAGCCAGGCCTTGACCTTGTCACAAAACTTGCAACAGGCAAGATCGACAAGAACAAGAAGACACTCGAGGAGCGTGCCTCCTTTGGTGTTGGCAAGGGCCTTCGCAACCCTTACATCTAAATTTTTTTTGCTTTTTTTTTAACTTCAGGCTGTTTTTAAAAAAATTTATTCTGAAATATTCCGCTCATTTATGGCGGGTGCAAAAAGTCAAAACGAATATGTTATAGAAAGCCTTTTTTTTTGAAATCTGCTGAAGTATTTTAATGGCGGATTACGGCTCTGATAGGCTGAAAAACAAAAGAATTTGATATTTGCAGCCGCAGGATCAATAAGATAGATTTATTTCAGGCCTGGATTATAATAAATAAACTGGTGGTTTTATGGCATTGATTTTGGTAACTGATGATTCACTGTTTCAAAGAAATATAATAAAATCTGTCCTTTCCGGAGAGGGTCATTCTATAATTGAGGCTGGAAACGGGAGGGAGGCACTAATCAGTGCCATTGAAAACGAACCTTCTCTTATACTTCTTGATCTCCTGATGCCTGATATGGACGGATTTAAATTCTTAAAGCATATTAGGGAGAAGAAAATTTCAATACCGGTTGTTGTTTTAACATCAGACATTCAGGATACAACCAAAGAGATGTGCATGGAACTTGGCGCAGCAGGCTTTGTGAACAAGCCGGTTGAAAAAGAGAAGCTTATTCCTGTGATAAACCGGGTAATATCAGAAAACAGGTGATCTTTTCAATGCAGGAAGTTTTGAATGGAGAGGATGCTGATGCAGTAAAAGAGCTGCTCAACATTGGAATAGGACGTTCTGCGGCAATGCTTAACACTATTACCAAATCTCATATTGCATTAAGCATTCCAGAGGTCAGGGTGTATAATGCAAAAACCTTAAAAAAGGGTGCTGTTAAGGTTTTTGATGAAAATTCAGCAACAGTCCGTCTGGAATTCAAGGGGGATTTTTCAGGCATAACTGTTATATCATTTCCAAAAGACAGTGCGGCAAAGCTTGTAATGGCAATAACCGGTGAAGAGGCCGGGACGCCCGAACTTGACAGCATCAGAATTGAGGCTTTAAAGGAGATTGGAAATATAATCATAAACGGAGTGATGGGCTCAATTGGAAATGTCCTAAAAACCCGTCTGGATTATTCAATACCTGCCTATGAGGAGGGATCACTTATAGATCTCATCAGGTCAGGTGAAGGTACCTTCGATGAGCACATCCTTATGGCTACGGCCTCATTTAATATTAAAGATCTGAATGTTGAGGGAAATATCTTTATGGTTCTTGAACTGGGTTCTATGCAGGTTCTTTTAAGAGATCTGAGGTCGTGCTGACAGCCTGTTTTGGCGGAGTATACATGGCTTCTGAAGATTATTTCCGGGTAATGGAGCTTTTTCCTGTGGGTGTCTGTGTAATTGAAAGTGATTTTAAAATAATTTTCTGGAACAGACTCCTTTGTGACTGGACAGGAAAAGATCTTAAAAATACTATTGGCAGATCGCTTTTCGAATTGTATCCTGAACTTTCAGAAACACTATTTCATGAAAGATTAACGGATGTTTTGTCCGGAGGTCCTCCTGCAATATTTACCTCACAGCTTCATCACTCTATTATTCCTGTCTTCCTTCCTACTGGAGAGCCAAGAATACAGACAACTAATGTTCTTCCTTTCATTATTGATCTGAAAAATGTTGCCGTTATTGTAATACAGGATGTAACAGAAGTTAAAAAAGAGGCAATGGCATACAGGAGAATGAAGGACAGTGCAATTATTGCGCTTAATGACCGGATGGAGGCTGAAAAAGAAGTTTTCCGTGCTAATGAAGAGGCAAATCTCTATCTTGATATAATGTCGCATGATATTGCAAACATCAATACGATTATACTTGGCTATTCTGCCCTTATTGAAGATTCACATGATAAAAAAATTTCAGACTATGCCAGAAGAATCTCAATAGCTTCATCAAGAAGTACGGAGATTATCAATTCCGTTTCAACAATAAGAAGGCTCAGGGAAAAAGCCGCAGAACTGTTTTCCATGTCATTAAAAAATGCTGTGAATATCGGAATATCGCAGTTTGGAAAATCTGATATAAGGGTATTTGAAGGCGATTTTGATGTCAGGGCTGATGATCTTCTTCCTGAAATATTTGTCAACATTGTTGGAAACAGCCTTAAATTTGCAGGCATGGATGCATCAGTTTCAATAACAGCAGAAAATGTTGGTGATATGATTGAAATCTGTATATGCGATGACGGTCCCGGAATTCCGGATGATATGAAATCAGAAGTTTTTGGAAGGCAGAAGCGCGGCAGGGGAGAAAAAGGAGAGGGAAGCGGACTTGGTCTTTATATTGTAAAAATGCTTGCAGACCGTTATGGAGGCAGCATAAGACTTTCTGACTGTATGACAAAAAGAGAAAAACCGGGATTGAAAGTCTGCCTGAGTTTAAGAAAAGGCTGAAAAAAATTTTAATATATTTGTTTTCAGCTGTTTTTGATATAATTTTTTTGTCATTTCATAACTTAGGTTCACCTGTATATTTTAACCGGGTCAATTGAGGCATCTATTATCATATCAAAATCCATCTCTTTTGTCCAGCCCTCTTTTTCAAGCATTTCCATAAAGCATATTCCGACAATAGCAGCATTGTATTTTCCAGCTGTCTCTTTGGCATCCTTTGCTGATACAGGGATATTAGGCATTGCAAGCCCTCCCATAATAACAATGATTTCAGGGTTTAGCTCTCCTGCCGGGATGTCTGTCTGTGCACCAAGATTTTTTACTATTTTAAGTTTTACTGCCTTCTCCTCCTCCAGAAATGGAACAAATACAATCTCTGCCGGTAAATCCCGGATTGCATATGCTATCAGCTCCACAAAAGGAAGGCATGTTCCCGGACAACCATAAAAGACAATCTGTCTTCCTGCCGGGATTTTTTTCTCTTCAATGTATTTTTTAAACGGCCTTAGTATTCCGGGAACCCCTTTTATGCTTTCTGTCTCTTTCATAATTTTTTTAAAAGAGGTGAGAGATGATAAATTTAACTTAAAAAAATATGATTTAATTCGCAAAAAAAGAAAAAATACTGTAAAGCAGCTCTTCTTGTTATTTGTTCTCCAGGTAGCATGCAGTGACTTCTTTTTTAAACAGCCAGTTTCTAAATAGTATCGGTGTCAGAATTGTTGTAATCAGACTCATTAAAACAATAGCCGCATAAATTTCCTGTCCGATAAGGCCCATTGTAATACCCATAAGTGCAACAATCATTGCCACCTCTCCACGGGGTGACATTCCAAAACCTATTGCCAGCGAATCCCTGCCTGAATAACCCATGATTCTGGCGGGAATGCTGCACCCGGCTAATTTGGTAAGCACTGCCACCACTGTAAGGACGATGAGGAATACGACTGTTGCCTGCGACATTGCAGAAATATCAACAAGAATTCCAAGTGATACAAAGAAAATCGATCCGAATATAATGTAGAGGTATTCCGCTCCCTTTTCTATGTCATGGCTGTGCGACAAATTCAGTCCGTTGAATGAGACGCCTGCAATGAATGCTCCGATAATTGCCGAAATTCCGACATATTCTGATAGTGTTGCAAACAAAAATGCAATCATTATAACAAATATGAAAACAAATTCCGGGTTTTTCATTGCAAAGCGTGTTTTATCAATCCTCTCTATCCACTTTGAGATGAGCACAATTCCAACAGCGCCTGCAATTACCAAAAATCCAACCTGCTTTACAATTGTTAAGGCAACTCCTGTCATTGAGAATGTGCCTTGTGCAACATCGGCTGTAATTGACAGTGCCAAAAGACTTAAGACATCATCGATAACCGCAGCCCCGATGATAGCCTTTGCAATATTTGTATCCAAAAGACACATCTCACGCAGGACGTTAGCTGTAATTGCAATACTTGTTGCTGTAAGGGCCGTTCCTATGAAAAGTGCGCTAATAAAATCAAATCCAAAAAGAACTGCAAGGAAATATCCGCATACCCACGGGACTATGACTCCTGAAAATCCTATGATGCCGAATTTTATGCTGCTAAGCTCTTTGAGGCTGAATTCAAAGCCTATGACAAACATAAGGATAACTGCACCCAGTGCTGCAATGCTTTGTACAAAATCTGTGTATGTGATAAGATTCAGAAAACTCGGACCTACCAAAAGACCGATTAGAATTTCACCTACAACAGCAGACTGGTTGATTCTTGAAGCAAGAAGATATCCTCCGAGAGCCACGAACAATAAAAGGCTCATCTGAAATTCTATTGAAGGGAAGAGTCCTGCACTCATAATACCATTAATGTATTCTGTGAGTATTTCATGTTTTTTGGTTTTATTTAAATATTGGATGCAAATGGCAATTACGATAATATTATAGCCTTTTGAATTATAAATTCAATAAAAGAAAATATTTTTTTTATTTTCGCTGTTTGACAAACCCGTTTTATACTCTGATGCCGGGAGATATGATTATGAAAAAAGATGATGCTTTTACAGGTCTTGAGGCAGGTCTTGTACTTATTGCATTTGTTGTAGTGGCATCTGTTTTTTCATATGTTGTTTTAAGCGCCGGATTTTTTTCAGTTCAGAAATCCCAGGCTGTTATTTATTCTGCCGTAGAGCAGGGCTCGTCAACAATAATTCTTGGGGAAAATATTGTGGGCCTTAAAAATACAACTACCGATGGCATTGACAGGATAAGGTTTGTAGTCGGAAGCCCTTATGCACTCATAGATATTGACATGAGCAAAATATCTGTTCATGCAATGACTCCTGAGCATCTTCAAAGGATAGATAAGGCATCACCTTTTTTTGATCCCGCCGAGCCTTCTCCGGGTACATGGAGGATACTTTCCAATTCAGGCGGTGCCGGGTCAGTTCTTCAAAGCGGAAGCTACGCAACAGTAATGGTAAACCTGCCCTCCGATATGCATATAATGCCCGGTGATAATTTCAGGATAAACATCCTTCCCCCTCTTGGCGCTCCATTGTCAATAGACAGAAAAGCTCCACTGAGCATTAAGGATACAGTGTCTTTTTAACGTCTTTTCAGCAGACTGCTTTTTTACTTTTCAACTGAATTTTTTTGCAGTTTCATAAAGGCAGGATTGCTGAATTTAAAAAATAAGGAAAAAAATTTTGCTGTTTTGTTAAAAATACTGCTTTATTGCAATAAGGCCTAATATGACCGATGCTGCAAAGCTGATTATTGCAATCTGCATCGAACCGTCATTTTTCCTGTATATTCTGTTTAGTTCATCATCCCTGGATTTAATGAGTCGTGACAACTCCTTTAATTTGTCATTTATATGGTCGGGGTCATCTTTTTTGAGAAATATTGTAATGTCATTTAAGATGTTTCTCTCAAGCGGCGGCAGATCTGAAAAAGGCATCTGAAGATCATTTTCAGAGATGATTTTGTCAAGAATTTTCTTCCATTCTAAAATTTCGCTCTCTGTTGTTGAGGATGGAATTATTTTTTCATCCTTTGAAATAAGGGCGATTAAATACTCTCTCATGTATCTGGAAAGCCCGTACCTGTAATTTAGGTCCTCTTCGCTAAGCCCGGCGATTGCCTCATAAATATTTGTAATATCATCAAGGTTTTTTATTGATTCAAGCTGAAAACCTTCGGTTAAATTTTTAAAGAACTTAACTTTGAATTTTCTTTCCTGTCTTATGTCGTCTCTGTCGCGTATGCGTCCGGACTTTCTCTTTTTCACTGCAAGTATGGCAAAGAGCATTATAAGAATGTATAATGCGATGGCTGCGGCGAGAATTATTTGGGGGGATAACTGTACACTCATACCTGATACTCCTTAGTAGAGTTTGGCATAAGGCCGATATATTCTTATTTAAATTAATTTAGAAAATTATTTCCTGAAAGATAATTGCTGGAAAGATTATTTATTTTACAATTCACTTTTCTAATGATTGCCCTGAAAAACTTCAGTGTATGCGAATATATGAATTGTTAGTAAACTGATCAAAATCATTTAATAATAATCATGTGATTTTCTTTGTGCAGGTTATTTGCAGTAAAACTTTAGAGACATTAAACTGTGAAAGGCTTGTAAAAAATTTAAAATGTGGTGATTTATAATGGACTGGTTAGGATTAATTTCTCTGATTCTCGGGGTTATGCTGATTATTATCGGCATCGGACTGACATTTGATATAGCAATTATTGAGACTATAATGGCCTCTTTTGTAGGAGTGGTTGCAATTCTTTTCGGACTCATTCTTGCAGTGGGCGGGGCTATGATCATAAAAGAAGAATAAATCCTTTATTTTGCTTCAAATTCAAATAGAAATTAAAATATAATATGTTGCAGAATTTAAACCTGAGAAAAGCATTTTGTGATTTTTATTCTGCATCAAAAGACAGCTCTTAATGATGGCAATTAACAGAAATCACGAGGCAGTCCTTTAGACAATAGTCCACACATGGAGAATTAATTGTGATCAGGGTTTTGCATGTAGATGATGAGCCGGCTCTTGTTGAACTGACAAAACTTTTTTTGGAGAAGGAGGGCGGGATTTTGGTTGATACTGCCCTGAGTGCATCAGAGGCACTGCAAAAACTGCAAATACAAAATTATGATGCGATTGTCTCTGATTATGAGATGCCTGTAATTGACGGAATCGAATTTTTAAAAAGGCTCAGGTCTCAAAAAAACACAACACCCTTTATCATATTCAGCGGAAGGGGCCGCGAGGATGTTTTGATCGAAGCCATAAACAACGGTGCTGACTTTTATCTTCAAAAAGGCGGCAAACCCAAATCGCAGTTTGCAGACCTGAGAAATATGATCTATCAGACTGTAAAGAGAAAAAATGCCGAAAATGCACTTCGTGAAAGCGAGGAGCGCTATCGGGCTGTTGTTGAAAGCCAGACCGAACTTATTTGCAGGTTTTTGCCTGATGGAACTGTTAAATTTGCAAACGATGCCTTCTGCCGCTATTACAATATCAGACCCGAAGATATTGCAGGCCATAAATTCATCTCCAATGTTCCTGCAGAAGACAGGAAGAGAATTCATACACACTTAATGAGCCTCTCACCTGAAAAAAATCTTGGAGAGATAGATCACACTGTTATTATGCCTGATGGTGAAGTCCGATGGCAGCACTGGACTGACTTTGCTTTTTTTGATGATGACGGATGCATCACCGAATACCAGTCTGTTGGAAAGGACTTTACTGAGCAGAGGCTTATGCAGAAATCCCTCCAGGAGAAGGTAAATTATGTTCAGGCGCTCATGGATACAATTCCTGCTCCTGTCTTTTACCGGGATACAAAAGGAGTCTATTATGACTGCAACCGTGCCTTTGAAGAGCTTGTCGGTCTCTCCCGTGATGAAATCATCGGCAAAAACATCTATGATTTCTTCGAAAAAGAGCTTGCAGACACATATTCCGGAAAAGATGATGAGATTATAAAAGATCCGCATCTGCAGCAGTATGAATATGCCATCAATAATTCCAAAGGTGAAAGAGTGGATGTTCTCTTCTCCAAAACTGCAAGATTGAAGGCTGACTGGACTGTTGACGGAATTGTCGGAGTAATACTTGACATCTCTGACCGCAAAAAAATGGAAAAAGAGCTTTTGGAGGAGGTCAATTTTGTCCAGGCAATTAAGGATACAATTCCTGCACCGTTTTTTTACAGGGATATTGCGGGAATTTACCATGACTGCAATCGTGCCTTTGAAGAGCTTGTCGGTCTTTGCCGTGATGAAATCATCGGCAAAAACATCTATGACTTCTTTGACAGGGAGCTTGCAGATGTCTATACCAGAAAAGATAAGGAGATAATTGACAATCCGCACCTGCAGCAGTATGAATATGCCATAAACAACTCCCGCGGGGAGCTTATTGATGTGCTATTTTCAAAAACGGCATTATTTGGGGCTGACGGAAGTGTTGAGGGAATTGTCGGTGTGATTCTTGACATAAGCGAGCGGAAAAAGATGGAGTCTGCACTTCGTGAAAATGAAGAGAAGTTTAGAACTCTTGCAAATTATACATATGACTGGGAGTCCTGGATCGGGCCTGATGGAAATTTCATCTATATCTCACCTTCATGTGAGAGAATTACCGGCTACCCTGCATCCGAATTTATCTCTGATCCTTTTTCGATGATAGATCTGGTAGTCCATCCAAAAGACAGGCAGATGGTTGCAGATTATTACAAAAGCATAAGAAAGGAGAGCAGTGATATAAGGCATTTTGATTTCAGAATCATCACAAAAAACAATGAGGAGCGCTGGATAAGTCATTACTGCCAGCCTGTTTATCACAATGACGGAAGCTGGGCCGGAAGGCGTGAGACAAAACGCGATATCACTCTTAGAAAAGAATTTGAGGAGAAGCTTTCACATGCCAATGAGAAGCTGACTCTTCTTTCAAATGTGACAAGGCATGATGTCTTAAACCAGGTGACTGCTCTTATCGGATATCTTGAAATTTTAAGGGAGATTGCCGGTGAGAACAATGCATCTGTCTCTGATATTATCGGAAAAATAGAGATGGTTACATCAACTATACAGCATCAGATCTCATTTACACGCGATTACCAGGAGACAGGCATAAAATATCCTTCATGGCAGAATGTTGATGAAGTATTTGGCTTCTCACAATACATGCTAAATACAGGCAATGTTTCTTTTGACGTTAATATTGAAAAAGAGCTCTTTGTTTATGCAGATCCACTGTTAAACAAGGTTTTTTATAATTTCATTGACAATTCCATCCGTCATGGCGGAGAAAAATTATCCGGGATCAGGTTTTATTCCAAAAAAGACGGAAAAAATCTGAAGCTTATTTATGAAGATGACGGGCTTGGCATATCTGCGGAAGATAAGGACAGGATATTTCTCAAAGGTTATGGCAAAAACACAGGCTACGGGCTTTTTCTGATTAAGCACGTGCTCTCTATGACAGATCTTGGAATAATTGAGTCCGGAAAACATGGAGAGGGTGTAAGGTTTGAGATTGCTGTTCCCGAAAACAGATACAGGTTTGAATGAAATCCGGTCTTTTTTAAAAAAAGAAATTGTTGTTGAAAAGAAATCCTGCCTGAAAAACAAAAAAATCTTTTTTCTGCAAGAAATTTTTTTGATTTCTGCTGAGGATATTTTTTACCCTGCAAAATGCAGACGGGCGTTTTTATTGCTTATAATATACTATTAATATAGCATGAATTTCGAAGAACTCAGACACGGGACTGAGCTTATAAAGAGAGGATTTGCATCCATGCAGAAGGGAGGCGTTATCATGGATGTTGTAAATGCAGATCAGGCACGTCTTGCAGAGTCGGCAGGCGCAGTTGCTGTGATGGCCCTTGAGAGGGTTCCGGCTGACATCAGAAAGGCAGGCGGTGTTGCAAGGATGGCTGATGTCTCAATAGTTGAGGAGATTATTGATTCAGTTTCAATTCCTGTAATGGGAAAGGCAAGAATTGGCCATTTTGTTGAGGCACAGGTCTTAGAATCAGTGGGTGTGGATATGATTGATGAAAGTGAGGTCTTAACACCGGCTGATGAAGAGTACCACATCGACAAGACAAAATTTACTGTTCCTTTTGTATGCGGTGCAAGAAACTTAGGTGAGGCATGCAGGCGAATCAACGAGGGCGCTGCAATGATTAGGACAAAGGGTGAGGCCGGAACAGGAAACGTGGTTGAGGCAGTAAGGCACATGAGAGCGATTATGGGTGCGATCAGAAGCCTGAAAGGAATGGACTCTCAGGAAATCTCTGCATATGCACGAAAAATTGAAGCTCCTGTAGATATTGTTGCCGAATGCGCAAAACTCAGGCGTCTTCCTGTAGTGAACTTTTCCGCAGGCGGCATTGCAACACCTGCTGATGCAGCTCTTATGATGCAGCTTGGATGCGACGGAGTTTTTGTTGGCTCAGGCATATTCAAATCACAGAATCCTGAAAAGATGGCTCTTGCAATCGTTGAGGCTGTAAATAATTTCAGAGATCCTGAAGTCATTGCAAAAGCAAGCAGAAACTTAGGCGATGCAATGCACGGCCTTGATGTTCACTTATTAAAGGAAGATGAGGTGCTCTCGACACGTGGGAATTAGAATAGGTGTTCTTGCACTCCAGGGTGATGTTTCAGAGCATATAAATGCCTTTAAATCCGCTCTTCAGTTGCATGGTGATCCCGGCTCATCGGTATTTGAGCTTTCTCATGCAGCGGATATAGACAGCTGCGATGCAATTGCAATTCCGGGCGGGGAGTCAACAACAATTTCAAGGCTGATTGACAAAAACGGCATGAGAGATGCTCTTAAAAATTTCAAGGGCGGATTTTTTGCAACATGTGCAGGGCTTGTAATGGCTGCCGGGTCAGTTGATGACTCCCGTGTAAATCCGCTTGGCGCAATAGATATATCTGTCGGGAGAAATGCATTCGGGCGGCAGAAGGATTCATTTGAAGTGCCGCTTCTGATAAAGGGGCTGTCTGAAAAGCCATATAATGCAGTATTCATACGTGCACCTGTTGTGCTTTCTGCAGGAGATGGTGTTGAAATACTGGCAAAAGCCAGAGATGAAATTGTTGCAGTAAGGCAGGGAAGACACATGGCCTTTTCATTTCATCCCGAGCTTACTGATGATATCCGCCTTCACGAATTATTTTTGAAAAATCTTATAAAATAAAAAACTATTATACTTTCTTTGAAATAAATAAAGTGGTATTTTTATTTTTTTAGTGTTCAGGGAAATTATATTTTGTGTTGAACCTGGTGGATAGTATAATTATATATTTGATTATCAACCATTTTTTATCAACGAAAGAGGATCCTGTTTGCCTGAGAATGTGTATAAGCCGCATGTGCTTTATATCGGAAGCAATGAGTCTGCGTTAAATTCTGCAATAGAGTATCTGGAGGAGAATTATGAAGTTAATGTAGATGCTTCCCGCGTTTTTTCAGAGGGAATAAAAAAGGCAGCACAATGCAGTTATGATGCAATTGTATCAGATGTCATGCATTTTGATTCTGATGCTCTCAAAACATTTAAGGAAATGCGTGAAACAGGGTTATATACGCCTCTTATTGCAGCCTGCTGCAGCGCTGAGGCGGATTTATTCAGTTCCCGGTCTGATTCCTTTGCTGATTTTTACCTGTCTACTTCCCAGAATCTGGAGACTCTTCATAAGCAGCTGTATAAATATATCAATAAATCAGTGGAGCTTGCAAAAAAAAGAAACAGTGCCCTGATGTCTCTTGATATACTTCCGCTTGTCTGGAACAACAGTCCTGACGCCCTTTTGTTAATTGATAATGATACAAAAAGAATAAGCGGCTATAATCCGGCCTTTGTTAAATTATTCGGTATTCTTGATACTGAAAAGGTAAGAATTTTTGATTTGAATAATGATCCAAATATTGATGAATCATTTAAACAGTCACTTGTTAAAGGCGGACATGAAATCTTTGAGATGGATTATGATTTTGAAAAAATCCGCTCCTTTGGGGTATACAAAACATCCAAAAAAGGAAGGATGAATCTTGAGGTAAGATTTATCCCGCTCAATGAAGATGATGTCTGCAAAGGCACGATGATGTATATTCGTGATATAACGGATCTTAAAATTTCAGAGAGGCAGCTTTCTGAAGCCAACAAGAAATTAAGTCTTTTGTCAGGAATAACAAGGCATGATGTTTTAAACCAGATATCGGCAGTAAGGCTTTACGCAGAGCTTTTGTCAGAGACTGCCGGCGCTGATGAGAAGGCTTTGAATTATTTAAAAGCAATAGACGGCTGTGTTGAAAAGATTGAGAAGCAGATAAATTTTTCAAGGGATTATGAAAATCTTGGAAGCTATACATCAGGCTGGCAGAATCTTGACAGCATCATTCATATTGCTGCATCAGAAGCGGTCAGGGCAGGGATTCACTTAACAGCAAACCTTGGCGGCTATGAAATTTTTGCCGACAATATGCTTGAGATGGTATTTTTTAATCTTTTTGACAATGCACTGCGGCATGGAAAGAGTGTAACTGATATTGTTGTATCCTTCTACGACACCGGAGATGACGGCGTAATTGTTTTTGAGGACAACGGTCAGGGAGTGGCAGATGATATAAAAGAGCACATATTCCTCAAAGGCTTTGGCTCAAATACAGGCTACGGACTGTTTCTTATACGCGAGATTTTAGATTTCAAGGGCTTTTCAATCAAAGAGACCGGAAGCTTTGGCAGTGGTGCACGCTTTGAGATAAGAGTGCCAGAAGGAATGTGGCGTCTTTCATAAATTTTTTTATTCATCCCATTCCGAGAGATTTGTCTGATCGTAGGGGATGACTTCTGCTGTTTTTCTTATTACAAGTCCGCATTCATCAGCATATTTATTTAAGCATCTGGTGGTCTCTGACCATGTTATGACCGGGACTAAGGAATCAAATTCCCTTTTGAAGAAATAGTTAAGGGGTTTTTCTGCTGTGCTGTCAGGGTGCTCGCCATATATCAGGGCATGCTTATGGCCGGTGAAAAGTTCTATTAGTGCCGGCTTTTGTTCGTTTCCAATAAGCCGCAGGTTCTCACGCGTTGTGT
>JAEWWL010000006.1 GCA_023396365.1 Methanobacteriota archaeon
TAGACAACAACATTAATCCAATTTTAGCCAGAGTTAAACATCCTCAGACAAATGGCAAAATTGAGAAATGGTTTCATACTTATCAGAGGTTTAGAAGAGAGTTTGATTCTCTGGAAGAGTTTGTCTATTGGTATAACAACAGGCCGCATGGATCATTAAATTTTCATGAGCTGGAAACTCCTGAACAAGCATTCTGGAGAAGACTTTCAGAAGAAGCAAAGATGGGGATTGCAACAAGATTATTCAATTTTTGAGGTGAAGTTAAAATGTCAGAATATAAGTACTCAAAAAAGCGAAATAATTTCAGGACAAAACACAAATTTCGATGATTAGGTCATGAGATGTATAAAAAAAAGAAAAGTTATCTATTCAGCATCAAAAGATGTTGCAGTGGGCAATGGCGGATGGGAAAAAGATTTTTACTTCGCGTTATAGTTACAGGATTAATATTAATCCTTTTTATGCTGTTTGTATCAGTTCTGATTAATGTCGCCGGCATTTATGACCCTAATCTTAACCTGCTGGTTTTTATTGTTCCGATTCTGATTGTATATATCGGCACAGGCGGTGAAGAATCCGATATCACAGGTTTGAATGTAAAAGAGAGCAGTCTTAAAGAATGTAATTCTAAAGAAAGCAATCCTGCAAAAATTAATTCTTCAGAAAGTAATTCTGCAAAATGTAATTCTACCCAATGTAATTCTGCACAAAGTAATTCTACAGGAAGTAAATTCCCGGAAAATATTTATCACGAAAAAAATTATGCGGCCCTGATAATTGCATCTGGTGTGCCGTTTATTATTTTTGCCCTGTTAATCCCGCTTATTCAGATTATAATTTCAAAAGAATTAGTTTATGAAACATTTTATGAAATAACTGCTGCATATTTTAATTCTGTGCGTTATCATCTGCCTGCAGCTTTTGGTCTTGGCATTGCAGGAATCGGAGGTTTTTTGAAGACAAAATCAATCCCGGTCTCTCTTTTGTGCCTGACGGCATCTCCGTTTATCAGCATTTTAAACACAGCAGGGACTTTGTAATTCTTTTTATGAAACAATTTTTTAAAAAATATTGCATAAAGCTTTTTTTCATTACGGCTTTAAAATTCTGATAAATTTAACATAAATCTTTTATTATAAAAAGAGAAATGTAATTAGTCAGAGATCAGAAAAGTGAAAAACTGCTATACCTTTTTTTTGGAGGCGGCCGGTTTTTTTTGCAGCATTCTTTGATATAACAAGGGGGTCAGATAACTGAATAAAATTTTTAAAAACCCGCTATATGTATTGGTAAATCCTTTATCAGCGGTCAGAAGTTTTAAAGGCAGTTCATTAAAAGAGGATCTTTTATTTTTTATCTTCACCGCATTTATCGGATCAGTTCTTTATCTTATAGCATATTTTATAGCTAATGCAGACTCTGAAATGTTTTCTGCCGGCAGCAGCGCAATTTTAGGAGCTGTTGTTTTATTTGCTTCGGTTTTTTTTTCATTTGTCACAGGCGGCATTTTTCTGATTCTTATAATTAGTTTGATTTTACAGTTTCTTCTGTTATTTACCAAAGACGGTGCAGGGAATTTTGAAGATACCTTAAAAGGAGTTATTTACTCAGCCTCACCTGTGATAATTTTTATCTGGATTGTAAATTTTTTGGAAGTTTATTATGCATTGCTGCTGCTTTTGGTCTGGTTTGCCGCATTAACATGGATCTGCCTGAAGGTTTTAAAAGATAAAAATAATCCCCGGTCAGTTGTGGTTACCTTTATTGTAAGTGCCATCCTTTTTGGACTTATTTATTATAATTATGGAATAAGCAGGTGTCTTTCATGCATGGGATAATCCGGAGTTTATAAAATTTCAATTGATGAGGAAAAACCATGAAATCTTCTAGAATTTTTATTTTCACCAGTTTATTTCTGCTTCTTATGATGGTTCAAACAGATGACTATGGTATTTATCCCGCCTTTGCCGGTTTATTTATAATGATTGGTTTTTATTATATCTTTAGGAATTTTGGGTGTTGCAAATGAATATTCTGACTGGTTTTTTTGATTATGTCGTAAATTCGCTTGTTCTTTTAAGCATAGTCTTTGGGATAGTTTCTGTTATTGCATATCTTTTGCTAATGCAGATAAAAGATGAAAAAATACAGCTGCTGACAGCTTTTGGAGCAGGGGTGCTGTTTACCTCAGCATCCGGTCTTTTATTTGAATCGAATCTTGCAGGCAGTATTTTGCAGACGGCAGGAGCAGTTTTAATAATTCTCACACCTGTTATCGCATTCAAAGGATACCTGCAAAAAAACGATATAATTCCTGCTGTATTTATTGCATCTGTAATATATCCCTGTTATTTTCAGTCCGCACAGTTTATGTGCAGCGGATATTACCCACGTTATCTGGCAGTTTTAGGTGATATTGCAGGTCCGCTATTTCTTTCATTGTCGGCAATGGGTCTTTTTATTTTTGTCAGGAGAGTTTTTGACAGTCAAAAGTCTAAAAAAGTCTTTGTTTTTCTTTTAATATTTTTAATTCCTGCAATAATTTTTTTAATCTGGTCTGCTGCATCGGCATCGGCTGCTGTACTGATATTTTTATCGGCAAATGAGCTGAAAAAAGAATTTCAGAATTGTGGCGGAATAATTTTCCCGGCGGCTTTGTTTATTTCAGCAGCGATTTTTGCACTGCCATGGCAGTACTTAAAGGAAATACCCTGCATCCTGAATTTTTTTCCGTTATGGATAATTCCTCTGCTTTCTGTCTCACTTGCATCAGCAGGGATTGTTTATTTATTCGAAATGAAAAGACCAATAAAACAGGCTGAAATTTTAGTATTCATATTAGCGTTTTGCATCTGTGCAGTTCTTTTGTTTCTTTTCGGATTTGGCGGGCATTAATTATAAAAAAATTTTAGAGAGTCTCAGCGCCGTTCATGTACGGCCTTAAGACCTTTGGAATTACAACTGTTCCGTCCTCTTCCTGATAATTTTCAAGAATTGCACGAAGAGTCCTTGTCGTTGCAACCGCTGTGCTGTTTAGTGTGTGCAGACTGTATTTGCTCTCAAAGTCGTGGGCATCCCTTGCCCGGATATTAAGCCTGACCGACTGGTACGCAGTGCAGTTTGAGCATGAGACAACCTCTCTGTATGCACTTTCACGCGGCATCCAGACCTCTATGTCGTATTTCTTCGCCGCAACCGTTCCGATATCTCCGGTGCAGATATTTACAACGTGATATGGAAGACTAAGCATCTGGAAGATATCCTCAGCGTTTTTCAAAAGCTCCTCATGTAGTGCCCATGAATCCTCGGGTTTGCAGTAGATGAACTGCTCGACCTTGTGGAACTGGTGAACGCGGAATAAGCCCTTTGTGTCAAGTCCGTGCGATCCTATCTCACGCCTGAAGCACGGGCTTATTCCGGCAAGCTTTAGGGGTAAGTCTTTTTCCTCAAAGATTTCGCCCATGTACATCGCAGCCATCGGATGCTCGCTTGTTGCGATTAAAAATTCATCCTCGCCCTCGATAGCATACATTACGTTTTCAAAATCGGCAAGATCGGTTACACCCTCATATGCAGCACGGTTCATCATATAAGGCGGAATTACGGGGATGTAGCCGCGCTGTGTGAGTGTGTCTATTGCAAGGCGCTGAAGGGCTAAGTCCATTAATGCCAGGTTTCCCTTCAGCATGTAAAATCCGGCGCCTGAAATTTTCGCCGCTCTTTCAAACTCGGCAAGGCCCTTTTCGACTGCAAGTTCGCCGTGGTTTTTTAGCTCAAATGAAGGAACTTTCGGCTCGCCCCAGCGCTTTACCTCAACGTTTTCGGAATCGTCCTTTCCCACAGGAACGCTTTCGTGAAGGATGTTTGGAATACGCATCTGGTAGAACTTAA
The DNA here is from genome assembly GCA_023396365.1 of Methanobacteriota archaeon. Taxonomy (GTDB): domain Archaea; phylum Halobacteriota; class Methanomicrobia; order Methanomicrobiales; family Methanomicrobiaceae; genus Methanomicrobium. The sequence continues at coordinate 3,892 of JAEWWL010000006.1, forward strand.
TCTGTCTGCTAATCTCTTCGAGCTCTTCTTCCTCTTCTTTAATTATGGAAGGAAGATTTTTTGCCTCTTCAAGAAGGGATGAGATATCCCCGCCCTCTTTTTTGGCCTGCTTTATCTCATTGCTTATTATATTTCTGCGGTTTCGCATTGCGTTTATTTCAGTCTGCATCTGGCGGGATTTGACGTCTTTTAAGAGAAGGTCATCTATCCATGCAAGTTTCTCTTCATCTCCCCTCTTTTTAAGATCGGCTCTTATTATATCGGGGCTGCTTCGGATAAATTTAAGATCAAGCATACTTGAGTAGTAATTTATGTAAATAATATGGGATTATTGTTTTGAGAGAGGGAGGATTTTTCAAAAAATATCCCGCCTGTTTTTCTCTTTGGTTTTGACACATCTTTTTTTTGGAGGAGATCCTTTTCTATCTGAAAATTGGTATCAGCGGTTTTGCCGGATCATATTCATGCTTTAGCGGAGTGGAAAAGTCTGCTGATTTTGTATATTTAATCCCTTTTTCATCAGAGTAATTTAAAATAACCCTGCTGTTTCCAATAAGTCTTTCGCAGTTTATTTTTTTCTCTTCGCCTGCTGGAAGCATTTCTATTAAAAATTCCAGATTAAACGGCAAAACTCCGGCATTAATGTCAAGGGCCGGTTTGTTTCCAAAATTTTCTATTCTAAAACTTCTTCCGTCCTCTCCTGCCAAAGCTGCAAGAATAGGCCTGTCCATTATTTTTTCAGCAGATTCCGATATTAAAAAGAGCATTATGGCTGTAGCTGATACAATAAGCCCTGCTGCTGCAATGTAGGGCGATATCAAAGCAAGGGCGGCTGAAGCGATGATTAAGAGTGCGGATGCAATTTTTTTTGATCTTCTCATTGAATCTGAAATTGTCTTTAAAAGAATAAATACATGCATTGTTCAAAGGCGGATATTGTATATCTGCCATTGCAAAAATCACATGGATTTTTTTGTCAGGGGATTTAATCTTTGAATTTTTAAATCCCTGATTCTTTGAATCTTTGAATTTTTAAATCTTTGAGTCTTTCAATCCTTGAATCTTTCAATCAGTGAATCCGTGTATATGTGCGGAGTTTTCCCCGGCCGGAAAATGAAAAAAACTGACCCGTTTACTATTAATATATCCTCTGATAAATTTCTGAATCAGACTGTGGAGCTTAAAATGCTTAGATTAATTTCGTTTTTTTCCCTGGCGATTGTTCTTCTGGCCGGCATATCTTCGGCCGGACTGTATGAGCCGACTGTGATACTATCAGACTATGAGGTGTCGCCTTCTGTTTTGATGCCCGGCGATACCGGCATGATAACGGTTACACTTTCAAACACGGCATCGGTCTCGACAAAGACTGTAACTGACTCTTATGCAACAACGCAGACTGATATAAATCCGACAATTACAGGAGTATATCTTGACGGCGGAAGATACATAGATGTAACCGGCGGAAACTCCGCGTTCTCAGGCGATCTCGGTGCAAAACAGTCTGTAAAACTTACGTTTGCAATAAAGGCGCCGGATGGCAGGGGGATATATTACGCGGCGCTTCGTGTCGGTGTTAAAGATTCTGAAAACCTTGTGTATCCGATACCGATAAACGTTGATATGCCGGTATCATCGCTTAAAAAACCTGTTCTTCTTGTCTCGCAGTCGGGCAGCACAACCCTGGACGCCGGAGAGAAAGGCATTGTATCGCTTCACATCTTAAACAGCGGAAAGAGCACAGCAGAGGATATTTTAATAAAAATATCTGAAGAGTCCTCCTCACTTGCGCCCATTGGAAAATCCTCGTTTCATATCCCTTCCTTAAGCTCTGGCGAATCGAAATCCTTTGACGTCTCTTTCATATCAGATAAAAATATAGAGACCGGAATATCTGAAATCCCCCTGATTATCACATACAGCATTGTTGACGGAACAGAGCAGACGCAGGAGGATGCAATTGTTTTAAATGTAATCGGCAGCGGCGAGATTGCAATCGCATCATTAAAAACCGATCCTGCAAGGGTTATGGAAAACGACAGGTTTGATCTTACAATAAGAATAGAAAACACAGGCACAGGCGATGCAAAATCAACAAAAGCATCGACAGACCTTCCGTTTACCGGTGGCAGGGAGGCGTTTATCGGAAAAATCCGCCCCGGAAATGATGCTCCTGCCGTATTCACCCTTGATGCAAAAAGCCCCGGCGACTACACATACAATTTCACAGTCGTATGGGAGGATGACACGGGAGTTCATGAATCAAAAAATACTCTGACACTTACTGTAAGGCAAAAAGATGACGGAGCAGGCGCAGCCATTTTGATTTTTATAATTATTGCAGCCGCAGCCGGCGGATACTACTGGTTTGTTTACAGAAAAAAAGAGGAAGAAAAGGCGTAAAGGATAGGAATAATTTCTGATGTTTGATGATCTGAAAGTCTCTTTGTTTCTTGCGGCAAGGGCAACACAGCGTGGAGGCATCGGCCGGGTTTTTATGAACATAGTCATAATTGCCCTTGTGCTTACAAATATGGTCTTTCTGCCTTCAATCATCGCAGGCTCAATTGCAATATTCAACCAGCAGAATATCGACTTTATCACATCTGATATAGTAATCGAGCCGCGGGAGGATGACAGATATATACAAAACCTCGATGAGCTTCTTGCAGCAGTAAACAGAATTCCGGGCGTTGTCAGGGCATCGCCGCGATATGAGCAGCCGGCATCGATAGAATTTGAGCAGGATTCTGTAACGATTGGAATCACGGCAGTTGATCCAAGGGACGAACAGGAGGTCACAAAGTTTCATGAGGTTGTGGCAGACGGCAACTTCTTAGGAAGCGGGGATTTGGATTCGATAATTCTCGGCAGACTTGTTGCCGGTGAAAAGGACAAAACCGGGGATTTTTACCCGTCTCTTGGCGGTGCAAAAACAGGAGACACTGTTACTGTAAGATACACAAACGGAGTTGTGCGTGAATACAGGATTAAGGGAATTTTCAACACAAAATCATGGACTGCCGATTACATGGCGATTGTAACCTGGGATGAGATGAACTCTGTTCTGGGTTATGAGAACAATGTCGCAGACAAGGTTCTTGTAAAGACATACGGAGAGGGTGAGAATGCCAAAGATGTAAAGAGAAGCATAATGGAATTTGGCATCGGCGAGGATGTAAAGACATGGGAGGATTCTCTTCCTGATGCTGTTACAGAATCGGTTGAGTCGTTTAACATAATAAACCAGATAAGCGTTGCCGGAAGCCTTTTAATTGCCGTTGTTCTGATTTTTATTATGACAACAATCCGGGCCTTTAACAACAGAAAGCAGATTGGAATTTTAAAGGCAATCGGAATTAAAAAAAGTGTGATAATAAATTCCTATGTGATTCAGGTAATTTTTGTATGCCTGATTGGATCACTGCTTGGATTTTTAATGCTTGAGATGATGACTGCCTATTTTACCGCATATCCGATGGAGTTTCCTGACGGCAATGTGATTCCGATTGTGGATTACAAAGCGCTAATTGAAAATACAGCTCTTTTGTTTTTGTCATCCGCAATTGCCGGATATATTCCGGCATGGAGAATTACGCAGGAGAATATTCTTGATGCGATGAGAGGTGCCTGAAATTATATCGGCAGAAAATCTTACAAGGACTTATCTGATGGGGCTTGTTGAGGTCAATGCCTTAAGAGGAGTTTCGGTTGAGATTAAAAGAGGTGACTTTGTCGGGATTATGGGGCCTTCGGGCTCGGGGAAATCGACACTTCTTCATATTCTCGGACTTTTGGATAAGCCGACTGAAGGGATGCTGAAAATTTTTGGAAAAAATGTTCTTTCTATGAACGATGAAGAGAAGGGACGCTTCCGGCTCTTAAAATTCGGTTTTATCTTTCAGGATTATGCCCTTGTCCCTGAGCTTACAGCTCTTGAAAATGTTATTCTTCCGGCAATGGCAAAGGGCATGCCCTTTGATGAGTGTGTGGAGAAAGGAACTGAATACCTAAGCTTAGTCGGGCTTGAGAAACGTGGCAGTCATATTCCGGCCGAGCTTTCCGGAGGCGAGCAGCAGAGATCTGCTATTGCAAGGGCGCTTGTAAACAGCCCGGAGATTATCTTTGCAGATGAGCCGTGCGCAAATCTTGATACAGAAAATTCCCGTGCTGTATTAGAGCTTTTTAAAAAGATAAGCGGGGAGACTGAGAGGACTATTATTATGGTCTCGCATGAGGAGTGGCATAAGGAGTATTTTGAAAGGCTGATTCTTTTAAGGGACGGCAAAGTCTCTTCTGATTCGTATCTTTAGTCAGGGGCAGGGAAAAAATATTACATCTTTTAAATCTATTCTCTTTTATGAAGTCTGGATTGATTTTGTTTTTGTCTGTCTTTACTGTCTGTCTTGTGCTTTTATCCGGATGCACAGGCACAGATACAACAACCCCCCTGAGCAGTGGCGATGGAAAGTCTTTAGCTGATGCCAGATATAGTGAGGGCCTTTTATCATACAGTGCAGGAGACTTTAGAACAGCGGAAGAGAAATTTACTGAGGCGCAAAGCCTTTATCAAAGTGCAGGTCTTTTTGATGATGCAAAAAAAGCGATGACAAAAAGCTTTGTCTCATTCAGATCATATGCTGAGTATTCACTTAATGAATCAGATGCTTACGCTTCACTAAAAGAGAAAGTGCCTGATATTTCAGATGAGGAGATATCTAAGTGGCTGAATGGCCCGGCCCAGAAGATTGTATCTGACGGTGAGACTTTGTATTTTTACGACACTGCCGCCAACTACCTCTATGAATATTTTGAAATTCTTCGAACAACTGATGACAGAATAGATTTTGACTTTTTGTCCCGCGATGTTTTGTCAGGCAAAAAGCCGGATGAGGGTTCATTTTATTTCAACCCGAAATTCTATAAGGGAACAATAAGGCTTGTAATTCCAGAGGATTCTCTGATGGAGAAGGGAACAATTAAAATCTGGATGCCCCTTCCGGTTGTTACAGAGTCGCAGACTGATGTTTTAGTCACCAACTTATCATACAGCGAGTACATTGTATACGGTCCTGTGACAGAAGGGCAGATTGGCTATGTCTATTATGAGCTTCCGGCGGATAAATTAAGCGGGGATACAATAATCTCGGCTGACATTTCGTTTACCTCTTATGAGCAGGGATTTTATGCAGACCCTGCAAAAGTAATGCCGTATAACAAAACTTCGCCTGAGTATATCCTCTATACAAAGTCTGATCGGAATATAGAGATTAATGATGATATATCAAAACTGGCCCGCGATATTGTCGGAGACGAGACAAATCCGTATCTTCGTGCTGTTATGATTTACAACTATATTATTGAGACATACCCGTACAGCCACGTTCCGCACATGTCGCTTGATGTAATTAAGCCAAAGACTGCGGAGTCAACTTATATGCTCAATACCGGCCATGGCGACTGCGGAACACAGAGCATGCTCTTTTCAGCACTTTGCAGATCGCTTGGAATTCCTGCACGTGCAACAGGCGGATACCAGATGATTATAAGCGACACTCCCGGAACGCATTTTTGGGCGATGTTCTATATTGAAGGGTGCGGCTGGATTCCCTGCGATCCGACAGTTGCAGAGGCTGCCGACTGGGTCGATATTCCTGAAGATAAAAGAGTTGCGTTTAAGGAGTATTTCGCACACAATCTTGACAATACAAGATTTGTAATCCAAAAGGATGTCGATATAATATTAACACCGGAAATTCCGGATGACGCTGCTGTATTCAGGCTTGTAAGGCAGCAGCCTGCGGTTGTCTGCGATGAGGCTGATTTTGATATTGATTTAAATTGCGGAGAGGGATTTTCGGTTGAGTTAAAGGCGGTCTGAAGAAAGATTTTAATCTCTCACTTTTTTTTAGACACCGGAGGAGGTCTGAAAATTCCGGAAAGCAGCGATTAATACATCACCTTTTTAAAATCAGTATGCTTTTTCTTCTTTTTTAGTCCCGGTAATTTTTTTATGTTTGCACTTTTGCACTATGTTTGCACCATGTTTGCACTAAAAAAGTGCAAATGTAAAAACGAATATTTGGTCTTTATTTCCGATTATATGGATATATAATAAATTATTATTATTATTATTACTTATTTGCACTAAATATTTAGAACACAGAAGACAGCTTTTGAACACCTGTTGGTTTATGCGACTGTGTGTTTTTGAAAAAAAAGTGCAAACAAAATTAAAAAACTGGTATATGAAGTCAGATTAAAAAAAGGGATATTTTTGCGGCCCGTTTGTTTGCACTTTTAAAGTGCAAAGCTGGTGCAAACAGGTGCAAAAGTGCAAATGAATTTTTTTTCCCGGGTTTATTTTTAGAGATTTCTTTTAAGATAAATCATGTCAGTGAGCAGAACTTCGTTATCATATATCGGGTGGTCGTAATTGTCTGTGAAAAAGTTTTTGACAATGTGTGATTTTTCAAATCCGCATCTTTCGTAGAAGCGAAGTATCCAGGGGCAGTCGCCTGTCCCGACATACATTTCGCGGGCTTTGTTTTTGTAATAGTCAGCAATAAATGACATCAGGCGCAGTCCGTAGCCTTTGCGCTGAAATTTTGGGATGACAGCGATATTTTTAATTTCATAAACACGGGGCTTCTCCTCTGTTACAACGCAGACCGCTTTTACACCGTCATCTATAAGTGCGAACATATCGCCGCGGCAGAGATATTTCTCTATCATATCCTCCTGCTCATCGGCGATGAGCAAAAGCTCCATGTAATTTTTTTTATTGCTGTCAGCAATTTTTACAAATTCCATTTGAGATAATTCCTTTTGGTTTTTTTTGGGGAATTTAATTTTTGGGTTTTATCCATCAATCATCTTTCTTGCAGACTTTAAAAATTTCGCAGGAATTTCCTCATCAAGTCTCCATATAATGTTCATTGGACGACTTCCTATGTGGCTTACATAACGAGCCGTTCCAAGACAAATGTATGGCTGTGCACGATTATTAATTGATTTTGACTCCCTAACAAAGAGAAGAACAATGCTTTTTTCACTCTCGTGATTTATGTATCTTATCCCTGTTGGAGATTTATCAGATGTTGTACTTTGAGACTGCCAGTGAAAGAGCCTTTCATTTATTGCATAATCTTCATACATCGTTGAAGGAGAGTACTGCTTTTCAGTCTTATTCAATGTAATAAAAAAAACGTCTAATTTTTTATCTTTTAAATAAATTACACCTTCACGCTGACCATGAGAAGGTGTTTCATTTAAGGTAAAATGACTAAGAGCAGAAAAAATCTGGTTTCTTGTATAACTGCAATGCAAAAACAATGGAGATTTTAAATCTAAATCAAGAGGTTTGTCAATGAAATCAATTCTTTCATACTTTAATTTTAAGATTTCAATAATTTCTGATTTAATTTTTTCACTACCAAAGATCTCAGGGAAAATGTCTGAAATTTTATTGTAATTGTTTATTGGTGCGTTATAAAATGAATAATAAAGCATTGTAAGCATATTTTTTTGATAATCTGACAATACCTTAAGAGAATATTTTTCTATATTTTCAAAAAGCTCTAATGAAAATTTGATTAACTCAGCAGAATCAATATCTATTAATTTTAAGGCTGACTTTTTTAAGAATTCATTCTCTTTTTGTTCTAATCCATCTTTTAGTCCTGCAAGAGAACATATCTCAATAAAAGTTGTCTTTGAATAAATTTCATCCAAAGCAATGTCATAATAACTTACAAAACCGGAAAGTGAAATCTTCTCACCGGTTTCAGATTCATAACTTTTTGCAAGTTCAATTAGATGATTGCGATTATTACTTTGAGCTTTTATGTTTTCAAGCACTTTTTCACGTGCAACTTTTTCAAGATGAATATAACAACCCTTTGGAAGAGAAAATATATCGTCTTCAACCTGTTTTTTAATAGAAACTTTATTCTTTTTTGTAATTGCTAAAAGACGCTTTTCAAACTTAAAATGTATATTCTGGCGACCAACAAAGTCAAGAACAGTTAAGCATTCCTTCTCCTCAGAGAGTCGAAGACCTCTTCCAAGTTGTTGTAAAAATACTGTTAAACTCTCAGTTGGTCGAAGGAATAAAACAGTATTTACTTCTGGAATGTCAACGCCTTCGTTGTATAAATCTACAACAAAAATAAAATTAATCTCTTTTGAAACAAGTTTTCGCTGAATTGTGTTTCTCTCATCCATAGGACTGTTTGAATGAAGTGATGCAGAAGAAATTTTAGCTTTGTTAAAAGATTCTGCCATAAAATTTGCATGTTCAATACTAACACAAAATCCAAGTCCAACAATCTCATTTTTGTCTGTGATATATGTATCAATTGCGTGAATTATCTGTGCTACACGTTCTTTATTTCCTGTATATAGTTCGGACAACTCATCTCTGTCATATCCACCACGTTTCCATAAAATTGAGTCTAAATCAACACAGTCAGAGACTCCAAAATAATGAAATGGAGAGAGTAATTTTCTATCAATTGCCTCAGGAAGTCTTATCTCAGCAGAAATTTTTCCATTGAAATATGATAAAATGTCTAAATTATCCATTCTTTCCGGTGTTGCAGTAAGACCGAGAAGGATTTTTGGATTGTAATATGAGAGAAGCTTTTGATATGATGGTGCAGCGGCATGATGAAATTCATCAACAATAACCATATCATAATAATCAGAAGGTGTGTATTCTGGCAAATTATTGCTGTTAAAACTCTGAATAGATATGAAAAGATTGTCTAATTTTTCTGGTTTGAAATTTCCTGTAAGAAGTTCGCCAAAATTTGAGTCTTTTAAGACTCCTCTAAATACAGAAACACTCTGCTTTAAAATCTCTTCACGATGTGTGACAAAAAGAAGTCTTGGAACTCTTTTAAGTTCTTTTTTGAAATTTTTATAGTCAAATGCAGAAATTACTGTTTTTCCTGTACCTGTTGCAGATACAATGAGATTTTTCCAATTATTATGGAGCTTTCTTTCTGCTGAAAGTTTATCCAAAATTTCTTTTTGAAAGTCATAAGGTGTTATATCAAAAATTGCAATATCCTGATTTTCTCTAATGCCTCTCTCATTTAATAGTGCATTTTGAAGATATTGTGCATCTTTTGTAGTGTATGTCTTAAATTCTGGATCATTCCAGTATGATTCAAAAGTAGCCTCTACTTTTTGAATAATATCATAAGCATCTTTTTGAGTTACTTTAACATTCCATTCAAGACCGATTGTAATCGCTGAGTTTGAAAGATTTGATGATCCGATATATGATGTTGAAAAACCACTGTCCCGATAAAATGTGTAGGCTTTTGCATGAAGCCTTGTTCTTTTTGTATCATAAGAAATTTTAACTTCGGTATTGTCAAGTGAAGCTAAAAATTCAACTGCTTTTAGGTCTGTTGCACCGATATATGATGTTGTTATTACTCTTAATCTGCCTTTTTTGGAAAATTCAGTCAGTTGATCTTTAATGAGTCTGATTCCACTCCATTTAACAAAAGAAACTAAAATGTCAATTCTATCAGATGACTCAATCTCAAGCTGAAGCTCATTTACCATGTTTGGCTCAAGTCCTGAGCCTGTAAAAAGACTGCTTTGTGCAATTGATGTCTCAGGTCTTACTATCCGCTTTTGCCCAATGGATGGATAATTAAATTTATCAAAAATTGAGAGAAGAATTTCTCCATCTTTTTCTATTGCACACTGATTTAGAAAATCTTCATTTGTCTCTGTTTTGAGGTATTGGATTATATTGTTACAGATTTCAATCTGTTTTTCAAGGTTCGCTCCTTTTTCTTTAGCAAATCTCAAAGAATTTTTAATTATATGATATAGATATTCTGATAAAACCGTCTGGGATTCTTCTTTGTCTATGTTGTTAGTTTCAATTGATTTTGACTCAAAATCTGGTGATCGAAGTTTATTGTTGATGTAACTGTTAATAATCTGCTCATAAATCCCATCCGGAAGCGGCATATAATAAAAAAATAGCCCGGCTCTAAGAAAAACCTGCCGGAAAAACAAAAGGTGAGAATTAGTAAAATCAGCATATCAACTGGTTGAACAAAATCTTTAGGCCCTGATTAAGTATGTAATAAGAAAATTAATTTTTTTGCTTAAATGAGTTGATAGAATAATATTTAAATATAGATATCTTTTTTTAATTATGAAACTCCCAAAGAATAATGATGAAAAGATAAACAATTATTGCAATGTAATTTTTATTTTATTAATAGGGATTATTCTTGGAGCTGTATATGGGATGATATATGAGTCCCATCAAATCTCTGAAAAACTGGATGAATATTTTGAAATCCTGTATGAAAAAGAGATTTATCCTATCGGAGAGTCTGAAATTCAAAATTTTGTAATGTATATCAATAATTTAACTTCTGAAAAAAAGATTAACGAATCTGAAAAATATCAATTGATTGCAGACTTTGTTACAAATAATTTTACTGAATATTATTGGGAAAGGGATCATTTGAACAATACGGATTATAATTTCAAATCTTTTTCCTCTTTACTTGTTAATTATGGGTATGATGAATATGGGAATGTAAGAGCTGTTTTTTTAAGTCCATATAATAATGATCCTGCATGGATTGCTTATTACAGGACCGGTGCCTGTGGAGAGCTTGCTTCATTATTTGGAAATATAACAAACAGGACCGGAACACCTGTGAATATGGTTGTGGCGAAGTTTAAAAATGGTGGAAATCATGCATGGGTCGAATTAATTTTGGATAATGGAGAACGTAAGTATTTTGATCCAACAGTTTATGGGGAGTATTTCAATTTTAAATTACATGGTTATGGGTCTTGGTTTGGTAATACCTCTGAATATAAAGTTTTCAGTGCTGAAAATATTGCAGGTATTTATGAATATGAATCCAATGAAGAAGTAACATGGCGATATGATCTGCTTCAAAATAAACCTGATGTGAATATTAAAAAGATTGATGCAGTTATTAATGAAATTGGTAAAAATATCAATAATGTTACAAAATTATTTGCATAATTACCTTATTATTAATTGTAATGACTAATGATCTTGATGAAGCATTGGTGAATGTTCTCAATAATATTGATATAAACAAAGAAGGGAAGCTGAAAATTAATGGATTTGATAGATATATTATTATCGAATACTACTGGAATTTGATTTTAGCAAACCTTTTAGTAAAAGAAAAATATGGTGATTTATTTCTTAATTTATTATACAATACAAATAGGGACTCAAATGCATTTCCAATAAATCCCCCTTTTGATAAAATAATTATTGAATTAAAAGCTGAAAAAAATTGGAGTTATTTAGGTTTTAAGGAAAGAGTAAATTTAAAATTACAAGAAATAGGAGTTACCGCTCCAAAAAAATATAAGATATATTATCCAGTTAAAATTGAGATAATAGAATCAATAAATAATTTTAATGTTGATAATATTTTTTTTACAATAAAAAAATTCAATGAAATATCGAATGATTTTGAAGACATTAATTTATGTAGAGATTTGGATCTTGTTACAGAACTAAGTTCTTTCAAATATATCCCGAATGATTATCTATATATTGAAGGCATAATCAATGCACGTAATTTGGAGTTTGCTTTATTCTATGCAAATGAAAATTTAAAATTAATTCTTGGAATATTATCTTTGATAAAAACTTTAAGAAGAGCTAAAAAGCAATATGGAGGAAAAATTAAACCAATAATTGATCTTGATCTATTTATGGGATTTATTTTCATCGATGAAAAATATGAAAATATTGTTGAATACTATAACGTCCCAAATGAAAAATTGAAAATATATCCTGATGAAACTTCTCTTTTAATTAAGACTATAAAAGATTATAATAATGCTGATTTATCTGTTAAAGAAGTTATAAAAAAAGGATTTTTAACTTATCATTCAGCGATGACAGAAGATGATATTGGTTTCTCTTTTTTTAAGTTCTGGACTGTTTGTGAAATATTTTGTCTCAAGCATAAAGGGATAAGCGAAAATACAATTATGAAAAGAATACTTTCTATTTTGGATAATCCCAGTGAAAAAACAAAAAATAAACTGAAATCTCTATATGAATTGCGTAATGAATTAGCTCATGAATGTTCATATTACAATATATCTCAGAATCAGAGAAATCTAATGAAGGCTTTTGCTGAAGAGACAATATTAGCAATATTGGGATTAATTTCAGGTTTTCCTAATCGAAAAACAAAAAAGGAAGATCTTGAAATTTTTTTCCAAAAACAAACTTTGCTGAAATGATAAATTACACTTAATCACACTGCCTCTTATTCAGATTGCAGTAGATTAAATACAATCCAATTGAAAACACAAAAAGAGGTCTTTGGAAAAATATGGTGTTTGACTGTCTTCAGTGCGGAGAGTGCTGCAGCTATTTAGGTCAGGTTCATACTCTTGTCCGTGAAATATCCAAAACTGAATTTCTGGTAAGAAACGAATACACAAACGAAGAAAAAATAGTAACCCTTGACCCTGACAAGACAGAGTGGTACAAAGACAAAAGCATCTATGAAATGTGGCCCGAAGCCTGCCCTTTTCTAAGGCCTGACCCGGACACTCCGGGAAGAATCTGCTGCAGTGTGCATCTGACCCGCCCTGACATGTGCAGAAGCTACGGCTGCTGGAGAATACTTATAAAAACACAGGACGGAAAAATCGCCGGCCGCATCATGGGCCCGCACTTTCTGCGCACAGAAGACAAAGACTTAAAAAAAATCTGGGATGAAAAAATAAGGGATATAAAAGCGCCAACGCATCAGGCCTTTGATGAGGCCGCATTTGAAATCCTGAAAAACAGCGGCTACTCTATTCAGGATTAAAACTATTCAGGATTTAAAAAAATTGGCTTATTTTAATTATTCAGCATGAATCTTCTTTAAAATCCATGCCATATTAACTGCTAGGTTTCTCATCGTCTCAAGGCCTTCTTCGTCATTTTCAACATTGTTCTCATTGCCTGAAATTCCCAGATTCCAGTATGAAGAGCCGACTGTTATCATATTTGAAATCCCAAACAGATGGTTTATGGTATCATAGGCGTGAATCGCACCGCCCCTTCTTGCCGAAACAACCGCCGCTCCGACCTTTCTTGAAAACATCCCGCCGTTTGCAAGCGCGACAAAGCCTGCCCTGTCAATCAAAGCCTTAATCTCTGCCGTAACATCTGTAAAATATGTCGGCGACGCAATAATGATTCCGTCAGCCTCTTTCATCTTTTCTATTGCAGCGTTTACAAAATCCTTTTCAAGAATGCATTTCTCATCCTTTCTCTCAATGCACTTGTCGCATGCAATGCATCCGATAACCTTCTTTCCTCCCACATGGATAATCTCCATCTCGATATCCTCTGCCCGAAGTCCTGTCTGGACCTCTTTTAGCATCCGGTATGTATTGCCGTGCTTTCTCGGGCTTCCGTTAAATGCAACAACTCTCATTCTGATAAACCTCCCCGCAATAAATTTCAAAGCCGGGATTTTTCCCGGCCGCATTATGTGGCACATTGTGCGCCAATCAATAATAATTCTTTTGCCCCTAAAAAAAAGGGAAAAATCTTTATGCAGCACTAATTTCAGATATTATGCCTTCCCATGTAGTAGACGCCGATGCAGATGACTCCTATTGAAATTGCCATTGCAAGCATGTCAGCAGATGTCGTAAAGCTCATTGAGAGAATTCTCTGGAAGAAGCTTACGATTAAGACCATAATGATGACTTTTATTATTTTGTTCTTTAAGTCATCTAAGTTCTTCACCTCAAGGATGTTTCCAAACTCGCCCTGTGCACGTGCAATGTCAAGCTTTGAGATGACTCGTAAATTCCGAAGCTGAAGATTAAAAGGACAAGGCCGATCAGGTAAAAGTCAATAGCCCCGATAATTCCTATTAGAATATCCTCATGCGTCATATGAAGATTTGATGCTGTCACATACTCTTTTAGCAGATCAAAAATCTCCATTGAGCCTGAAATAAAAAGCACAAGAGCGCTTAAAGCGCCAAAAATAACTCCTAAGAGGACGACAAAGCGCATATTCCAAAGAGCCTGCTCAAAATATTTCTCAAGTTTTCCCTGCTGCTTCATAATAATTTATCCTTTATTATTCTGCATCAGAAGAAGATTTATCTTTTCAAATTATGCCAAAAAAATTATTCAGATTATCTCTGGATTTTTTAAAATGAAGTACGCGAGTCCGTATTCATCATAAAGACCTGTGTATCTTTTGATTTCTGCTTCAAGACTGCTTATGAATAAAAAAGCCTCAGGATTGTTTTTGTACTCCTCTTTTAAGCTTTTTACATAATTGTCAAGCCTGTTCATGTAATCCGCCTTAAGGCTCTCTGAAAGCTTAAAAAATCCCACAGGCTCATATCCTGCTGATTTAATATCACAAAGCCTCTCCTCATATGTGCCGGCGCTATTGTATATTTTTTTCCTAAATGCCTCTGCTGCATTAGAAGGCTTATCAGAAAAACGGATTAGGTCTGTAAGAACTACATATCCGCCCGGCTTTGCAAATTTTTTCCAGTATGAGATTCTGTCATAAAAGGGCATATCAAATATCAGGCTCTCAGACCAGATGATGTCAAACTCACCCTGCTCAAACGGCAGGTTGTCCATTGAGGCGCAGACTGTGGTTAATTTTTCATAATCCCCAGTGCCTAAAAAATCTGCATCCAGCTCATCAAGAAAATGCTCATTCATATCTGCTGCAACAACCCGGCAGCTTTTGCATGTATCAAGGAGGCTTTTTGTCTGCTGACTGCTGACCGGGCTTATTTCAAGAATCCGGGTATTATCTGAAATATTGTCAATATATGAAAGAGCCTTTTTTGTGCATTCAAAGCTTCCGGGCCAAAGCCGCATCAGGCTCTCCTGAATATTGAATAAAAGCTGAATCTGCATAACCTTTGAAAAATTCAGCTATTATTAATTACATAGTTTTGTATTGCGGCAAAAAAATCATAACAGATATCATCTCAGTTAATCCCTTAGAGCAACCAATAATTCCAATAGAGTCTAACATAAATTACTAAAGGAGATAATCTGTTCAAAACTGCTGCTGCGGGTGCATATATATGAAATTTGGAACACTGGATGATATTGAGGCAAATAAAAAAACAGTCCTTTTGCGTGTGGATTTTAATTCGCCAATTGACCCTGCATCAGGAATAATTTTAGATGACAAAAGATTCCGCGAGCATGCACCGACAGTTAAGAATCTCTCTGATTCAAAAGTAGTCATTGTAACCCACCAGAGCAGGCCGCAGAAGAAGGATTTTACAACGCTCAAATCACACGCCGAAAGACTTGAGCGCTTAATCGGAAGGCCGGTTGAGTACATCGATGACATATTCGGCCGCTGCGCACGTGAAAGCGTTAAAAAAATGGAAAGCGGGGATGTCTTAATGCTTGAAAATGTCAGGTTCAATGCAGAGGAGAACATTAAGATGACATCTGAAGAGGCGGCATCAACGCATCTTGTAAAAGGCCTCTGTGCTCTTGGAGATTTTTACGTAAACGACGCATTCGGAACTGCCCACCGCTCCCAGCCGACAATCGTCGGTCTTCCGTATGTCATGAACTCGGTTGCAGGAACTCTTATGGAAAAAGAGGTCTCCTGCCTCTCAAAGGTATTTTCAGATTCACCAAAGCCTGTAACATTTGTTCTTGGCGGGACAAAGGTTGATGACTCAATAAGTGTTGCAAAAAATGTGCTTGAATGCAGAATTGCAGACAGAATTTTAATTGTCGGCGTTGTTGCAAACGTATTTCTCCTTGCAAAGGGGATAAACATCGGCTCTCCGTCTCATGACCTGATAAAAAAGCTTGGATATGAGAGCGAGGTTTTAAAAGCGGCGGAGATTTTAAAGAATTATTCAGACAAGGTCTGCCTTCCGGATTTTGTTGCCGTAAGATGTGATGACGGTACAAGAGGTGAGGTCTCTGTTGACAAAATTCCAAAAAACAATCCTGTTCTTGACCTCGGCCTTGACTCGCTCGTCCCGTTCACCGAAATTCTTCGAAATTCCGGAACTGTTGTCTTTAACGGGCCTGCGGGTCTTTTTGAGGAGGACATATTCTCAACCGGAACTTTTGAGCTGTTAAAAGCAGCGGCAGAGTCTGAATTCTCAGTTGTCGGCGGCGGCCACACAGCAGTTGTTGTCGAATCGCTTGGGATAAATGAAAAATTCAGCCACATCTCAACAGGCGGAGGGGCATGCATTGAGTTTTTAACCGGAAAAAAGCTTCCGGCGATATCAGCGCTTGAGATGAGCCGCGAAAAATTTGCAAAAAAAGAAAGCTAAAAAAAATTTATAAACTATTCTGAAATCTTTTTTTGATGTCATGGGGTGAAAGCGGCAGATTTTTTGCATCCGAGTTGCCCGGCTTTATCAGGACATGGACAAACAAAGGCTTGTCTTTTAACTGCATCAGACTTCTAAGCTCTTCTTTTGTCTGAACCATTGCGGTATTAACAATTCCTGCCGCAACTGCCATCAGCTCAAGGCTGCACCCGCTCCATGCATGTGTTATCTGCATTCCTGTGCTTCCAAACGCACCGTTGTCAAGCGCAAAGATTGTAAGGTTCTTTGGGTTTTCGGCAGCAACTGCCGGAAGAACAGCTGTTCCAAGAAGACTTCCGTCTCCGTCGATTACAAATGTTTTTTTATTCTGCCCTAAAGAGAGTCCAAGCCCGACCGGGGCTGCCTGCGTGTAGCTTCCAAGCATGTAGAAGTTCTCAGGCCTGTCATCTGCGGCATAAAGCTCCTTTGAGGGAACGCCGATGTTGCAGACAACAGGCTCATCGCTTAAGTATTCCGAGATTATTTTAATGGCATCACATCTTGTCATCTCAGGCTCTTTAATCTCTTTTTTAAATGACAGATCATAAGTGCGGCTTCTCTTTGGAAAAGGCGTGCTGCACAAATTCAATTCTTTCTCCCAGACCTTTGGCGAGATTAAAATGACATGAATCTCTGAGTTTTTAAAGCACTCCTCAATTATATCTTCTGCCATGCAAAGTTGTGATGCCTCTTTTATAATTGTGCATTTTATGTCAAGGGCTTTAAGCACGTCCGGAATTTTGCTGTTGAACGGAATCTGCGCCGGAATTTTTTCATTGTAAAATCCCCTAAAGCTTGCAATGACAGGAAGTGCAAGGCCGTAGAGTCTGGTGAGCGACATTATTGCATTTAAGGAGTTTCCAAGCCCTGAGCTTTGCATATGAAGAATAAACCTCTGCCCTGAGAGTGCAAGTCCTGCGCAGATTCCGACACCGTCTTCCTCTCTGTTGATGTTTACGTAATGAAAGTCTCTTTTTAAAACACAGCAGAGGTCTTTTGTCCTGTCGCAGGGAAGCGATACTGCAAAAAAAACGCCGGCCTTCTTTAAAATTTCTGATAATTCATCCTCGTGCATGGTTTTTCACCCAATCCAGTACGTCTTTTTCAATTTCGCTTATTCCTTCGCCGGCCCTGACTTGTGCAAATGGCTCTGTCTTTATTATGTCATACTCCTCTTTTGCACGATTGTATCCGCCGCCTGTGATATTTAGAAGAACACTCTCACCCTTTTTTATGACCCCTTTTTCTGATGCATCGATAAGTGATGCAAGGCAGACCTCTGCTGCCCTGTCAATATCAGCACCGCATAAATCTTCAAAAAGGCGTCCCGCCTCTTTTGCCTTATTCGCCGACACTGCCGCCATGACCCCGTCTGTTTTAACAAGTGCATCAAAAAGCCCTCCGCGAATGGAATATGGCGGTGTGCGGTTTGTAAGAACAGGCGAATAGGCATTAATTGCCGAATTTTTAGCATTTGGCATATCCGGATCAGGAATTATTTCCCGCCTTTTGTCATTCCATGCGCTTACCATCGGAGAAAAGCCCTCGTTTTGCGAAAGATAAAGCCTGGGCATCCTATCGCCATACCCTCCGCCTTCAATAAGCCTTTCTGCCATCTCTGATGCTGCAACTGCGCCTGTTCCGCTTCCAACCGCCTGGAAGTACCAGTCAGGAATTCTTCCGGCAAAAAGCGCCCCGTCAAGAAACGCTGTTCCCATTCCGTCACGTCTTGCCGGATTTTTTGCCCCGCCTTCAGGAGTAATCCCGTTTATTTTGCACAGGCTGTTTCCAAACTCAATTGCATCGGTGTAGTCCCCGTCAACTGCAATTAGAAGAGTGTTGTCGGCCTCTTTTGTAGTCCAGATATTGTCCAGAGCGGATTTTACCACAACAACCACTGCCGCAATGCCGGTTTGTGCGGAAATTTCACAGAATGCACGACCGGTGTTTCCTGCAGAGGAGACTAAAATTATATTTTTATCCCTGCTCTCCTGCATCCGAAGCATCGTCGGGACTGCCTCAAGCTCTTTAAAAGAGCATGTCTTAATCTCTGCATTCTTCCCGGGAAGACAGCCGTTAAATGTCACATAAAGATTTGAAATTCCAAGCTCCTTTGAAAGCTCAGGGCTTTTAAAGGTTACAGGCGCTGATTTAATGTCCAGGTATCCGTTGACAGGGAGCCAGTCGTGATACTTAAACATCCCGGGCAGGTTTCGGACTTTTAGATTCTTTTGCGTGTAGACGGATTTTAACAGGGAGCTGCACCCGCCGGTGCATTTGTTCTCATAATTATCCTCAAAGGTGCGGCCGCATTCGGGGCATAAAAGTCTGTAGTCTCCCAATTTTATCACTCCTGTCTTTTGCATCAGAGAAGGGAAAATTCTCCTTTTAGTATCATATCCTTTAGAATTTCAGAGATTTCTGCTGCCCGTGTCCTGTCAGACTGCCTGAGTTTTATGGGAATTTCTCTATCCTTTATCTTTATCTCTCCCATGTTCATCGTGTAGACATCGCCCGGGCATGTATATGTGCATGTTCCGCAGGAGACGCACCTTGATGAGATTATTCCTCCGCCGGGCATTATCGCTTTTGCCGGGCATGATGCTGCTGCCGGACACTCGCCGCAGAAGAGGCAGTTTAGGGGATTTGCCATTAATTTGTGATCAGTTCCCTGCCAGATGCGGCCGTAATCAGACTCTCCAATTTCATTTCTTGTCGGAATGTCAATTACGGGAAGCGGGATATTCTCATCTAAAACACAGAGGTCTTTTATTGATTTTTCATCAAAAACAGGAATTGCGGCGGCAGCGGATGTTATGCACTCAGGCCCTTTTGATGTTACAAATCCGCCCATAAACTCAGGCATCATCCCTGACATATCCGCATGCAGAGAAAGATTTGGCTTTTTATCAGTGCTTCTTGTTCCTGTACCGATAATTCTTCCCTGTGCCCCGTTTAATAAAATTTTTGCGCCTGGTCTGAGATATCTCAAATCCGGATCGTTTTGAAGCGGATTAATCTCTCCGCATCCTGAAACAGCTGCCTCTGATGCATTAGCGGCTAATGGCAGAACAGAAAAGATTGTCTCAAACGGGTTTTTGGATGCGTTTACAAATCCGGAATAGTTCTTAAAAGCGCTTCTTGTTGTAATTATCCTTGCAGACCCGAGTTCGTCGCCGTATATTTCGTTCTCATAGGTTTTTCCTTCAGACCAGGCGATGACCTCAATCTGATCTCCCCCGGCGATGTCTCTTAAAAGATGGCCTCCGCCGTATGTTTTGGAGGCGGCTGATGTTGCAAAAACCATTGCATCACAAGTTCCAAGACCTTCATTCGGGCACGGGCCGCAAAAGCATGGAACACCGTTTAATGTAAGCCCTTCACACCGGCGAAAAGCTCCGGGCTTTGCAATCGGAACAGTCATTACAGCAAATGTTCCTGACATAACACCGCATGTTCCGCAAGTTACGACATCAACCTCATCAACCGATGGGATTTTGTCTTCTCTTACAAGTGATTTGAATTCATCAGCAGTAAGGACTCTTGCCGTGCCTGATTTTATTTTTTCATCAATTTGTGAAACTGTCTTCATATTATTCTTATATCCTCCACTCTTGCATGCAGGCCGGACTCTTTTTCCACAAGCATGCTGACAACACCTGTGTGTGCAAGATTCATCATGCAAAAACCGGGAAGAAACTTCTGCCTTCTTCCAAACCGGGGCTCGTTATTTATCGTCTGCACAACTCCTTCAAAGCCTGCAATATGGTATGCACGTATTTCCTTAACTCTGCCGGGATTCTCTCTTGCAATCATCGGGCTTACAACGTGTGAGGTGATAACTCCTGTCAGATAATCGGCATCGATTACGCTGAGCACATGCTGAACAGGACATCCTGCTCCCTGCGGTCTTCCAAGAAGAATGTCGCCTTTTACTATCTTCAGCCTCTCTGTAATATCAGGTCTGAAAGGAAGTATTATTTTTCTTGCCGAAGGCTCATTTCCAATCGGATGCAAAACGAAATCATATCTGATATCGAGGATGTCAGATCCGGTATAAGAACAGCCGGAATTTTCACCGCATCCTCTGCTGCCTTCAAAAGGTTTTTTTAAATCCGCAGCTGTTTGTTCATCTTTGTAAAAGGGGCAGTCAGAAAGTGCTTTTTCACCTGATATGAGACATTCTTCAAACTCTTTGCATGTTGCAGCACCGCAATTTCCGCAGTTTTTCCCTGGAGCTCTCCATTTTTTCTGCGGCGATAATTCAGAGTCCATTTCAGTCTCCCCTGAAGAAGAAATCCCCGTCAAGTTTTCTGATAACACCAAAGTGATTCTCCCAGCCGATCTCCTTTTTTCCGGCACATACAGTGCATACACCAAGAGGCGGGCTTCCCCGAAGAACAATTTCATCAGGATTTTTTATGTCAGGCAGATTTTCTATCGCCCTGAAAAGGTATCTCAGACCTGTTCCTGTAACAGCATTTGTCTCGATTATATCAAGGCTTTTTTTAACCTCTTTTATCTTCTCCCTAAAGACCTCTTTTTCCGCCTGCGACACAAGATCAACTCTTGTTACAATGGCGGCATCAGAGAGTGCAAGCATTGCAGACATCTTAAGCGGCGAGTTTGTTCCGGAAATTGCACTTAAAACGGCAAGTCCGAGAGACTGTGTTGTATAAGGAGAGCAGCGAAGGCAAAGCCCGGCACTCTCGACTATTAATATGTCAGAGCCGTTCTCATATGCCCATTCGACAGCATCCCTCATCACAAGAAGCCCTGCATGATCAGGGCAGAGATCGCCTGAGCAGACCTTTTTTGCAGGTATTTTAAACTCCTCTCTTAACTCTTCATCCTCAAATGCCCTGACCACATCAATTTTTAGGTATGAGCATTTTTTCAAAGGATTGAAATTCGATATTATCTGCCGGACAACAGCGGTCTTTCCGGCAGAGGGCGGCCCTGCAATTATTAAAAGCTTCATGATGCACTGATTTTTTTTATTGTTTCGCCTACGCGTATCCTCTCTCTTAACAGAGAGATTTTCTTATCCATTAGAAGTATCTCTGACAATGCCTCCTTTTCAGAATCTCCGGGGCATATTACATCTGATACCGCTCCGTTTTTCATCACAATCCTTCTTTTTGAGAGGAGTGCGACAAGCGGGTCATGGGTTACAAACAGCAGGGCTTTGCTGTATGTTTTTAAGCACCTGATTACATTCTCCTTAAAAATTCCTGCATTTTCAATCTCATCCAGAAGAATTACCGGAGTGTCTGAGATTGTGATTGCATCTGCAATCATAAGCGATCGTGTCTGTCCGCCTGAAAGCGAAGTCATTTTGGAATTTTCTAAAATTTTTTCTCCTGTAAATTCGTTTGCAAGTTTAATTGTGTTTAAAACAGCACCTTCATCTTTTATTTTTCGTGATTTTACATGCATGTCCAAAAACTGCTTAACTGTTAAGTCTGCTAAGCATTTTGTATTCTGAGTGATGAGTGCAACAGGTTTTTTTGAAGGATCGCGGACGAAATCCTCAGGTGCAGGTTTGCCGTTTACAAGAATTGTTCTCCCTGTCAAAGTGTCTTTGCAGGCAAAGGTTTCGATATCATTTATAAATGCACTCTTCCCTGAGCCTGTCGGGCCGACTATTGATATTGTATCTCCGGGCAGAATTTTTATCTCACTGAAATTTTCTGCCTCGCCGTTTCTGTTTATGCCTGGCAGGACTGTTATCTCAATTCTCTTTTGGGCATGCATAACAGATAATGTGAAAGGGCTTTACAATAAATATTTCCCTTTTGTTAAAATAATTTGTCCAAAAAGACCAAAATAATTTTAAAAATTTGCCTTAAAGGAAACTAATTAAAAGAATTTTAAAAAAATGCTGCTTATAATTTTATCCCGGACAATCCTGTCATTAACAATTCTGTCATTAATTATCTTCTCATTGACAATCCAGTCATTTAACCGCAGGGTTATTGGGTATAATCAGCAGGGTGTTAATCATTTATACCTGATTTTGCCAAAATTATCCTTAAAAGATAAGATATAAAACAGTCTGCAAAGTTCTCCCGTTTTTTTGCTCTGCACCTGTTTTGGATCTTCTATGCAAACTTATCTCATGCAAAAGAAACAAAAAAAAATTCATTCATAAAAAAAACCTAAAAAAAATTCATTCACAAAAGAAACCTGAAAAAAAATTCATGCACAAAGGAGAATTCATAGATGAAATACAGCGGATGTGCAGAAGCAGTCCAAATGCCAAAAAATCCGTGCCTTAAAGACTCCTTATCCGGCATTTCAAAATTTCAAGAAACAAAAGATTGTGCAGATATTCTCACGCCGCAAAAAAGCGGTTTTGGCAGTGATTCATACTGCACTTTTGATATTTTGCCTGAGGATGAACTCTCATACATTAAAAGCTCCTTTGAAGACTTAAAAGAGGGTGACTTTGATGCAGCGGCATTTGTATTTTTAACAGGCTGTGCATTATCTGAGCTCAGAGTGGAAAAAACCGCCCGGTTTTATGAGATAATATCTGAACTTTACAAAATGCATGAGAAAGCCTGCACAGGAAGAGGCGGATTTTTTATCTCAGGCGGCGATTATCTGACATTTTCAGATGAGCCAGTAAAAGTAAAGCTTTACATCCCAAAATATTTTTTAAAGCTTTAAGTCCTGGTTTTATCGGGCAATTATTTTTGATATCTGCATAGGCTTTGACTGTTCTTTAAAAATTTTTTTGACACAAAGGATAATTATTAACTCTATGTTTGTACAACTGTTGATTGGTTGTAATGTTTTCAAAAAGGATTTTTCAGTCCGGATTTAAGGCCGCCCTTGAAGAGGAGCTTGCAAGAAAGGGCATAAGCATCAGGGAGATTGCTGAAAAAGCCTCGATTCCTCCGGCAACAATATACAAAATCACATCAGGAGAAAGAGACCCGAGGTTTTCCACAGTCTGGGCGATTGTAAATGCACTTGAGCCGCAGGAAGGCGGGTTTATCGCGATAATCGCCGCCAAATTTCTTCTTGACGAGGTGGAGTCAAAAATTATTGATATCGGAGAGAAAAAATTCAAAATAAAGGGGTATCCTGCATACACAATGGAGGAGTGCATCGTATCAGCAGTACGGGCGGAGAAAGAGGGTGCATCAGGAATTGTCTGTGCCCCGATTCTTGCATCGATTATTGAAAAGGTTGTTGATGTTCCTGTTGCAATAATTAAGCCTGATACAAAGACAATTAAAGATGCACTGCATTCACTTCAGAACAGAATTGATTAATTATTAACAGGACGATGATGAAAGTGCCCTCATTGCCCCGACCCCAACAATATTATTTAAGAAAGAGGATTTATTTAGAGAATTATATGGAGTGACTGCCTGCAAAACAGGATGCAAAAGCATTATGCCAAAAAAACAACTGCACAGATGCTAAAAAAAATTGCGGGAAAAAATTAAAAATTAAAATTAAAATTAAAAATTCAATCTAAAAAGCAGACTGAAAATCCAAATTTCAAAAATCAAAAAAACAAAATTAAAAAATTCAACCTAAAAAGCAGACTTAATATTCAAAATTTCAAAATTCAAAAAGCCGGTCTCAAAAAGAGGATTTGTAAAAAAAATCTGGATAAAGTCCGGGAATTTTTTTTAAATTCAGGGTGGAATTTTTAAAAAAAAGGAATGTGCAATATGAGGATAAAGAGTAAGGTAAACCTGCTGGTTCTTGCAACAGTTGCGATTCTTCTTATGGGCCTTATGGCAGGATTGTATTTTATCGGCATTGAAGGTCTTTTGGATATTGAAAAGCATGAAGCAATAGAAGACTCTGCCGGTGCTGAAAAGTACCTTTATACCAAAATATCCTCCATTGACAGAACAGACCGTGACTGGGCATTCTGGAACTCAACATATTTTTTCATGGACGGCAAAGACCCGGATTATATCAGTGAAAATATGCTTGAAGGCTCTTTTGAAAACCTTGAATTAAACGCAATACTATATTTTGATTTAAATGGTGAGCTGTTCTTTGGAAGATACTATGATTTTCAGTCCGGCGGATTTGCCGAAATTCCAAAAAGCCTGATTGAAGAGATATCAGATGTTGATTTTGTAAAAAATCCAAATGAGCAGACCGGCGGTTTTGGATTTTTAAATACAGAAGATGAGCTGTATGCAGTTTCCATAAACCCGGTTTTAACAAACAGCGAAGAGGGTCCTGCAAAAGGGACTCTTGCGATGGCAAAGCTTGTAACAGATGAGTTTGTGAATGAAATATCAGATGAGATAGATATCATCGTTGAAGTAACAGCACAGAAAAGGTTTGCTGATTCATTCCTTAATAATTTACACTCAGGCTCAAAGAGGATAATTATTGAGAAGGATAAAAATCTGATATCCGTAATTACTCCGTTTTATGACATAAAAGGAGAGCCCGTCGGAGAATTCAGGATAACAGAGAGAAGAGAGCTCTTTAACATGGGGCTTAGATCGGTCTATCTCAATCTTTTGTTTGCGCTTGTAACCTGTGTTGTGATAATTCTTTTGATGAATTATTTCATCGATTCAATAATTGTAAGAAGGCTTGAGCACTTCTCATCCGAACTTGAAAGAATTGCCAAAGACAGGGATTATTCTGCAAGGCTTGATGACGGCGGCGATGATGAGATATCATCAATTACAAATTCTGCAAATGCCCTTTTAGAGACTATCCAGAAAAGCCTTGAAAGCCTTGAGATGAAAAACCGTGAGCTTAACAGAACGCTGTCTAAAAAATCAGAGCTTATCGGTGAGCTTCATCACCGCGTCAAGAACAATCTCCAGTACATAATAAGCCTGATTGGAATAAAGTCCTTAAAAATTACTGATAAAAACGCCCTTGAAGTCATGAGTGAGGCAACAAACAGGATAAAGTACCTCGGAATGATTCACGATGATCTCTACAATAAAGACGATAAGGACTCGCTTTTATTCAAAGAGCACCTCTCCTCTCTTGCAAACCTTCTGCTTGAAGGCGTATCCACAGAGTTAAAGGAAAAAATCTCGGTGGAAATCAAAGGCGATGAATTTGAAGCAGAGCTTTCATATGCAATTCCCTTAAGCACTGCCATTTATGAGCTTTTGAAAAATTCGGCAGATCATGCCTTTGATGAAAGCGGAGGAAAAATTGAGATTGTCTTATCTGAAGAGAGCGGCATCAGAAGAATCTCCATAAGCGACAACGGAAGAGGAATTGCAGATTCCAAAAATGGTCAGTCAGGGTTTGGAATAATTACAGCACGCGCAATTATTGCAAAACAGCTTAAGGGAAGCTTAAAAAGCACTGATTTAAAGAAAGGGACAGGCTGGCTTATAGAGTTCTGCCCCCAAAAATTAACAGAAGAAAATACTGCGGAATCAGAATTTTCAGAGGAGAAAAATGAGTGACAAAAAACCGCGAATACTGATTGTTGAGGATGACGATCTGATAGGTGAGTTTATAAAAACCGTTGTTACAGATATTTTCTCATATGAAAGCACAGGCCCTGTCATCTCATGTCAGGAGGCTGTAAAGGCCGCACTTAATGATAATTTTGATCTGATAATTATGGATATCAGGCTTGTCGGCCCAGGCGACGGCATTACAGCCTCCGAAAAGATAAGAGAGGCAGGCATTTTAACACCAGTTTTATTCTCCTCCGCAAGCACTGAGCAGAGCACGATGATGCGTGCGGAAAAAATTGAAAATTCCTATTTTCTAAAAAAGCCATACGAGATAAAAGATCTGATGAGGGAGATATCAGCGCTTTTAAAAAGATAAAAGAGCCGGGAAAAAAAGTGCCCTTAAAAATCCAACTGATGCGGCTTTACAGGCGAAAATTAAAAATTCTGTCAGGAAAAAAAATTTAAAAAGGCTTTTTGCAATCCCTGCTTTATGGGATTTTTTAGTCTGCTGCCTTTGTTTTTTCTCTTAGTGCAGGAGGAGTGTAATTTTTAAGAAGCAGTGAAAGGGAGACAACTGTTGCAGAGCTCAACGCCATTGCAAGGCCTGCGTACTCCGGCCTGAAAACAATTCCGAAAAACGGGTACAAAAGTCCTGCTGCAACGGGGATAAGGGCTGTGTTGTACGCAAATGCCCAGAACAGATTAAGCTTAATTCTTCCCATGACCTTTTTTGAAAGCTGTATTGCGGCAGGAACTCCAATAAGGCTTTCTCGCATAAGGACAATATCGGCACTTTCAAGTGCAATCTCAGTTCCGCTTCCAACCGCAATTCCGGCATCCGCCTCTGCAAGTGCAGGGGCATCGTTTATTCCGTCGCCGACAAATGAGACGGGACCGTAAATTTCCCTGATGCTGCGGACCTTTAATGACTTGCCGGCAGGAAGAACGCCTGCGTAGAATTCATCAATTCCTGCCTGCTTTGAAATATGGCGGGCGGCATCTTCGCTGTCGCCTGTAATCATTGCAACAGACAAACCCTGTGATTTAAGCTCTCTGACTGCTCTGCCTGCATCCGGCTTTAGGCTGTCAGAGACAGAGATTACTCCGATTACAGAATTTTCAAGTGCGGCAATGACAGCAGTCCTTCCAATGCCCATGCTTTCTTTTAGTTCGGATAAAGCCTCAGCTGAGATTTCAAAGCCTGATTTTTCAATGAAATCTCGATTGCCGATGAAAAGTTTTTTGCCGTTGTACTCTGCGGCCACCCCCCCGCCTGCGTATGATTTAAAATCTGATACCTTTGCAGGTTTTATTTTTTCATCCTCCGCTTTTTTAAGAATTGCTTTTGCTATCGGATGCTCTGAGTTGTATTCAGCTCCGGCGGCAAGGGATAAAAGCTCTTTTTCATCAGTTCCAAATGATTTGACAGATACAACAGCCGGCTTTCCGGCGGTGAGCGTGCCGGTTTTGTCAAAGACAACGCACTTTAATTTTCCGCAAATCTCAAGCGCCTCACCGTTTTTAATTAAAATTCCAAGCTCTGCACCGCGTCCTATTCCAACAGTAACTGCTGTGGGGGTTGCAAGGCCAAGAGCACAGGGGCATGCGACAACAATAATTGAGACAAACACAGTAACTGCAAACAAAAGTGAACTTTTAAACAAAAAGAGCCAGGCAAGGGATGATATTACTGCAACTGATAAAATTGCAGGGATAAAGTAAGCAACAGCAGTATCTGCAATTCTTTGAACCGGCGGCTTTTGCCTCTGCGTCTCCTCAACAAGCTTTATAATCTGCGACAAAACGGTATCGCGGCCGACTTTTGTCGAGCGGAAAATTACAGCCCCGCTTGTATTCAGCGTTCCGCCGATGACACTGTCGCCTGCCTTTTTTCTTTTTGGAACAGGCTCTCCTGTAATCATTGATTCATCAATATAGCCTTCGCCTGATGAAATGACTCCGTCAACAGGAATTCTTCCGCCGGGCTTTACCATTATCTCGTCGCCTGAGACGAGCTCTTCTGCAAAAACCTCAGTGAATTCATCGCCTCTTCTGACAAATGCGGTCTTTGGCGAAAGCTCTATTAATTTTTTAACAGCATCATTTGTTTTTCCCTTTGCCTTTGCCTCAAGATACCGCCCGAGTGTTAAAAATGCGGCAAGCATTACAGATGTTTCATAAAACATGAAGTCCTCTGTCAGAAAGAGTCCGAATGTTCCAAGAACGGATGCAAAGTATGAAACTCCGATACCCATTGCATACATTACATCCATGCTCAGCATGCGGTTTTTAAGAGAGGAGAAGGCGGCGTGAAATACAGGATATCCAAGATACAAAAACGCCGGTGTAGTTATTGCAAACATCAGATACGAGGCGGGAAATATTGAAAATTTCCAGAAAAACATTATCACAATGAGGACTGCCGACACAAGAAATCCGATAATTATCCGCAGTTTTCTGTCATTTTGCTCCTTTGAAAAGAAGCCGGCAAAGTCCTCATCTGCGGCCTCATCCTCTGCACCTAAAAATTCAAATCCTGCACCTGCCACAGCCGCTAAAAAATCAGAACGGTCTGCATATCCGGGAGTATATGAAATATATGCTGAATTGTCTGTAAGGCTTACATCTGCTGAGAGAACACCGTCTGTTTTTAAAAGCGCCTCTGAAATTTTTCCTGCACATACTGCACAGTGCATGCCGCCGATTTTAATCTTTATCTGATCTTTTAAGAGGCTGTATCCTGCATCTCTGATAATTTTTTCAATGTCTGAAATATTTATCTTCTCAGGAAGATATGCCAGTTCAGCAGTCCCTGATGCAAAATCAACAGAAGCAGACTCAATTCCGTCTGCACCTTTTAATGCAGACTCAAGATTTGCCGCACAGACTGCGCAGTGCATGCCGGAAATTTTAAGGGAGGCCTTTTGCCCTTTGACCTGTTTTTTCTCACTCTGTGCATTTTTTTCCGTAATATCCGCCATCCCGTTTTTGGTTATTAAACTCCTCTCATTAGGAGACTATATTTATTTCCCTAAAAATTTTATGAAGGCTTTAAAAACCGCTACTTAGCCGGTCAGAAAGATATGTGGTCCTGATTCAAATCCGCTTAAAAATGATTGCATTAATGAAAAAATTGGGTTCATTGACAATCTTTTTCTATTATTACCAGATATATTAAACCTTGTCATACAGCTTATGAGGAATTTTTATGTCTGCTGCGTTTAAAAGGGAACTTCGTAAATTTGTTGCACCGGAATTTATCGCAGGAGATGATTCCAGGATTTTTGCCGGAAAATATGCCGGCAATTTCGGATCAAAAAAAGTTCTTCTGGCAACTGATGATAATCTCCTAAACCAGCCCTGGATGGATGAAATTACCGGGAGTTTATCTGAAGCAGGAATTGATTACACTTCTTTTACAAAAATTTCAGAAAATCCGCATGACATAGAGGTTATGGAAGGCGCCGCTGTTTATGAGGATGAGGGATGCTCTGCAATTGTTGCTGTTGGCGGCGGAAGCGTCATGGACTGTGCAAAGGGAATAGGAATAATTGCGGCAAACGGCGGTGAAATCGGGGATTATGTCGGCGTTGATCTTGTCAAAAACCCGATGCCGCCTCTGATATGCATCCCGACCACAGGTGGAAGCTCGGCTGACGTATCGCAGTATGCTGTTATAAGCACAGATGAGACAAAAAGAAAAAATCTGATTGTATCAAAATCCTTAGTTCCTGATGTATCATTATTAGATCCAATTCCGCTTACCACACAGCCTGACCCAATTACTGTCTACTCCGGAATTGATGCATTTTCGCATGCAATCGAGGCTTATGTCTCGCAAGGCTCGTCTGACTGGAGTGATTTAATGGCGCTTGAGGCTTTGAGAAATATCAAATCCTCATTTCCATATGATCCGTCTAAGAAATATGATCTGGATTTTCGCTACAAAACTCTTCTGTCAAGCTTATATGCAGGAATATCATTCTCCAATGCCGGTCTTGGGCTGATTCATTCCATGTCGCATGCAATAGGAGGACTCTACAATCTTCCACACGGGCTGTCGAGCTTTATGATAATTCCTCATGCAATAAAGTACAACTTCTCCTCGGCCCCGCAAAAATACAGAGAAATTGCCGAAATCTTTTCTCCGGATACGAATGGAAAAAGCGATGCGGAGGTTTTGTCAGCACTGCTTGAAGAGATATCCTATCTTGGCGGCGAATATGGTAAGGGCTTAAGCTTAAGTTCATCTGGTGCAGATGCTGAGGATATTCCACTTCTTGTGAAAAATACGATGGCAGATCCGTGCATTGCGACTAATCCCAGGCTTCCTGCGGCAAAGGATGTAAAAGCCCTTTTTGCAGAGCTTTTTTAGACGGCAAAAATTAACAATAATTCAGAAATTTCAAAAAGCACAAAAAGAGCAGCAGACAAGTTATGAAAGAAGAAATTTTTGGTGATAATCAGGCGCCGGATGACGACGGCTCAATAGTAAATAATCTTGAAGAGGTTAGAAAAAGAATCATCGGCCTTGGCGATGACTCATTTAAAAAGAGCTATTACCCGATTCTTCAATACAGACAGGATGAGCTTAAGCGGTTTAGAATTGCCCTTGACGGCACAAACGATCTTGTCTTTATCTTAAATTATCCCTCCCTTAACATAACAGACTCCAACTGCCGTGCAGAGGATGTTTTGGAATACTCAAAAAAAGAGTTAAAGGAGATGAATATTCGTGATCTTATCAGCGGAGAGTCAGAGCAGCTCCATGAAAATATTTCTCTTTTGGAGAAAGGCTCTTTTGGCCTTATAAGAGCTGATCTAAAAACCAAGTACGGCAGGATTATTCATATGGAGCTGAGCATGAGCCTTGCCGGATTTGGAAAGGATACCTATGCAGCGGCAGTATGCCGTGACATAACAGAAAGAGAGAGCTTAGAAAGAGCAGTACGCGAATCCGAACTTCAGTACAGGACAACAATAAACACTTTAAAAGACATAATTGTCGTAATTGACAGCTCACTTGATTTTGTAATTTTCAACAATGCCTTTGAGAAGCTGTGCACAAAAATAAATCCGGGCGGGGCGGAGAAGGTAAAAAACCTGAAAAATATTCTTTCATATTTTAACTGGGAGAGCAGCCGCACGCTTGACTCTCTTTCATATTTCCTTAATTTTTTTGAGATGAATCTGAAGTTTAGAAGCAAAGGCGATGTCACATTTTACAGCCTGAGGAATATGCCCATTTTTGAAAACGGTGTTTTTAAACAGTCTGTGCTTTACCTAAGAGACATAACCGGCGATGTGCTTATGGATAAGATGAAAAAAGAGGCATTTTTGCAGATTGATAAAAATATGGAGCAGTTTGCTGTATTAAACGATCATATCAGAAATCCCCTTCAGGTAATTCTTGGAATAGTCGACCTTGAATGCCCCGGAGCCGTTGAAAAAATAATGCCATATGTCGCAGAGATTGACAGGACAGTAAACATGCTTGACAACGGCTGGATTGAATCTGATAAGATTAGAAAGATGATTGCAAAGCACTATGGCGTATCTTTGGTTGAAGAGTCAGAGTTTGGTGAGGCAATAAGCTACCTTAAAAAAGCATCCCGGAAAAAAACCGTTTAACAGAAAAAAACTGTTTAACAGAAAAAACTGTTTATTAGAAAAAACTGTTTAATAGAAAAAAATCCGGTTAATAGAACTAATCCGGTTAAATATTACCTGAAATTTACCTTGAAAAAATTAAAGACTGCCAAAAAAATTTATTTTTACAAAAAAAATTAAGAGCCTGCTGAGTTTTTCAGACAATAAACTTTAATGCCTCTTTTCCGCTCATCCCTTCTTTTATTCCAATCTTTTCGCCCGACGGGTTTACAAGTGCAATTGTGCCCTCTAAAAGATCATCAATGTCCTTTACAGAGTTTCCTTTCGGCTTTACCTTTGCTGCCGGATAGCCGAACTTTTCAAGGGCAATAACATCAAATGCACCGCACCCGATCAATCCTTTTTCTGTTTTTGCAAAGACAAGATTTACACTGCCGATAGGAATTACAAAACCTTCGGCCTCTTTACCTTCAAGGGCGATTTTCATGCTCTTCATCTGATTCATTATTTCTGCACAGAGAATATAAAAGATTCAGATGCATCAGATCATATGCTGCAATAATTTAGTGCAGACCGCAATGATGCAGAAGATAAATTCTGCCGGGTTTTGATTCCGAAGAGATAAAAACTCATATTGTGAAACATTATCTGAAAATATGCCTTACGTTTTTGATATATCAGGGCTGCATGAATATCTTGCAGGATATGTGAGTTTTGATTCAGAAACGTCTGAACAGAAATTTTTGAATACTTCTGTTCAGGAAATTTCCGGCTGTAAGGCATATTTTAACAGCTTCTGGACTGCACGGCAAAGGCAGGCCTCATCAATACATGAAATATCCTACCGGGCCTGCTTTAAGCCGCAGCTGCCTCGTTTCTTTATTGAGCTTTTTACAAAAAAAGGCGATATTGTATATGATCCCTTCACCGGCAGGGGCACAACACCGGTTGAGGCAGGACTTTTGGGAAGAAGGCTAATTTCAAATGACATAAATCCGCTAAGCAGAATTTTATGCGAGCCGAGGTTTTTTGTACCTGACGCTCTCTCTGTTAAAAGAAGGCTTGATGATATTGAATATGATGGCAGCTGCTGCGCCGAAATTGATCTGTCAATGTTTTATGAGAAAAAAACAGAGTCTGAAGTGGTCTCTTTGAAAAATTATCTCTATGAGAGAAAAAAGTCCGGTGAGGAGGATTATATTGACAAATGGATTCGAATGGCAGCAACGAACCGCTTAACAGGCCACTCAAAGGGATTTTTTTCAGTGTACACCCTTCCGCCCAACCAGGCTGTATCCCAGCAGAGCCAGATTAAAATAAATGAAAAGAAAAATCAGACGCCTGAATACAGGGATACAAAAAAGCTGATCCTAAAAAAGACAAAAGCGCTTTTAAAAACCCTTTCTGAGGATGAGATAAGAGATCTTTCATATGCGGGAGAAAATTCACAATTTCTTCAGTCAGATGCGGCAGAGACTAAAGAGATTTCTGATGAATCGGTTTCGCTTACAGTCACATCGCCGCCATTTTTAGACATTGTGCAGTACGCATCAGACAACTGGCTCAGATGCTGGTTCAATTCTCTTGATGCCCAGGGCATTGCCAGAAAAATTACGATGTCAAGGACAGTCCCGCTCTGGACAGATGCTATGCAGAAGGTTTTTTTTGAACTTTACAGGGTTACAAAGCCCGGCGGCTGGGTTGCGTTTGAGGTTGGAGAAGTCAGAAACAAAAAAGTATGCCTTGATGAGCATGTAATCCCCATCGGGAAAAAGGCAGGGTTTGAATGCGCCGCTGTTTTGATAAACGAGCAAAATTTTACCAAGACATCAAATATCTGGGGAATAGAAAATAAAAAAAGAGGGACAAACACAAACAGGGTTGTAATTTTTAAAAAAGAGGATTGAGCCCCTGATTTTTTGTGCGAATTAAAAAAGTCCGTGTGATCCTATATATTTTTATAACAGCAGATTTATTCTATAAAATTATCTGACAACTCATCTGAAAAAGAATTTGAAATAATTGTTTCATACAAAGTGTTTCATACAAAGTGTTTCATACGCAGAAAAAAATCCAAAGGCGGTTTTTCATTTCAGAATTTTCAGCAGATGATTTATCAAAAGAAGAGGAGAGATCAAAAATGACAAGAGAAGAGATGTTTGATAAAACAATTGAAGAGCTTGACAGACTTTTATGTGCAGGCTCAATACTTGGAGACGCTGTTGATTTAGGCGATCATGTGATTATTCCTGTTGCCTCGTTTGCATTCGGGTATGGAGCAGGATACGGGGACAAGTCAGATGACAAAGCCGGAGGCACAGGTGCAGGTGCAGGCATAACGCCGGTTGCTGTTGTAATAATTGACAAAACCCTGCACGGCGAAGGTGCTGTAAAGGTTGTGCCCTTAAGAAAGCCCGGCCCTGTAAGCGAGGCGATATCAGCGGTTGGAAGCGATCTTCTGCCTAAAATCCTTGATGCCTTAAAATCAGAGGAAGGCGAAGATGCCAAAGGCAAAAAGAAAGAGTCTGAGAGGCAGGACTAATCTTAATCCGGGCGGGATATTATCCTAATCTTTATTTTTTATGCGTTCTGCATACTTTTTGCAGCAGCACTCATTCATCTGACACTTGTGCCTTTGAGAATTTATGCCACCGTCTGCATTAAGGAAAAAAAGAATGCAGCGGTTTTGATTCATTTTGGGATTGTAAGGATCAAGGCTGAAACTGATGAAAGCCTGATGTTGAGGCTGTGGTTTGACGGCATAAAAATAATTGAAAAACCCCTGTCACTGCTAATCAGCGATGGCGGAGAGGATGAGGTCAGCACAGAAGATAAGGATGATAAAGAGGGCAGAAAGGATAAAGAGGATACAGGAAAATTCTCAGGCATATCTTTTGGGGATATCCTCTTTGTCAAAGATGAGTTTCTAAAAATTCTGCATGAATTTTCATTTGACAGATTTTCTGCACAAATTAAATTCGGCTTTGATGATCCCACAGACACCGCAATGATTTACGGGTATCTCTCAGCCCTGAAGGGAGTTTTATACATTAAGAAAGGTCTGGTGCTTGATGTCTATCCGGATTTTAAGGGTTTGTTTTTTGAATGCGAATCTGAGTTTGCAGTCTCTGTAAAAAGGGTCTTTAAACTGATTATGCCGGCATACCGCATCATAAGAAGATTTTTGGAAAAGAAGAGCACTAAAAAAAGCAGCCGCCGTTTTTTTATAAAGACTAAGACCGTACCGGGGAGTATAAATGAAAACGTCTGAGAAGCTGTGCACCGGGAAAAAAATAATCGCCGGAGAGTTTGAAATAATTCCTGTGTTCAGGACATATGCCTGCTGTTTTGATTGCGGCTTATCCGGCAGCAGCAGGCCTGCCGGACTTATATTTAAAAAAGAATCAGAATGTTTTTTTTATTCCTTTGAATCCGGTGATTCATGGATTTATGAATTTTTAAAAATTCCCGGGGAAAAAGATTCTTCATAAAAAAAATCAGCCAAAAAAAAGCAGGAAAAAAAAGCTGATTTAAAAAATTAATTTGTCATCAGTTTTTTTGCCAATGAAGTTTTTCTCACTCATGCCGCAGCGCCTCAATCGGATTTAAGTTAGAGGCTTTCCATGCCGGATAAAGACCGGAGAGAAGACTTGTTCCAACACCAAAAGCCATTCCGTAAGGGATGTACATCAGTGTTGAGGGCACAAAGAGAAATGATGTGTCCTGAAGCATTAATAAAACTGCAACATAGCCTCCGGCAAAGCTGAAGACCGCACCCAGAGAGGCTCCCAGAAATCCGAGAATAAACGCCTCGTAGATGAACATCTTCAAAACCTCGCTCTTTTGTGTGCCAATGCTTCTGATAATTCCAATCTCTTTTATCCTCTCTGTAACAGACATCATCTGGACGTTGAAGATTGAAACTCCTGCAACGAGGAGGGATATTCCGCCGATTGCGGTTGTAAACATAGTAATCTGTCCGAATGTTGTAAGAATCGTCTCCAAAATTGCCTTTGTGTCAAAGGCGGTAATCACATCATCACGCCTGTTGAGCTTTTTCTCAATGTTGTCTTTTACAGAGTCGATGGTGTTTATATCTGCAACCTTTACGATTGCCTGATCATAATCATCCTGGTCATAGGCTGATGAATAGAATTTGTCAGTTACAAATACAGCCATGTCCGGGTTTATGTCAAAGCCCATTCCCCTCTCCTTTAACACTCCGACAACCCGCAGATTATGTTCTCCAAGCTTTATTCTGCTCCCCGGCTTTAGCTCGTACTCCTCCGCAAGCCTTGAGCCAACCATCGAACCCGAGGAGGTTTTAAGCCACTGACCTGATTCAAGCTCCAAAACAAGCGGCATATCATTAGTATCAAGCCCGTAAACAGATACGTAGCTGTCATCTCCGCCGACAATAATTTTGTCCGCATCGTTGTATATGGGGACAACATTATTCTGGCCGGCCGCACTTTTTATGTCTTTTAGCATCCGGTCGGTAATCTTTTCATCAGCCCCTCCGTAGGGGTAGATTACAATTGAATCGCCAACATCAGAAAGGGACTCTGAAACGGCAAGAACAAGACAGTTTCCAAGCATTCCCATCGATGCGATTGCAGCAACACCTATTACAATTCCGATAACTGCAAGGGTTGATCTAAGCCAGTGAAGCCTTATGTTTCGCTTTGCAAACTCAAAGAAGATTATATTGTTCATACAATCTCACCGTCCTTAAGCACTATCTGTCTTTTAGCGTATTCGGCGATGTGATTGTCATGTGTTACCATAATAACGGTCTTTCCCTGTCTGTTAAGCTCTGTTAAAAGCTCCATCACCTGTCCGCCTGTAACGGAGTCCAGATTTCCTGTCGGCTCATCGCAGAGAAGAATTTTGGGATTGTTGACAAGCGCCCTTGCGATAGCAACCCTTTGCTGCTGGCCTCCTGAGAGTTCGCTTGGCTTGTGGTGAAGCATCTGGTCTGTCAGGCCGACCCTGAATAAAAGCTCCTCGCACCTTCCTTCATTGTCATTGTGCCTGTATTTCATAATATAAGGGTATTCGACATTCTCCTTTACAGTCAGGAGCGGGATTAAATTGAACTGCTGAAAAATAAAGCCGATTGTATCCCGCCTTAAGCTTGTAAGCTCCTGGTCGGAGAGTTTTTTTATGTTGATTCCGTCAATAAGGAGATCTCCTGATGTAGGAACATCAAGAGAGCCCACAAGGTTTAGCATCGTTGATTTGCCCGAACCTGAAGGCCCCATTATAGCCACAAAATCTCCGGGCATGATATCCAGCGATACGCTCTTTAAAGCATTGACATCCCCGAAAGGAAGTGAGTATGTCTTGCTTACATTTTTGAGGCTTATCACCGGGATAATTTCTGTCAAAGGTCAGCATCTCCTAAAGGGGGTGTGTATTTGTTTTTCCGAAAAATTATGCCCCGAAATATCAGTTCTTTTTCCATGAGTAGTATATTGCCCCGCCTGCTGCGGCAGCTGCGAAAATTACGATTACTGCGATGAACAAAATATCTCCGCTCTCACCTGCGTTATTTTTCTCATCCTTTAATGCTGAAGGGCCGTCGCGGACTTTAATGTCAATTGTCTTTGTGTAATCGTTTCCGTCCTCATCCTTGTACAGGATTAGAAGCGGGACTGACTCTGCATTATCAGCAGTGAAATCCACATCAAAGCCTGAAAAGTCATCGGGCTCAAGCTCGCCGATGACATAAAGGCGGTTTGGCTCTATCGGAACTGCCGGACTGTCTGTTGTAACAACAACGGATTTTGCATTTTTAAGTCCCGCATTTGTAACATCACCTGTTATGTGGTATCCTTTCATTGTTGATGTAAGTTCAATGTTGTTTACAACAGGATTTGCACTCTTTTTGTCCTCTCCGAATATTACAGGAACTGAAATTTCAGTCTCATGGCTGTTGATTCCGTTTCTGTATTCAGCAATGAATTTTATTTCGCCTTCGCTTTCAGGTGCTGCTTCAAAAATTATCTCGCTCTGGCCGTTTGGCAAAAGCTCACCTACAAAATAGCTTGTCTGGGTAAATGTAGCGATATCTGATACAGGTTTTATTATAATTCCGCTGACTGCGTTCTCCCTTGGGTTTCCGGCAACAATTTTTATTGACGCCTTTACATCCTTTTGGAATACATCAGGCTTATTGATGACTGAGAGCTTTAGAGGTGCAGACTGAACCTTAACCATTACAGGATAACTTAAGCTTCCGCCGCCTGCAAAGTCAAGGTAAAATCTTGGATAGTAGATTCCGTCGCCTTTTGCCTTTAATGTAAATGTGAACTCTTTTGTGACATCAGGCCCTATTGAGCCTACGATTGCATAGGTCTGGTCGTTTTGGAGGATGAACTCCTTGGTGATTAGTGTTGCTCTTTTTATGTCAACACTTGATGTGCCTGTATTTTTAACAGTAATTTTTACTGTTCCGATATCTCCGGGCATAAGGACTCCGGGGTCTGTCTCGTAGGAGACAACAGATATGTGTGATGCTGCCGTCCCTGAGTCTGCAGCGGCTGATGCAGGTGTGGCTGCCAGAAATAGCAGGGCCAGAATAATTATAAATGCTGTTTTTTTCATTTTAACATCCGTTTTTTTAGCTTTAATTTTTTCAGTTTTCAAATTTT
This sequence comes from Methanobacteriota archaeon, assembly GCA_023396365.1. Classification (GTDB taxonomy): domain Archaea; phylum Halobacteriota; class Methanomicrobia; order Methanomicrobiales; family Methanomicrobiaceae; genus Methanomicrobium. Next base: position 41,977 of record JAEWWL010000006.1, read on the forward strand.
TCTGTATTTTATTTTTTGCAGTTTTTAAAGAATTTTTTAATTTTTAATTTTTAAAAATTTAGTTTTTTTTTACAGTTTTTTTTATTACATTTTTTTTTTGATTACAGTTTTTTTTGATTACAGTTTTTTTTATTACATTTTTTTTTGATTACAGATTTTTTTTAATTTTTAGAAATTTTTGCTCTTTTTAATTTTGCTCATTTTTTTCAATTTCTTTAGTTGAATTTTTTTCCTGATTTTTAAAAATTTGTTTTTTTAAAAAAAATCACAGGTTTATAACAATGCCAGTGCTGTAAAAAGAATCAATAAAACTGTTGGAATGCCTACTGCAATCGCTGCTTTTTTTGCCTCCATCTGCCTGCATTTCATGAAACCAAAGATCCAGATGTTTGCACTCCACAGGATGAATATTATTGATACAATAACACCTGCTGTCATCAGCGGCCCTGTTGAGAGCGCCGCTGTCAAAGCCTCAGCTTCAGCCAGTGATGTTACCTGACCTATGGAAACTGATGATAAATGCATGTAGATAAGGACTGCTGATATGACTGCCCCGATAATCTGCGGAATCATTCCGTATGATGTTATCTCAAGTGAACGGGTAAATGATCCCTTTCCATTCAGATACGATGAGATTATATGGAAAAGCCCTGCCAAAACCACCCAGACAACAAATGTAAAGACAATTGTGAATACAAAGGTGAATGCAGAGATAATTATTCCAAGAGAAGCCATTTCAGCCGGAATCAGGGCAGATGTTGCTGACAGGGCAATCAGGGCTGAGACTGCTGAAACAATTCCTGCAATAAAAATTATCAATACAGGTGCTTTAAGGCTTTCAGGCTCACTGCAAAGCCGCTCAAAAAAATCTCCCGGGGAAATAAGAAGATCCTTAATACTTTTCATGCTCAGATATTTTTTAGGCCATTATATATATTGTGCGGATGGGAAAAAGACCTGCAGGAATACAGCAGCCAAGCAATTGCCATCTGAAAAAAATGGCAAAAAAAAACATCCCAAAAAAAATGGAAGTATCTTTTTAGTTAAGCTTTTAAAAAAATAATTTTTTTTGCCCGGCAGGAGCGGATGCCGCTTTTTTAATTGCAAGTCTTAGGACTGATTCCGGAATTTCAGTATACATTCCTGTACATCCCTGGCCACTGGCTGTGCCTCCACAGCTGTCGCATGACATTCCGCAGTATTTCGAAGGGTCGGGGAGAGGCACAAGCTCTTCTAAGGTTTTGTCATCGACTGTTAAAAGATATGAGAGATTTTTTGGAATCTGTGCTTCTCTTTCCTCATACACAACAGAGATATCTTCTTTTGATAAAATTTTATTCATATCCGATGCAACATCCCCCGGATGCCTCTGCGTATCGGAGCATATCGGCACAATTCCCGTGCCGTCGGGGTTTTTTAGAAGAAGAACACGAACAGTTCTTCTGATACTTTCCTCTCTTCCAAAAGTTTCGTCAATCCATTCTGATATTTCCTTTAAAAGACTTTGAAATCCGTTTTGTATCTTTGTTTTAGATCCAAAGAAAAGGTAGGGATCAGCAAACTCTTTTTTAATCAGCTGTTTGTGTTTTGGAATTTTTTGGCTTTTTACGCCGCATTCGCACATTAAAACAACTATATCAAAAACAGTATCCAAAAAAACATCAGTGCTCTTAGGCTTTTTATCAGAGATATCTGCTCCGATACTCTCAAGTGCCAGGGCAGTATTTTTGTTAATCTCTGCCGAGGGATTTATTCCTGCGCTAAAGGCCTCATATTTTTCATTATAGCGGCTGTTTAAAACTGCCTCCGCCATCTGTGAACGCCCTGCGTTATGATTGCATATGAAAAGAACTTTTTTTCTCTCTGTCATGGCAAAACCCCGAAATTTATTATTTTATATTGTTTTATTATTGTTTTTTATCATTCATAAGATTCATCAAAAAGACATCAGGGACTTTTCGTGTCAGTATGTAATTTAATAATTTAGAATAATGATTCATAAAATTTTAAAGTGTTTTCACAGCTGACGGGTGAGATTTAATTTTTAAGAATTCTGAGTTTTAAAAAATTTCCAAATTTAATATCCAGTCTTTTAATTCATCTCTTAATGCAAAAAAACCTGATATATATCGCCCTTTTCCCCTCTTAAAATGCCTTCTGCCATCGGCGATCCTGCAGAGTTGTATGTGCATACAAACAGAACAGTTCTTTTTTGCACACTTTCTTTGTCTGATGAATTTTTAAAAGTCATTGTTATCAGATGTAAAAAAAGAAAAAAATTTCAGGGAATTTTTCCCTTAAGCCTGTTTTTGTTTCGTGTGTAGAGCAGATAGCCTCCGCCAGTGGCTGCTGCAAGCACTGCAAGTGCAGCGACTCCGTATCTGATATCAGTTAAAAATAAAATTTTGACAAACTCTGAGCCAAGTGCGATAGTATAGCTTCCGATAAGAGAGCCTGCAATAACTGCCGCCATGATATTTTTCCTTGATATTCCTATCATTCTTCCGACAATCGGAGTTGTAATCCCTCCTGTTCCCTGAAGAGGAATCACAACAAATATCAAAAGTCCAAATGATGAAAATCTCTCAATCCACCGGTGGCTGTCGAAGAACTCTTCTCCATGCTCCATAAAGGATTTCATCCACTTGTCCCCGAGAACAGGAATCTTAAGCGCAAGATCGAAATTAAGCACCATAAATGTGGCAGCCACAATATCCATCATTGCAACAGACGTTCCGATAAGCCACCAGGGCATTCCAAGTGAGATGCCAAGCGGAATTACACTCTCCTTTCCGGCAGGCGGTATGAAATAGATTGCCAAAAGGCCCATCAGAGTCAAAAAAATCTCGTGGGGGATTATTATATAGATTATCAGGATGTATGCGCCGAGAATTGCAAAAGGAAATGCAAAATTAAAGAGCAGTTTTCCTGCCCGTGTCATATTTTCTGTAATGCTTTCCTCTGCCATACTGCTTCATACAGATGGTATCTGTTTGTAGATAAACGCAATCCAGAATATGACGCCGGATCAGCAGAGAATAAGCGAAAAAAATAAAATCAGCCTGGCAGAAGTTTCTAAAAAAAAATTTAAAAAAAGTATGGAAACCCGGTGAGGCAAATTAAATTCCGGCAGGAAATTTATTGTTATATCTTCTTTTTAAAGCCGCTTCTAAGCCTCTTTTTCTGCCTGTCCCTTAAGTAGTATGCAGATGCAGCAGCAATCATAACGGCTGAAAGAACGGCTGCTGCAATTGCCGGATTGAAGTTGAATAATCCGATTATATATTCAACACCAAGTGCGATTGCAAACGAACCAATGAATGCACCTGCTGCGATCGACAAAATAACCTTTAACTTAGAAAGGCCCATCATTCTGCCGACAAGAGTTCCGCCAATTCCGCCTGAGCCCTGAAAAGGAACGATGACAAATAAAACTAGCCCTGCCACCGAGACCTTCTCAAGCCATTTGTGTGAAGCAAAAAAGCTCTCGCCGCCGCTCATGACATCCTTTATCCATTTCCCAAGCAGCGGAATTTTCAGCGCCAGATCAAAGTTCAGCGCCATGAAAAGTCCGCCGCAGATATCCATCACTGTTGTTGACGCGGCAATAAGCCACCATGGAATGCCAAGCGCAATTCCAAGAGGAATTATACTCTCCTTTCCTGCCGGAGGAATCAGGTTTAAAAACATAAGCCCCGAAAGCGTTTCAAAGCTCTCAAAGGGCAGAATTAAAAATGCAAAAAAAAGCCATGCGCCAAAGACTGCGAAGGGGATAAAGAAGTTAAAAAGCAAAAGTCCGGTACGGGAGAGCCGAAAAATACAGGATTTTTCGCTCTCCTCACTTGTGCTCATCTAAATTCCCTTACTTATATTATATTTTCAATACGGCGCACTGCCTCTTTTAATGTGTCGAGTCCGGCTGCATATGAAATTCTGACCCAGCCGGGTGAATTGAATGCACTTCCGGGCGTTGCGGCGACAAGCGCTTCCTCAAGCCACTCTCCGCATACCTTCATGTCATCGTCATCGACTTTTAAAAAGGCGTAGAAGGCACCGTCTGCGGGGGCAGTCTTAAAGCCGAGACCGTTTAACGCTCCTGTAAGATAGATTCTGCGCCAGTCAAACTCCTGCCTCATCTTCTCAACGCAGGTCTGATCCCCTTTTAAGGCTGCAACTCCGCCCCACATTGCAAAAGATGACGGGTGGCTGATTGTGTGCTGCTGAACCTTTATCATCGCCTTTGTAATCTCAGATGGTGCATGTGCATATCCAAGCCTCCATCCTGTCATTGCGTAAGCCTTTGAAAAACCGTTTATTGTGATTGTTCTCTGCTGCATATCGCCAAGGGATGCTATTGAGATGTGCTCTTTATCATAGATGAGCTTTTCATAAATCTCATCAGAAAGAGCAATTAAGTCGTTGTCCTCGCATATATCCTTTAAGAGATTTATTGAATTTTTGTTGAGCACAGCGCCGGTCGGGTTTGACGGTGTGTTAAAGACAATCATCTTTGTTTTTTTGTTTATCTTTTCAAGCAGAGAGTCATCAGCCTGAAAATCCTTTGGATTTAAGGGATGATGAACAGGAGTGCCGCATGCCATCTGAACTGCCGGCTCATAGCTTACCCATGACGGATCTAAAATTATAACCTCATCGCCGGGGTTTAGGCATGCCTCCATCGCTTCAGAGATGTTGTTTTTTGCACCGCATGCAATTACAATGTCTGATGCATTTGCAGGAATGCCGTTGTCTTTTCTAAGCTTCTCACAAACCGCTTCCCTAAGCTCCAAAAGCCCCTGGCTTGCCTCATAATGGGTCTTTCCTGACTTAAGAGCCTCTATGCAGGCGGCTGTTATATGCTCCGGTGTGTCAAAGTCGGGCTCTCCTATGGAGAGTGAGATTACATCTTTGCCTTCTGATTTTAATTTTCTGGCCTTGTCCGCTATTTCAATTGTCGCGGAGGAGGCTATGCCGGATATTTTTTCCGAGAGCTTTTTCATGATATGCACGCATCAATGCCGTTTTATCTGTTCTGGTTTTTTTCCGTTCCACAAAAAAATTATAGTCTCTGGACAAGTTTTACGGCAGATTCAACCGCACGCCTTGCATAGTCAATTCTGTCTGATGCCTCAAGGCGTGTCATTCCCGGCCCTGAGATTCCGAGTGTGACAGGCTTGTTGAACTCAAGTGAAAGATCGATTATTTTTCTTGCCGCATGAGATACAACAATCTCGTCATGGTGGGTTGCGCCCTCAATCACACAGCCGATTGTTACAACGGCATCAATTTTGTCATCTTTTAGAAGTTTTTTGATTGCAAGGGGCATGTCGTATGCACCGGGGACGTAAATTTTTTCCAAAACCTCTGCACCGAGGAATTTTGCGTGCTCTTCTCCTTCGATTTCCATCATATATGTCAGGTCGCGGTTGAATTCAGCGACTACGAATCCTAATCTTATAGCCATGATTAATACTTCCTTTATTCAGGTTTGTCTTTTAAATTGTATTATCTTTCTCATCGTAAATTTCACCTGAGAGTCCGCCTGAATAAAGCCAAAAGAGAGTGCTTTTATTCTAAAGGAATATCTCTGATGATTTTATCAATATCGCTGACGTGCTCGGCGAGAGTTATAATAAGAAGTTCATCATTGACTTCAATTTTTGGATCATCTGATATGAGATAAAAATCATCACCGCGATATAAACCAATGAATTCGCTTTTCTTTGGAAGCTGAATTTCTGACAACTGTTTTGCCTTATATCTTTCACCGGCAATAATGCTTATAAAGCGGACATTTCCCTTCATCATTGCTGAAAGCTCAATTGTGTCTATTCCCAAAAGAGCATGATAGATGCTTACGGATGCGGTCTGCGGAGGATTTACCACATGATGAAAGCCAAGTTTTCTGGCTACATTCATATATTCTGTTTTTTCTGTTGTGATGATTATCTCGGGAACATTATATCCGCGGGCAATAAGCCCTGTGAGGATGTTGTCCTGATCATGGCTGCCGCATGTAACAATGGCATCGGCCTTTTGTATTTCTGCCTTCTCAAGAATCTCAGGACTTGTTCCTTCTGCATTAATTACAGTGCAGTCCAGTTTTTCTGAAAGAATTTCTGCCAGGGCCGAATCTTTTTCAATTAGAATAACTTCATATCCTCTTTTTATGAGCATAAGTGTTAAGTCAGTTCCAAGTGCACTTGCCCCTACTATTATTACTCTCATATTCTGCCTCTCCTCTTTATCCATGTTCGCGGATACAGCAATATAACCAGCGGGATAATTTCAATCCTTCCAAGAAGCATATCCACAATAAGAACAATTTTTAGTTCAGAAGGCAGGGCAGCATCTGTAATTCCGCATGAAAGACCAACTGTTCCTATAGCACTTGATACTTCAAAGAGTGCACTCCCGGGTTCAAAACCATATATAATGAAAATAAAGCATGATATCAGAATTGCCGAAAAGTAAAGAAGGACATAAGTTATTGTGCTGTAAACAATATCTGACTCGATTACTTCTTTTCCTGCTTTCAAAGGTGTAAGTGCTTCTCTTGGAAGGAAAAACCTGATAAAAACTATATGGATAATTTTCAGGAGGATGATTAAGCGAATTATCTTAATGCCTCCCGCTGTAGAACCAACGCATCCGCCAGTCCACATAAGAACGGTCAGGACTGCTTTTGATGCATCAGTGAGCAGTGAGAGATCAACTGTTGAAAATCCCGAGGTTGTAAGTGCGGAAAAGGCTTGAAAAAGTGATATTGAAATGCTTTCTTGAAAAAATGAGCTGTCATATATCGTAAAAAAAAGGATGACAAATCCTAAGAGAGCAGCGGCGAAGAAATATTTTGTCTGAATGTCTGAAATAAACGCCCTGATATTGCCTGGTGAGAGTGAATACAGGCTGAAATTCATTGCCCCCATTATACAGCTTAAAGTGATGATAAATGGCAAAAAAATTCCTGAAAATCCGGAAATTGAATTCTCACTGGTAGAAAAGCCGCCTGTTGATACTGACGACATTGCATGGCAGAGTGAATCAAATACAGACATTCCTCCAAGAATCAGGAGAATAAACGCAGTTATTGTCAATGCACAATATATTGTCAGTATTGTCTTTGCTGTTGCATACACAGTCGGCCTGATTTTCTCTTCACTTATATTAACTGAATAAAGCCTGTATGCACTGGCGCCGGGGCTTGCAAAGATTAACATTGCAATAATAAGTATCCCGATTCCGCCTGTCCACTGAAGCCACGAGCGTGTAAACAGAAAAACAGGGCCTGCATCTGAAGGTGAAACCGAAAGTCCTGTTGTTGTAACTCCTGATACCGCCTCAAAAAAAGCATCAAGGAGTGTCATGTCAGTTAAAAAAGAGATTGGAAGCGTGCAGACCGCAGCAAGAAAAGGGAAAATAAATGCAGCAAGCAGGACCGCCTCTTTTCTTTCAAGCTCTTCATCGGGAAGAATCCTGCTGACTGCAAGACCAAAGATCATTATCGCTGCAACGATGAGGATATAAATTGCGAAAACTGTCACTTCACCGTAAAATAACGCTGCAATAAGAGGTGCAAGAAGAACAAATCCCGATCCGATAATCAGCCTGGAGAGGTATCTGAGTAAAACTTTCGGCCTGACCGGAGATACGAGTTCATACATTGCGGGTAACGATAGATATCGGCATTGTGAATATAAAGTTTATGGAAGAGAAAAAAAACACCGTTATGTTTACTGATTCAGATTTTTTAAAAAAAACCAGGTTCTCCTAAAATTATTAATTATCCTAAAATTATTAATTATCCTAAAATTATTAATTCTTCTAAAATTATTAAGAAAGACATTCTGATATGATATCAGCTAAAAAATTCGTGTGATATGGTGCAGGCATAAATAATCATGAGAATATAAAAATCCGGATTATCCGGACAGTTTTTTATACCAGATATTCATTGACTCAAATGATCCGCAGATGTTTGTGTTTTTTGCAAGAGTTCCTGAGAACTTATAGCCGCGTTTGTAAAACAGCAGGTTTACAGGCAAAAATGTGGCCCGTGCGATTGTATATGAGGTGATAAAACCCCTCTCCTTCATCTCTTTTTCCATGGCATCCAGAAGAAGTCCTGCAAAGCCCCTTCCCAAAAAATCTTTATCAGTTGCAAAATCAGTCATCTCAACACTTTTTGAGGAAAGATCAGTCTCTGAGGATGCTGCTGCAAGAAGATTGTCATTTTTCCATATTCCAAAATAAAGAATATTTTCATCCATTGTTCTTTTGATATATGACGGATTTGAAAGCGGAAAGGGATAGCTCTCAAAGATTTTCTTAAAAAGGCTGGAAAGTGCTGCCGAATCACAAGGCAAAGCCTGCCTTAAGCTAAAGCCTTTCTCAAGGACTCTTTTTCCTTTATGAAAAAAACCGTTCTGGTTTTTTTCTTCTGACTGATTTGAAAAATCCCCATTACATCTGCTCCTTAATATCTCATCAGTAATTATTCCTGTCTCCAAAGTGCCTCTTTTTAAATCATAATATTTCGAGAGGAAATATCCGTCCTCTTCTCCGCCATACATCTTTGGGATTATTCCTTCGCATACATATCCGGATGACAAAAAAGCATCTTTGTATCTTTTTGGAATCTTTGCAAAAGATTTTGTATAGCCTTTCTCTTCTGCAAGCTTATCGATTTCATCGGTTATCCGTGGATAGTCCGTGCTTTCTGCCTTCATTAAGTAGACACGGCTGTTTTTTGAGCCATGCTGCACTAATGAATTTAAAAGCAGGCAGACTTTGTCCTCGTCATATTCATTCATCGTCTTCACCGCGTCTTCCCATCCTCTCGTTGTCTTCCGGGCAGAGTGATATTGTATCGTCATAATCGCAAAGAAGCCTTTCAATTCCGATTGACTTAATCTCAGATGCGTTGTCCAGCTTTAACTGAAGTGTGCAGTCATCGCATTTCCTGTCGCAGAAGAGCGGCTCGTAGGTGTCAGGCTCTTTGTATGTGCAGATGACTCCTTCGTAATTTCTCAGTACAACCTTGTTTGAAGACCACGACATGAGGTAATTTGGCATCAGGGGAATTTTTCCGCCGCCTCCGGGTGCATCAACAACATATGTCGGAACTGCAAGACCTGAGGTATGGCCTCTTAAACTTTCGATTATTTCAATTCCTTTGCCGACCGGCGTTCTGAAATGCGAAAGACCCTCTGAGAGATCGCACTGATACATGTAGTAGGGCCTGACTCTGTTTACAAGGAGCTTTTGGAAAAGAGACTTCATAATTCTCGGACAGTCATTGACTCCTGCCAAAAGCACTGACTGGTTTCCAAGCACAATTCCGGCGTCAGCAAGCTTATTCAGGGCTCTTGAGGATGAATCTGTAATCTCTCTTGGATGATTGAAGTGAGTGTTAAGCCATAGCGGGTGATGCCGGCTTAGCATCTCAACAAGACTGTCGTCAATTCTGTATGGAAGAACAACAGGCATTCTGCTTCCGATTCTGACTATCTCAACATGTTTTATCTCAGATAATTCCGAGAGAATGAAATCGAGGTAGTCATTCTCAAGCATCAGGGGATCTCCGCCTGAGAGAAGGACATCCCGAATCTGCGGATTATCGCTTATGTAGTCAAGCCCTTTTTTTATTTCGTCTTTATCCGGTATGTATTCACAATCGCCGACCCTTCTTTTTCTTGTGCAGTGCCGGCAGTACATTGCGCAGGTGTTGCTAACCATGAAAAGCACCCTGTCAGGATAGCGGTGTGTGATTCCTGCAACCGGGCTGTCAAGGTCTTCAGAGAGGGGATCGTTCATCTCATCCCTGGTTATTGTAATTTCATGCTCAGAAGGGCAGGACTGCATGAAGATTGGATCATTTTGATAATCTTCAGTCTCAATAAGCGAAAGGTAGTAGGGGGTTATTGCCATTGGAAATTTTTCAAGAGTCTTTTTTATTTTCTGCCTCTTCTCTTCTGAAAATTCAATGCCTGTAAGCCTCTCAAATGAAGGGATGTCCCTTACAGTGTTTTTTATCTGCCATTTCCAGTCTTTCCAGCAGGTAAGCGAATTGCCGCTTTCAATAAGTCCTGCAATTTTTTTCTGGTTTTCTGAATATAATTTCATTTCAATCAGTTTTAGTCAGGCAGGCCGGTTTTAAAGGACAATCAGAATCAGGATATATCAAACTGATAAGACTTTGGGCATCTTTAAAAGTGCCTGCATGTTTTTGGTAATTTTTTTTCAGATATCTTTTCATGCCTGCTGATGCAGTGGATGTGCATTTTTTAAGTGTGCAGTTTTTGGCTTTTGAAAAATAAACTGCCTATAATTTGCAAAAATTTTTGATAATTATCGCACGCATCCGGATAAATGCCCCGGAAATTTACGATAATTACTGCAAGGATTTGCTTTTTAAGGCACGGATATTTTTTTAAAAGAGATACTTTTCTATAAAATTACTTTTTTGAAAAATGAGCTCAGACCGTTTAGTATAATAGTGTAATAGAATGGTTTTAGTCTTTTTTTGTCAGATAAGATGAAGTTCATCCCCCGCTTTGGTTAACAAAATAAATCACAAAAGCGATTTTTTTTATAAAATCTGCCGTGAATTTTTCTTTTAACCTAAGTTTTATGCAGATAATATCAGGTTTATCTTAATTATATATTTCCATGGCGGCATTAGCGCTGCTATTTCCGTGATGCGTTTTTTTTAATTTTCTTTGTGATTGCAAGGAAAAAAAGGTGTAATTTTTATTATCTTAATTTTTAATTTTTTAAAATTTTTATTTTTTGAATTTTCTTAAATTTTCAAATCTGAATTTTTATTTTTGAATATTTTTATTTTTGAATATTTTTATTTTTGAATATTTTTATTTTTGAATAGTTTTATTTTTTAAAATTTTTATTTTTTGAATTTTCTTAAATTTTCAAATCTGATTTTTAATTTTTGAATATTTTTATTTTTTTAAATTTTTATTTTTTTAAATTTTTATTTTTTTATCAGCGCCTTGCCGGCCCTGCGTCATCGAACCCCTGCCTCTGGCCTGTGCCTGCCATTCTCACAAGCTCATCAGGACGGAGAATAAGGCGGATTGCGTTCTCCGCATGCTCGCGTGTTCTTCTCTCGGCAAGCCAAGCAAGCTCGCTGTCATCCTTTGTCTCATCCTCGTGGACGAAAACTTCTATTATGTGGGTGTTTGTCATTAGCTGGGCTTTAATAAGCCCCTGGGATGCCTCGTGTGCGCACATCTTGTCCTTCTCAACGCCGCCCGGCATACCGAGAGCCATTACGATGTCGCACTGGCGCTCTTCAATGAGTTTTTTTGCCGCAACCGGCAGATCTTTTACTCCCGGAACAGTGTAGCGCTCAATTGAAACGCTTGCATGCCTTCTGAGCTCGTCTACTGCTATTGCACCCATATTGACGCGGGCAAATGTTGTGTCGCAAACACCTACTTTCATGAAATATCCTAAACTCCCTTTAGTATTTCAGTATTTCCGATGCAGCCGCAAGTCCGCATCCTTCCTGAGTATATCCAAGTTCGTTTAAAGCCTTTAATGTGGCATTCAAAACCGCCATCACTTCAGGTGCGCCTGTTGCGCCCATTGTTCCGATTCTGAATATTTTGCCCTTTAAGCTGTCCTGTCCGCCTGATATTTCTATTCCGAGTTTTTTGATGACACCGCGGAATTTTGAGTCGTCAATACCGTCAGGGTAGCAGATTGCCGTTGCAGTGTTTGAGTATTCGTGGAATTTGTCAAGCGTTGGGAAGAGCTCAAGACCCCATGACTTTGCAGCTGCCCTTACAGCATCAGCCATATTTTTGTGGCGTGCAATTCTGTTTTCAAGGCCTTCCTCCTCAACAATTCTGCATGCCTCTCTTAATGCGAAGAAAAGGGGCACTGCCGGAGTGTAAGGTGTTTCCTTTTTGTCTGCACTCTTTTTGTATGCCTTAAGGTCAAGATACATCGGCCTCCACTCTGCAATATTCTCCCATGCCCTGTCTGAAACAGAGAGTGCAGCAAGTCCAGCGGGAGCTGCAAGGCATTTTTGTGATCCAACGATTGCAACATCAGCGCCCCATTTGTCAGCCAGCACTACATCGCCTGCTATTGAGGTGATGCCGTCCATTATGAACAAAGCGTCGTATTTTCTGCACAGTCTTCCGACTTCTTCGGCGGGGTTTTTGATTGCCGCCGATGTCTCGTTGTGGACAAGTGTTACAGCCTCGGCGCCTGCCTCAAGCTCCGCCTCAAGCCTGTCAAGTGCAAGCGGTGTTCCCCATTCGGACTCAACTGCAATGGCATTGTCTGAATAAAGGCTGCTGATTTTATAGAGGCGCTCACCAAACTTTCCGTTGACAAGTGAGCAAACCTTCTTCTTTGCGCAGAAGTTTGCGACCGCAGCCTCCATGCCTGCTGTCCCTGAGCCTGAGATTACCATGATGTCGTTTTTTGTTCCGAACATGGGTTTTAGCATTCTGTTTATATCCTCTAAGCATTCGCCAAACTCGGCTCCCCTGTGGTTTATTGCCTGTCTTGCCATTGCCATCCTGACACGCTGCGGCATCGGGACAGGTCCCGGCATCATTAGAAGTGTTTCGTCCTGCATAGAAATCAGTATAATGTGTATGTTCTCAGGGGAAATTTAGCTTAACTATTTTGGTGTATTTTTCAAAAACTTAAATCACATCTGAAAGCACAGAATATTATATGGCAGATGTGGCAATAATTGCAGGTTCGGCATCAGATGAGCATATTGTTGAAAAAGCAAGAGCTGTTTTTAAGGAAAATAACGTTTTGTTTGATTACGCTGTTTTGTCAGCGCACAGAAACCCCGATGAGCTTGATGAGTATGTTAAGTCATCGGATGCAAAGGTCTTCATCTGTATAGCAGGTCTCTCTGCTGCGCTTCCTGGGGTTGTTGCGTCAAAAACACAAAAGCCGGTAATAGGCGTTCCGGTATCAGGAACACTCGGCGGGCTTGACGCACTGCTCTCTATTGTACAGATGCCAAAGGGTGTTCCTGTTGCATGCGTTGGAATTGACAACGGCGCTAATGCAGCGCTTCTTGCAATAAAAATTCTTAAGGCCTGAGGCGGTCTTTAAGCCTTCTTTCAGGCTTTATATTATTTTAATCTGTGTTCTGATTTGTTGAAAAAAATTTTTTAAAAAATTACTTTTTAAATTTTAAATTTTGAATTTTTTGAAATTTGAAATTTTTAAATTTTTTTTGGAAAGCTTTTAATTTTTGTTAAAGTTTTTTTCGGATTCTGTCTGACTTTAAAGACTGTCACGGACAATTTTTACGGCGCAGAGATCGCCGCACATTGAGCATGTCTCAAGGTCTCCGTCACGTTCATGGATTTTTTTTGCATGCTCACCGTAGACAGATAGGGAAAACTGCTTCTTCCAGTCAAGGCTGCGCCTTGCCTTTGCCATCTCTGCTTCGCCTGTTTCAAACCATTTGTCCCCAA
>JAEWWL010000030.1 GCA_023396365.1 Methanobacteriota archaeon
CTGAACTTTCCGAGATCTGCCTCAATACCCCGGATTGCAAGATTCATCTGGGCCATCTTCCAGGTAGTCGGGTTTGAGTCCTGACCGTAGACAGATATATTGTTGATATTCCCGCGATGATTCTCGATAAAATGTGCAGACTGAACAAACATTCCGCCGCTTCCGCAGCAGGGATCATAAATTCTTCCCTGGCAGGGCTGCAAAACCTCAACAAGTGTCTTTACAACACATGCGGGAGTGTAAAATTCACCGGCTAATTTTCCTTCCTGCTCGGCAAACTTTGAAAGGCAGTACTCATATGCCCTTCCGAGAATATCCTTCTGGTCGCCATGATCTGCCATCTGGATATTTTTAAAAAGATCAACAACCTCGCCAAGCCGGCGCTTGTCAAGCTCAGGTCTCGCAAATGTCTTTGGAAGAATATCTTTTAAGCGTTTGTTCTCCTTCTCAATTGCCCGCATTGCATCATCAATTGTCGTTCCAATCTCGGGAGTATGGGCTTTTTTTGCAATTTCATCCCACCGGGCATCAGGAGGAACGAAAAATACGCCTTCGGCAAGGTACTCATCTCTATCCTCTTCAAACCCGTCGCCTTCCTCAAGCAGCGCCCTGTATTTCTGCTCGAACTTATCGGAGATGTACTTTAAAAAAATAAGGCCTAAAACAACATGCTTGTACTCCGATGCATCCATATTTCCTCGAAGGACACATGCGGCATTCCAGATTTCCTGCTCAAATCCAATATCTGCCGAATTTATATCTGCCATTTATTTCAAAATCTCCCAATATCTAAAAAACATCAATAGTAATTTTTTATTATGGTTAGAGATGTATAAACCAATCGAAAAAAAATGTGGATAATACTGTCAGAGTATTTTCATTTACCATGAAAACCCTCATGAAAATATCCTTTCATGCACGGGTTCATGTAAGTTGCAAAGTAACCTGCATGTAAAATCAAATCTGACTTTCATTAACAATTTTCCAAAATATCGCCAGTGAAATCATAATATTTTAAAAAAAAAATCTTCAGGAGAATTGACAGGTTATCCTTTTTTTATGCCTCCCTGTTTAATTAAGATACTTTCTTCACCCCCTAACCTCCACATAACTCATCCGCCCGTGTACCCCGTCTCTTCTGACAATGTTGATAAGCCGAAGCTCCTCTAACTTTTTCAGATACTCAAAAAAGTAGGTATATCCGATATTCAGATCACTCTTTGCACGCCGCTGCAACTCTCCTGATGTAACACCCCCAAAAGAAGCACCGCCATAAAAAAAATCTCCTGAAGAAACACCCACAAAGCCTTCTGCCCCCTCAAAAGAGCCGCCCGCAGCATCACTGCTTTTTTGGCACATCTTTTCAATTAACAAAAACAGCTTCTTCTCACCGGGCTTAAGGGTCTTTAAAGTCTCTGATGCATGAACATCCTTTGATACAAAAAATGCTTTTTTGACATCCTCATCACAAACACATCTCCTCGCATCGTTTTCAGCATTCATCACAGACCGCCTTATAAGATCAAGGCCGACTCTTATATCGCCTGACTTCATCGAGCACTCAACAATCAGATTTAAAATCTCACCTGAGATTACATTTGGATAAACGCCCTGCACAATTCTTGCCTTAAAAATTTCATGCATCTCCTCAGCCGAATACGGCGGAAAATACACCTCAGACGGTCTGAATGACGAGACGACTGCGGCATTAAGACCGCTTAGAAAATCCCGGCCGACATCGGACAAAACTGCAAAAACTCCTATTCTGACCTCCTCATACTCCTGGTTAAGCCGCAGAGCAGAGAACAAAACAGTGTTAAGTGATTCGCGGCTTTTTATGTAATTGACATCATCAAGGCACAATAAAACAACCTTCTTCTCCTCCGCAATTTTTTTTGCAACAGCAGAGATGAGATTTTCAAAAGACAGGCCGGAAGGCTTTATCTTTGTATCTGTAACGCTCCTGTAAACTTTGGAAAAAATTGAGAAGGCAGAGCTTTCAATCTGGCAGTTTACATACACAAAAACAATTTTTTTTGTGTGCATCTCAGCCTCACAAAAAAGTTTTTTAAGGCACGTGGTCTTCCCCGTCCCGCAAAGCCCCCTGCATATTGTGTTCACCGGCGAAAAGCCCAAAAGCGCCGGCCTTAGATTGTATGAGAGCTCTTTTATCTGTTCATCCCGAAATAAAAACCTGTCAGGCATATAGTCTGACTCAAAGGCAGACATATCCCTAAACAAAGTCTGGTCCCATTTCAAAAACTGACTCATAAAAAAAGGTCACTATTAAGAGCTGATAAATATGCATGCAGATTACTTTCAGACCGCCCGCAAATGGTTTATGATGAGGCTTTAATTGCTCAAAATTTAAATTCAAAAAGCGCAAAAACATCAATCAGCCGGTGCAAAAAAAATTATTAATTATAGTCAGGAAAAAAATGGCCCGGAAATTTTATTGGGCTTTACGCCCGGGTTTGATTTTTTTATGGGCAGTGTCTTTTATCGGAAGATATTATAGTTCTTTCAGTCAATATTTTACATTCAATATTTTACTCTGGTGATCTGATGAATTATTACATGCAGTTTTACGGCTTCGTATCAGGGAATAAAAGGGAGATGGTCTGAAGTCTTATGAGCTTTATCAGGTCCGAGAGAAAATGCATTGAAATTTTGCGGATATTAAAAGAGCACCAGGAGCCTGTGGGAGCAAAGCGGCTTTCAGAGCTTATGACTGAGCATGGCTTTGCCCTGACTGACAGGGCAGTCCAGTATTATCTCAGCTACATGGATGAAAAGGGCTTTACCAGAAAGGTTGGAAACCGTGGAAGAGTTTTAACACCCGCAGGAATTTCAGAGACAGAGCATGCACTTGTTGATGAAAGGATAGGATACATCATATCAAAACTTGAGCGCCTTGCCTTTAAAAGCAACTTCAATCCACAGACCGGCACAGGAAATGTTGCTTACAATCTCTCATTTGTTCCTTCAGAACAGATTGATGATGTTGCAGGGGCATTTGATGAAGTGATAAAAGGCGGAATCAGCTTTTTTACATCATATAAAATAATCGACAGCGATCCGCGTATCCCAAAAGGCCATACAGGAATAATTACTGTCTGCAGCATTACAATGGACGGGGTTCTGCAAAGCTATGGCATTCCTGTAAAGATGGCTTTTGGAGGAAATTTAAAGATAGAAAATTTCAGGCCGTCCGGATTTAAGGATTTGATTGGATATAAGGGAACGACAATCGATCCGCTTCTTCTCTTCATCAATGCAGGCTTAACATCAATTGATTCAGTGCTTAAAACAGGAGAGGGAACAGTGCTTGCAAATGTTCGTGAAGTTCCGGAAAAAGCGCTCTCCTCAGTTGAAGAAATTGCAGCATCCATGAGGGAATCAGGATTTTTATTTCCGGTTGCAACAGGATCAGGTGTTTTAAACATCCGTCCTGACCCTTACAGGACCTCAATTGTTGCATACAGCGGCATGAATCTTATCGGATATGCTGTTGAGAAGGGATACAATATTAAAACAGAGATTGGAGCAGGAAATATTCCGTTCTCCGGTTTTGATCTATAAATATCAATAATCCTTAATGCTTTTTAGAAGTGATACGTCCATCACCCCTTTCATTGACTGAACCTGTGCCCATTTTCCTGATTCCTTAAATGCCGCAATCGGATTTGTTCCGCCAATCATTGCAATTCCCTGGTAGTTGGGAGTTATCGGAACACCAAGCAGAGGAGTGTTTGGAACACCAACATCCAAAATTCCGCTAAACCCTGCCGAATTCAGATCATCCAAAACTTCCATTACAGCAGACTCGGCCTCCATGTGGCACTCCCTTATATTTGCCGTGATTGTTCCGCTTCCGTTTTTTATAACATTTAAAACCGATGTTGTGCCCTGTGAGATCATTACTGTTATTGGATCAATTGTTGTGTGCTCATATTGTATCATTGCAGTAAACCGCCGGGGGGATAAGTCTTCTATTTCAACAAGACCGCCGCCTATTGTATTTACAGGAACACCTCTTCTGTAAAGCACAGAGTCTAAAATCAGACTGCACATTGTGCATATCCCTACATTTCCTTTCGGGACCTGAAAGTTTTCAAATATTGCACCCTCCTCTGCAAATAAAACCTTATCACTTGTACAAAGCCCTGTTGCATAGGCGTCCCTGAATATTTTTATTGCCGCCTCCAAATCGCGGGATTTTATCAGGGAAAAATTGTATATGATGTTGCCGCTGTTCTCAAGCGGATCATAATTTAATGCAAGAGTATTTTCTTCTATTTTATGGTTTATGAATTTGAGCGGTTTATTCATATATACATCCCTTATTCTGTTTAGATTGCATTTAAAATATATACTTCATATATCTTGAGTTTATTTTATTGATAAAAAAATCAGGGGCATAATTTTTTTGAGATATTATTAAATAATGATATCTTCCAATTGAACAAATCAGGTGATGTTCAATGTTTGATATTATATCTTTTATGACCTCTGCTGTGTGGTCTCCTTATGCTGCGGGGGCAGGAATCGGAGTTTTGAGCTGGCTTTCATTTCTTCTCTCCAACAAGCCTCTTGGATGCTCAACAACGTATTTCAAAACATTTGGAATGCTGAGAATGGCAGTAAGCAAAGAAGGAATTGACAAAAACCCGTATTACCAAAAGTACAAACCTGAGATTGACTGGCAGTGGATGCTTGTTTTGGGAATTGTGATTGGAGCTTTCATATCATCATACATCTCAGGCGTATTTGAACTGTCATGGGTTCCTGAAAGTTTTGCCAAAAAGTTTGGAGACAATCCGCTGCTTCGGGTTTTAGTTGCCCTTGCAGGAGGAATTTTAATGGGATTTGGCGCACGATTTGCAGGGGGATGCACAAGCGGGCATGGAATTTCAGGAACAACACAGCTCTCACTCTCAAGCATAATTGCAGTAATATTCATGTTCGCCGGCGGAATAGCAGCTGCATTTTTATTATACAGGGTGATTTGAATGTATGATAACCTTCATAAAAACAGAAAGATTCAGCTCATCCTCGGACTTTTAATCGGAATCGGGTTTGGTTTTTTCCTCCAGAAGGGTGGAGTGACAGAGTATGATGTCATCATAGGGCAGCTTTTGCTTGTGGATTTTACCGTGGCAAAAATAATAGCAGCAGCAGTTCTTGTAGGAATGCCCGGAGTGTATCTTCTAAAGCACTTTGGCTATGCACAAAACCATATTAATAAAGGATCTCTTGGAACAACAGTCATAGGCGGACTTATATTTGGCGCCGGCTTTGCAGTTTTAGGACTTTGTCCGGGAACTGTTGCAGGTGCTGTCGGGCAGGGCTGTCTTGATGCTCTTTTTGGAGGTGTTGTGGGAATAATTATCGGTACAGGTATTTTTGCAGCATTTTATCCTAAATTAAACGAAGGAATCTTAAATTACAAACCTTTAAAGTATGAAACCTTATATGAATTGCTTAAAGTAAAACAGGCATATATGATTGTCTTCTGTCTTGCGGCAGGAGCTGCAGTATTATATGCTCTTGAACACTTTGGATTGTAAGGAAGAATAACTCTAAATAAAGTTAAAAAAGAATGGAAATGATCTAAATGAATGACGAAATGCAAAAAAAACCGGATTACGCAAAAATTTCAAAAATTCTTACTGACACACTAAAACTGCCGCAGTCGCCTGTTGCGGTAAAGCTTGCAAAGTCGCCTGAAGGCATCCCTGATGGAATTTCTGAGATCGAAAGCGCTGTAAGGCACTGCCAGATGGTTGCTATGGCAGGACGTGAAGGAAAAATATTCTATGCAAGAGGGGATAAGCATGCATGCGCCGGAGGCGGATGGGCACTTGGTGTTAAGGAGATTACGCCTTCACTTCAGAGCGGAGAATTTTATTTCAAACTGGGAAAGTATGAGTCATGGGCATCATGCATGAGGACTATTAAAAGTGTCCCGTTTGTTCAGAAGACCGCATCAAATGAGCCCGGAACATACGCAACTGTTTATGCACCTCTTGAAAAGACTCCCTTTGATCCGCATGTAGTCATCATTGTTGCACAGCCGGTTCAGATGCTTAAGTTTGCGCAGGCTCTTCTTTACAGGATGGGCGGAAGGATTCACTGCGAATTTTCAGGAATACAATCCGTATGTGCAGATGCATGTGCACAGCCATATCTTACAGGAAAAGCCAACATATCACTTGGCTGCGATGGTTCAAGGAAATTTTCAGGAATCGATGATGACTTAATGGTTATGGGAATTCCGGCTGAAATGCTTGAGGAGATTGCACAGGCTGTCCCAATTGTATCAGGCGCTGCCGGGTCAAAGACCAAAAATTAATTTATTTTCTGAAATTTTTTTTTAATTTTTACTTAAAAGCACATCAGTTTTTTTTAGAAACCCGCATTATTTCAGTATACAAAGAGACAAACGAAAGGCTGAGAAGGTTTAGGGTTGTTGCAAAATACCACAAATAAGATTCGCCGGTGTTTAACTGAGCTATCCATCCTGACCACAGCATAAAGCAGATTATAAGAAACGAAAGCATTGTATCAAATGCAAGAAATACAAAAGGAATCCCGAATATTCTTCCCGCCTGCGCCAGTGTGCAGTAGTCAAAAAAATCCTCTCTGCCGGCGGCGTTTAAAATAATTCTGCCTGCATTCATTAAAATATCAGTAACAGCCCAGATGATTATTAAAATTCCAAAAATTTTAAAAAGAAAAATACTGCCGTCCTCTCCTGTCCGCAGAGCAGCAAGTCCGAAAAGGAGTTTGAATATGCAAAAAGGTATTCCTATTGTAAGACCTAAAAAAAAAGGGCTTTTAAAAAAATCCTCATAATTTTTATTTTTGCTCAGATTTTTACAAAAAAATAATTTTAATGCCTGCATACAAATAAATTTTGACCGGAATCCATATTAAAAAAATGCCCCCGCAAAAATGCAGTGCCATATGTGAAAAATTAACAAAATCAAAAATTAACAAATCAAAAATTAACAAATTAAAAAAATTAACAAATTAAAAATTAATAAAATCAAAAATTGACAAAATCAAAAACCAAAAAAATCAAAACAAAAAAAATGTTTTATTTTCCAAAACTCTTTTTTTCTGCAAGTGCTCTTATACGGGATATGTCTGTATCAACTGATACTTCAATAAAGCCCGCCTTTACAGCATTTTCAAAAAATCCAAGTCCTGTGCTGTTTCTAATAATAAGTGTGGTATAGCCTTTCGGACTTCCCACAGAGCCTGCGGAGATATCGGAATCAGCAGCGCTCAGATCAGTGCATATCCTGCATCCGGGCCGGACTGCATCCTCAAGTTCATCAAGAGGAATATTTACAACTGTGCCGTCGTTTAAATTTACCTCAAGTTTTCCTTTTATGTCCATCCTTTCAATATCCCATGAATTAATATTCAGCCGGGATTTTAGTTTACCCTGAGTTAACTTCTGATAATCAAAAACTTCCGTGCAGAAAAGTCCGAAGATTAAGCGTACAGCCTTTCCAAAAGGCATTACGAGATCGTTTTCACTCTCCTTCATAAGCCTTAATGCCGATACTGCACAGGGTGTTGCAACAACTGCAATATTTCTGCATTTCTTCTTTACAACAGCCTCGGAAAGTGCCATAAGAACAGGAGTCCACCAGCTGTACCTGCTCCCTGCTGATGCAGTCAGTGCCTCTTTTGAGGTTATCAGAACTGACTGCGGTTTTTTTGTCCAGCTGTCATGTGATACAGTTACAACTGCATCAATTATGCCCTTTTCAAGTGCAGCTGCAAGTATTGCTGTAACTGCACCGCCGCTTTGTTTATTGGGAATTTCAGCAGAAGACTTTGCAGCTTTTATTGCGATATATTCACCAAACAGCTCCCTTTTCTTCTCCGCAGCATTTGTTCCCGGGCATACGGAATAGCATGCCCCGCATTTTACAGAGTCTGATAAATCCTTGCAGTATCCTGTGTTTACAGGCTGTTTATTATCGGATTCTGGAAAAACAATTGCTTCGGCCGGGCATACTGCACAGCATGCACCGCAGCCCGAGCATTTGCCAGTGTCCCACACTTCCTCTTTTAGGTTTTCATAATTTATTCGTGGCATCTTTTTTACTCCCAGCAGTATTTGTTTGCAAACGGTCTCGGTCCGGATGGAACAACCTTTACAAATCCGGATTTCATTATATCTGCTTCGTCAAAACCAAAATATTTTGAGAAGTTTTCGATAAAGGGTTTTATATCATCAAAATCCTCTTTTGAAAGCTTCTCTTTTTTTGCTCCTATCCCAAGAACCGACTCATCAACATCTCCCCTGATGATAATTTTGCCGCCATGAATTCCGCTTCCAACACCTCTGTCCTTAACAGGTGATTGATTGTTTAAACCAAGGACTATCAAAAGCCCTCCTGCCATGTATTCGCCAAGAAATGCACGGGCGCATCCGCCAACAACAAGGACCGGCCTTTTTGTCTGGTATTCCTTCATGTGTATTCCGCCGCGGTAGCCGATGTTGTCCCTTACATACACTTCGCCGCCTCTCATGCTGTGAGCGGGAGTATCGCCGCAGCTTCCGTGAATTATAATTTTTCCACAGTCCATTGTATTGCCCGGCGAGTTGTCGCAGTTTCCGGACACCTCAACAGACGGCCCGCTCATAAACATTCCAAGGTCTCCGCCGGGGACACCGTTTACTTTTATCCTGACATTGTCTCCGCGAAGACCGTTTCCGATAAAGCGCTGGCCTAAGATATTGTCCAGAGTTATCTCCTCAGCACCCTCTAAGACTGCCTTTCTGATCATTTTGTTTAAAGGGGTGTAGTGAAGGCCTTTTGCATCTATTAGCACATTTTTTGTCATATTCTCATGCTCCGACCATCTTTACATCAAGCACATTCATTATTCCCTCGTCAAGCATGTAGCCGCGAAGGCGGTCACGGTTTCCGCGAAGGCTTTCTATTGAGTTGATTCCGGCAGCACCCATCAGTTCTGAGAGTTCAAGTGTCCAGCCCTTAATCAGGTTTGAAACATTTTTTGCATTCTCGTCCGGATTTAACCTGCTTACAAGATCCTGCCTTTGGGTTGCAATTCCCCACGGGCATAAGCCTTTGTAGCATGAGCCGCATACGCGGCATCCCATTGAAACGAGTGCGGCTGTGCCGATGTAGACTGCATCCGCACCAAGTGCAATTATTTTTGTTAAGTCTGCACTGTTTCGAATTCCGCCGCTTGCGATTACAGATATCTCATTTCTGACGCCCTGATCTCGTAATTTTGAATCTATTGCGGCAACTGCGGCTTCTATCGGAATTCCCACGTTGTCACGAAAAACCTTTGGTGTAGCACCTGATCCTCCGCGGAATCCGTCAACTACTACTGCATCTGCAGATGAGCGTGCAATTCCTGCGGCAACCGCTGCAGCGTTGTGGACTGCGGCTATCTTTACAAAGACAGGCTTTTTCCATTCGGTTGCTTCTTTTAAGCTTCTTACAAGCTGTGCCAGATCCTCGATGCTGTAGATGTCGTGATGCGGGGCAGGGCTTATTGCATCGCTGTGAAGCGGAATCATCCTCGTCTTTGAGACATCCTCTGATACTTTTTCACCAGGCAGGTGTCCGCCTATTCCCGGCTTTGCACCCTGTCCGATTTTTATTTCAATTGCAGCGCCGCGTTCGAGATAATTTATATCAACGCCAAAGCGCCCTGATGCAATCTGGACAATCATGCTGTTCTGGTAAGGGTATAATGCCTCATGCAGTCCGCCTTCGCCTGTGCCCATGAATGTTCCGATCTCTCTGGCAGCTTTTGCCATTGCAAGCTGTGCATTAAGTGAGATTGCACCATAGCTCATATGACCTATCATGATTGGCGTCTCAAGCTTTAAGTTTGGAGAAAGTCTGGTTTTGAGGTCATAATCGCCTGATTTATTTTTTGACACCTCTATTCTCCCCGGCTTTTTTCCAAGATATGTCCTAAGCTCCATCGGCTCACGAAGCGGATCGATGCTTGGGTTTGTAACCTGGCATGCGTCAAGAACGAGGCTGTCAAATATTATCGGATATTCTGCTGCATTTCCCATCCCTGAAAGTATTATCTGCCCGGTTCTGGCCTGTTTATAGATATCCTCTCTTACATCGCGTGTCCAGACGGGATGGTAGCGGTAATCATTAGGCTTCTCATGCAGTGTTATTGCATCGCGGGGGCACATTGCAATACACCTGTGGCAGGCAGTGCATTTTTTAGAATCCGGAATTATCATCTGGCCTTCGCGCCTGAAAACCTCATATGAGCAGTTTTCAATACAGCGTTCACAGAGCATGCATTGTGAGTTGTCAATGCTTATTTTGTATTTTACCGGAGTGCTTCCAATAGTCATTTTCTGACTCTCCCTATCACAGGTTCACCTGCACCAGGCATCCAGATGCAGTCAAATTTATTCTCCATTGTCCTGATTGCCGCCTCTTCACTTGATATGTAGAGGCAGTCGCCTGATTCTGCGGCAACCATCGGGCGCAGTTTAATTCTGTCGGTAAAGCCGACAATACCTTGTGGTTTTGCAATTACTATCGCAAACGGACCGTTCATCATTGCAGAGCCATATGCCATTCGAAAAGCGCAGTGAAGCTTTTTGTCATGCTCAGGCATTTTGTCTATTTCATCCCAGAAAGGCGGTGCAAGAGCTTTTACTGCAAATTCGTCAGAGAGCCCGTGCCTTCTTTGAAGAAGATCAGATAAGTATGCGACAACCTCTGTGTCGGTTTTCATTGTGCATTTGTATCCAAAACTTTCAATATAACGGCGGTTTGTTCCGTATGATGTGATTTCACCGTTGTGAATAACGCTTCTGTCAAGAAGATTAAAGGGATGTGCACCGCCCCACCAGCCTGAGGTATTTGTCGGATACCTGTTATGCCCCATCCAGATATATCCTTCATAATCTTCTATTCTGTAGAAATTTGCAACATCTTCAGGCCAGCCCGATGCCTTGAAAATTCCGACATTCTTTCCTGAAGAGTAGATTAATGCACCCCTGATTTCAGTGTTGACCTTGTTTACAAGATTTATTACAGCATCATTTTCAAGAGAGCATTTTCCGGCCAGCAGGCTTTTGTCGGGTTTGAAAAAGTATCTCCATGGAATGTGCACTTTTTTAAGCCTGTCCTGCTCATATGTCGGAATTTCTTCTGCATATTCTATCTCACCCCATTTGTTGAGGAGTGATTCAACCTCAATTTTTGGCTCCACAAGGTTGTCATAGAATACATGGAGGGCATAGTAGTCCTTAAAATCGGGATATACTCCGTATGCAGCATATCCTGCACCTTCGCCGCTGCCTCTTTCATTCATCAGTGAAAGGGCATTTTTTATAGATTCTCCTGTCATTAAATTTTTGGAGCGGTCTATAACACTGATAATTCCACACATCTTCGTTCACATTTCCTGTGTAATGCTTCTCTTACATTTTAATTTGACATACTAAAGTAAGATATAGGTAATATATATAACTATATGGAAATAAACTTCCGACCTAAACAGGAGAAGAAAATTAAAAACAATAAATTATTTAAAAAAATACATCTGCCCGGAAAAAAATAAAATTTGCACAGGGATTATTTTTTAAATTTATTCAAAAATTATCGAAATAGAAAAATTTTTTTCAACAATTGTCATCTGCGCGCAAATAAAAAATTACAGGCAAAAAAAATTCCCGCAAAAATTTTTTTCACAAATAACCAAAAATTAAAAAAAAATTGAATTTAATCAGATTAAATTAAAAAAATGCCTTATTTTATTTTTTCAGATTTTAAATTTTCACTGTTCCAATAGATACATTTATCCAAGGTGGAAACATACTTCCTTCTAACACATTACTCAGGCTTCATATATGCTTTCAGCGCATAGGAAAGCATGAAGTTTTCTGCATGTAATGTGGGGAATAATGGAGCAGAGCTGAAAAAATGATAGATAGTGGGGATACAGCGTTTGTCATAATCTGTACAGCAATGGTCATGCTGATGACTCCGGGTGTCGGACTTTTCTATGGTGGAATGGTCCGTAAAAAGAGTATTATCTCCATGATAACGCTGGCCTTTGTGGCATTTGCTGTTGTTAGCATCCAGTGGGTGCTGTTTGGATATTCGCTGGCTTTTGGAACAGATATCGGAGGTTTCATCGGCGGACTTGATTATGTTTTTTTAAACGGAGTCGGTCTTGACGGTGAAGGTATACCTGACATACTGTTCATGGTTTTCCAGCTTGTCTTTGCAGGATTAACTCTTGCAATTCTGACATCAGGTTTTGCTGAAAGGATAAAACTTGGATCGTTTATAGTGTTTGGCCTGTTATGGACAACTCTTGTGTATGATCCGCTTGCACACTGGGCATGGGGCGGCGGCTGGGCATCACAGCTTGGCGCACTTGACTTTGCAGGAGGAACAGTTGTTCATATAAGCTCCGGATTTGGAGCACTTGCAGCCGCACTTGTGATTGGAAACCGTCTTGGTTTTGGCCAGGAATCCATGAAGCCTTCAAATATTCCTCTGACCCTTCTTGGAGGAGCTCTGCTTTGGTTCGGCTGGTTTGGATTTAACGCCGGCAGCGAACTTGCAGCTGACGGAATCGCCGCAAATGCTTTTGTGGTAACAAACATTGCTGCTGCCGCAGGAGCACTGGCATGGATGGGAGCATCATCAATTAACGGAAAACCAAGCTCACTTGGATTGATATCAGGAGCTGTTGCAGGACTTGTTGCAATAACACCGGCCGCAGGTTTTGTGAATGCATCATCTGCAATCGTAATCGGATTTATTGCAGGAATACTCTGTTATGCAGCACTGCTGTTTCGTTCCAGGAAAGGTCTTGACGAATCACTCGATGCATGGGCAATACACGGTGTCGGAGGATTCTTCGGTGCAATTGCAACAGGCATCTTCTGTACTGCTGCAATCGGCGGAGTTGACGGACTCATTTACGGCAATGCATCGCAGCTCTTCATACAGATAGTCGATGCAGTGGCAGCAATGGCATATGCCTTTGTTGTAACTTATGTGCTTGCACTGGTCGTTGACAAGACAATCGGCCTTCGTGTTGATGAGGATGAGGAGTATGTCGGACTTGACATATCACTGCATGGAGAGTCCACACAGATCTGAGGTGTAATTGAAATGAAGATGATTGAAGCAATTATTCGTCCTGAAAAGCTTGAAAAGGTTTCAGATGCACTCATGGAAAAAGGATTTCATGCAATGACAGTCAGTGACGTTCGCGGCAGAGGCGCCCAGCGTGGAATAGCACTTCAGTTTCGTGGAAAGGAGATACTTGTCAATCTTATCCCAAAAGTTAAGATTGAGATAGCAGTCCCAAAGGAGGCTTGCGAAGAAGTAATTGAAATCATACGGCAGAATGCCTATACCGGAAAGAACGGGGACGGAAAACTGTTCCTGTACGACATTGAGAAGATAATAGAAGTAAGAACCAGATAAATCCGGTGCCAAAAAAAATAATTTGAAAACTCTGAAAGAAAAATATGAGGGCTTTGTTTTTCGAAAAAAAATAAAGCCTTCCCTGTATTTTTCTTATCAGATTAATCAAAATCAAAAATTTTGTTTTGGTATCAGAACCAAAAGTCTGGGGGAGTTGATTAAAATGAGTGATTGCGAAAAAATTATCAGAAACTTAAAAGATGAAGACTGGAAGGAGAGGTGCAAGGCAGTATCAGAATTAGGCTCGTCAATAAAGCCCTCTGATGTTGAAAATCTTATGTCTCTTCTTGAAAATGAAAAGTGGTATGTTCGTGAGTCTGTTAGCGAAGGGCTTTCATCAGTAAATGATAAAAATGTCTTAAAGGCAGTCGATGACTCTTTAAAGACTCACAGGTGGTTTATTCCCTATGGATTTCGTGCACTTATCAGAGCAGGATACAAACCTGACATAACCAATGTTATAGATGCCCTTTATGACGATAATCCGTATGTCCGCTGCTGTGCAGCAGAGACTCTCGGGATGATTAAGGATGAAAGGGCACTTTTTGCACTAAAAGACAGACTTCTTGATGACAATCATCCTGTCAGAAAAAAAGCTGCGATGGCCATAAATAAAATCCGGGGCAATACCGGGATGCCTTTTTAACCCGGCCTTTCCAATAATCTTTTAGCAGTTTTTATGAATCAGATATCAGGAATTTTACTTGACATTGACGGCGTTTTGTACTCACAGGAAAAACCGGTTGAGGGTGCAGTGAATGCAGTAAATCTGATAGCTGATGAGAAGATTCCCTTTCGCTGCATTTCAAATACTACCAGAAAGTCAGCAGATGCTATCTCAAAAAAATTAAAAGGATATGGCTTTTCCATACCAAAATCACATATAATAACCCCTGCGGCTGCGGTATCAAAAATCCTTTTTGAAATGGATATAAAAAGATGTTTTTTTCTTGTAACAGGCGATGTCACCGATGATTTTTCAGATGCAGGGCTTATCTCTGATGAGATAAATCCTCAGGCAGTAGTTGTCGGCGATGCCGGCGATAATTTTTCCTATGAAAAGCTCAACCGGGTTTTTCGGATTTTAATTGATGACTCTGAAAATTTCGATGAAAAATCTGATGAAAAATCTGATGAAAAATCTGATGAAAACTTAGGTCTTAATTCTGATGTGATTAAAAAATCCCCGGAGAAATTATTTTTTGCTCTTGAAAAGGACATATACTGGATGGATGCAGACGGCCTTTCACTCTCGGCAGGCCCGTTTGTAAAATGTCTGGAATATGCATCTGAAAAGGAAGCGGTTCTTGTAGGAAAGCCATCCAAAGCTTTTTTTAATTCAGCACTTTCATCACTTGGAACTTCTCCGCCGGAGACTTTGATGATCGGTGACGATATCATCTCTGATGTCGGCGGCGCAAAAAAATCAGGCATGCGTGCAGCTCTTGTAAAGACCGGAAAATTCAGGGAGGATAAACTTAAGGCATCAGGTATTGCTCCTGATTATATTCTCAACTCCGTTGCAGACCTTCCGGAAATTCTTGGAATTAAATAGCCCTGAAATTAAACATTTCTGAAATTAAACAATCCTTAAATTAAGAAGTCCTTAAATTAAACAATCCCGAAATTAAAAAGTCCTGAAATTAAAAAGTCCTTAAATTAAACAATCCTGAAATAACAGATTATTATCAGCACATAAATTATCCATATAACCATCCGGTTAAACGCCGGTACCGAAATAGCGTAATATCTTTTTATCCTAATCAGTGCATTTATCTTTTGAATTTTTGCATA
>JAEWWL010000070.1 GCA_023396365.1 Methanobacteriota archaeon
TGTCCGGGATCTGAGTGAATAAATGTTGCATCCTGAATCATACCTTTTTTGATTGAAAGACCCTTAACATCCAGCTGACGCTGTAATTCATTCCATAAAAGAGCATCTTTACCTGATTTTGATAGTCTTTCACGAAACAGCCAGACAGTAGAACGATCCGGGATTTTTACGGGATAACCCAAAAATTGTCTGAAGGAAATCCTGTCATTAGCCTGTCTTTCAAGTTCAGGATCAGAGAGACCATGCCATTGCTGAAGGACAAGCATCTTAACCATTAGAACTTCATCCATATTCGGGCGACCTCCAATTTCAGTTTGGTTTGTATATAGTGCTTTGATGATTGGGCGGAATTGCTCCCAGTCAATCATCTTTTCGACTTCACCCAATCGATCTCCCAATTCAGCAATATGCCTTTATTCATCTTTAATTGCAAAATTAGTAAACGTGCTCATTGATTATTGATCAATTTATGAAAATAAAGTACTTTTGGTTTGGATGGGTTTATCGAAATCCTCTTTTATTTTCTGCAGATTGTTATATAGCCTGTATGGCAGACACGTGTTGAGGGCCTTGTCCCCCTCTCTGTTCTCGATATCTCTCTTTCGATAAGCTCGTGGCAGACGACCTCAGAAAAAAGCCCTTCTGCCGTATCCATCACACAAAATGTCTGCTCAAAAAACGGCGTGTATGTTGAAAGATAGCCGCCGGACTTCAATAAGCTGTGGGCATGAATCACATGCTCTTTTTCAATCTGCATGTCAAGGTGAACAACATCATACTCGCCTGTTGCACTAAGAAAGTCGCCTGCAATCACCTCAACATTCAAAAGCCCTGCATCTTCTATGTTTCTGCGGCAGATTTCTGCAAAATCCTCTCTTCGTTCATATGAGACGACCTTTTCTGCAATACCTCCAAAAAATATTGATGCAACTGCGCTTCCTGTCCCTGCCTCCAAAACAATATCCTTTTTGTTCATTCCGGTGTACGCAATGACCATTCCGATGTCTTTTGGCGGCATCGGCGCACCTGTTCTTTTGGCATATGAATAATAATCCACAGGCCTTGGAACAATTACTTTAAAGGGCTTTTTAAGATGCGTATATATCAGATCGCCTGACTTTAATCCTATTAAGTCAGAAAGCTTAAGAATTCCCTTGTCTGTTGAAAGCTCCTTATCGCAGGCTCTTGCAAAAAATTCACGCTTCTCCCCTTTAAGAAGCACCCTGTCATTTTCTGAAATCATAAAAGTGAAAATTTAAATTTTTGAATATTCATTCTGAAAGCTTAATGATTGCTTCTGCAATGTCGCCGTTCGTCTCTTTTAAAGCACGCTTTGCATCATCTTCGGATACACCGGCCTGCTCTGCAACCATTTTGACATCATCGTCCGGGATTACTGCTTCTGCGGGCTCAAAGACAGGTGTTCCCTGAACCTGGTATGTTGTTGTTCCCTGCATTGTTGTAATCACAAACTCTGCATCCTTAAAAACATAATTTCCTTTCTTTGTGTAGACAACGACACTCTCGACATCCTCAATCTCTTCCATCTTCATGCCGAGCTTTTTCATCATCTGCTTCATCTGTTTAGGGTTTACTCCCGGAATCATTTCATATCAACTCCCTTTTCTAATTTGTACTGCTACACCGTAATTAAATGCAGTCATTTCCTCTGCTGATAATAAAGCGCTGCCTGTTGAAAGAAGACCTCCGCTCTCATCGCATACCAAGACCTCGTCGCCTGCACGAATCTGAGGATCGGCTGAGATTACATGCTTTGCCATGGCATTTTTGCCCTGCGCAATAAACTCTTTTACCTCATCTTTTATTGTCACTCTGTAAGCGGGCGCAGGAAGACAGTTGTAAAGACGCATCGCTCCTGACTGGCTCAGTGTGAGCCTTCCGTCATTTGCCCGGACAGTTGCAATCCTGTCTTTTCCAAGCATTACATACCGGACTCTCTTCGTCGATGAGAGCTTAAACTCACACTCATCAGCAAAGAGGCCTTCTCCTGCGCCTTTTCCAAACTGGAAATCGGCTATTGTTCTAACACGCCTTAAGTGACTGTTCTTTAAGGATTCTGTTGACACTCTCTGCAAACCCCTCTTCAACACTTCTGGATATATATGCGCCTGCCGCTATCTTATGCCCTCCGCCTGCACCGCCGACTTTTTCGGATGCCTCTAAAAGGGCAGCCTGAAGATCAATTCCTGATGCAACCATCCTCTCATTTGTCCTCATTGAAATTTTTACAAGCTCGGGATCGTCAGGGAGATAGCACAGAATCATTATCGGAAGCTTCCAGTTTAACTTTGATAGAGCCATTCCCGCACCGATTCCGACAATCGTATCCGGGAATCTGTCCTCAACATGAAGGTACTGCATGTGAGAGAGTTCATTTACACCCTTGTCAAGAATGTACTCCATCATCTCACGGATTACTGATCTGTGATGCCTGAGCATATCCTCTGCTTCACGGTATGCCTCACCCCTGTCGCCGCAGCAGACAAGGCTTCCTGTTTTGGGCTTTACCCATCTTCCACAGGCGTTGAGCATTGTTGCATATTCGGATGCGTTTCTAAGAGGCGTGTATTTTTTCTCATCTGGAAATATGTAGTGCTCGGCGCGAAGCCTGTCTGTTGACTCTCCGGCGCCGTGAAGCCGAAGGGCAAGCCTTCCGATGATGCTTCGCCTCTCTTCAGGCGACAGGTCTTCCCAGACACGCCATTTGCCGTTTTTTTTCCTGAGATCAATTCCTGCATCGCATTCAATAAGCCTCTGTGCATTGTGCGGATTGTTTGTGATTCCGGATACGAATGGATCATCAGAGAATGAAAGACAGAGGTGAAGCGGTCTTGTTGAAATGCCGTAGCAGTTTAGATCGTCTGATACCACCTCGACATTTCCATAGCTTATGCCGTCATCGACAATCTTTCTTGCAGGGCCGACAAGTGCGCAGTTTTCCCTTGCCATCATGTCGCCGACGTTTCCGATTACCGCAAGCTTTGCAAGGTCAATATTATAGTCATCAGTCTCTTTTGCAACAAGGTATCCTGTTCCGGCAGCAGAGAGCTTTTCATAGCCGTATTTAAGTCCGTTTACCTGAACATATGGCGTAACTGTATCCTGGGTTATGTGATGGTCTATAATTAAAACCTCATTTTCGGAGATATTTCTCTCTTCAAGAAGATTCTGCTGTCCAGCTCCCAAGTCGATGAAGATTTTTAAGCTGTCATCATCCGGCACATACTTCATTGTCATCGGCTCAAGCTGCCTGACAAATACAGATTTCAGCTCTATTCCGCATCTTGAAACTGCCTGGCGCATTATTGCCTCGCTTGCAATGCCGTCAGCGTCTATGTGTGAAATTATTGTGACTGATTCGGCATCCTTTATGATTTCGGCAGCTTCTGATATATCCTGTTGAAAACCCATCTGTATAATAATGGAATTTATGAACAGAAAAATAATGACATTGTCTAAAAAAACCATCAGAAAATACAAAAATTATCCGCTCTCAGATAATTTAATCATCAAAAGGCAGAATAAATTTTCATTCATTTAAAAAAAAGATTAAGGGCAGAAAGAATAAAAAAATCCGGGGGAGATTTAAAAAAAATGGATTTACAAGAGTTGAAAAAGTTTCAGAAAACCGGCATTATAAACCCAAAACGTATGAGGGCTGTTGACATAAACGCAATGGAGCTTGGTGTATCAGCTGCGGCATTAATGGAGAGTGCGGGAAAATCCCTTGCTCTTTGTGTTTTAAAAGAGAGCCCATCTGAAATTTTAGTTCTCTGCGGAAGCGGAAACAACGGCGGAGACGGGTTTACTGCCGCAAGATACCTTTGCAGGTCAGCTGATGTTCATGTAATCTATCCTGCATTTGCGTCGTACACAAAAGAGAGCACAGACAATCTACATGCTCTTTATCATTGCGGCGCTTACCTGCATCCAATAAGATGCCAGTCTGATGTATCAGAAATCTCCTCTCTTTTTGATTCGGCAGACTGCATCGTTGACGCAATCCTTGGCACCGGCGGCTACGGCACGCTAAAAGAGCCATACATTACTATGGTGCAGCTTGCAAACGCATCTTCTGCAAAGATAATCTCGGCAGATATTCCGACATCCGGAATTCATGCTGATGCAATCGCTGCATTTCACCGGCCAAAGGCTTTTGGCTCTGATGTCTTTGACATAGGCATTCCTTTTGAGGCCGAGGTTTTTACAGGCAAAGGCGACCTTACGCTTATTCCAAAGAAGAGTGGCGATGCGCATAAAGGAAAGGGAGGAAGTGTTCTTGTTGTCGGCGGAGGGCCTTATCAGGGTGCGCCTTACTTAGCCGCCCTTTCGGCACTAAGAGCCGGTGCTGATATTGTCCGGGTTGCAACGCCTAATCTCATGCAGTATCCTGATCTTATAGTTGAAAAGCTAAACGGCGAAAGAATCACCAAAGAGCATACTGAAACAATTATCCGGCTTTTGAAAAAATCAGACTCTGCTGTCTTTGGCTGCGGTCTTGGCGGGGAAAGCCATGATGTGATAAGAGAGGCGGGCGCCTATTGCAAAAAGGCAGTCTTTGATGCAGATTCATTAAGGCTGCCTCTTCCTGCCGCTCCCGAGTCTTTATACACGCCTCATGCAGGAGAGTTTGAGAGAATATCGGGTGCAAAGCCCCCTCAGTCCCTGCATGACAGGGCAGTTGTGCTCTCTGAGTTTGCACAGAAAAACGGCGGTGTATTTCTCCTGAAGGGGCCAACAGATGTTATAACAGACGGGGATTGTGTCCGCTTCAACAGGAGCGGCTCGCCGGCAATGACAAAAGGCGGAACAGGGGATGTTCTTGCAGGCATCTGCGGAGCGCTTATGTGCAGACTTTCTGCATTTGACTCCGCATGCATTGCCGCATATGTAAACGGCTGCGCCGGTGAGAGTGCGGCAGAAGCATATGGCGATGGTATTTCGGCAGGAGATATAATTGAGAGAATTGCAAAGATATTGTATACAGAGGTCTAAAAATTAAGGAGGAGAAAAAAATTGGCTGAATTTACACATATAAAAGATGATAAGGCATACATGGTTGATGTGACAGAAAAACCCGATGTTGGAAGAACTGCCGTTGCATCAGGGCGTATTTATCTTCGTGAAGAGACACTCTGCGAGATTAGAAAAGGAGAGTCTCTTAAAGGAAATGTTCTTGCAACAGCAAGGGTTGCGGCTGTAATGGGCGTTAAAAAAACATCTGATCTGATTCCTATGTGCCACCCGCTTCCTATCGGCGGTGTTAATGTTGATTTCGAAGACGGCGGCGATGAAAATTTTATAGAGGCCAGATGCACAGTCAAAACATACGGAAAAACCGGAGTTGAGATGGAGGCGCTTGCTGGTGTTTCAGTTGCGCTTCTTACAATCTGGGATATGGTAAAGTCAGCAGAAAAAGATGAAAACGGCCAGTATCCCGAGACCGGCATTGAGGATATCCACGTCATAAAAAAAGAGAAGCATTAAAAAAATTCTCTGAAGACTAAAAAATTTAAAAAAAAAGAATTAAAAAAATTATTGAAAATGAAATTAATTCTAAAAATTAAAAATAATTAAAAATCCAAAAAAAAAAAATTAACTGTAAAAATCAGAAAAAATAAAAAAAATACGGGGCATGAAAATCACTGCCTTACAAAAACCTTTTTTTTATTAAAGATTCAATATGTAAAGAACCTCAGGGACAGCTGTCCCTTTTGGTTGAAAAAGGAATGTGGCCCAGGAACATATTTGGGCTGAACCTTTCAGGTGAAAACCATGTCAAAATCAATGTACAGCTATGTCCGCGATGCATGGAAATGCCCGGACGAAACCGAAGTAAAAAGCCTTCTCTGGCACCGTATGCAGGGATGGAGAAGGGAAGGAAGCATAGTCCGTATCGAAAGACCGACAAGAATTGATCGTGCAAGAAGCCTTGGATATCGTGCAAAGCAGGGTATCATTGTTGTGCGTGTCAAGGTCCGCCGCGGAGGACTCAGAGCCTCAAGATATGTACGCGGACGCCGCACAGCCCGCATGGGCATGCGCCGCAAAACCATGGGAAAGAGCATCCAGAGAATTGCAGAAGAGCGTGCATCACGCAAATATGTCAACATGGAAGCTTTAAACTCCTACTGGGTAGGCGAGGACGGAAGGTCAAAGTGGTACGAGGTTATCCTTGTAGACGGACACCACCCGGCAATTAAAAGCGACTCACACCTCTCATGGATGTCAAGTCCAAAGCACAGAGGCCGTGCAGAGCGCGGACTTACCAGTGCAGGTGTTAAAGGCCGCGGTATGAGCAGTAAAGGCAAGGGAACAGAGCATACACGCCCAAGCATCCGCTCAAACCAGAACAGAGGAAAATAATTTTCTTCTTTTTTTCTATAACTATATACGATGGTATTTTCCGACGCCTGCGTTTTTGTGTATCCGGCAGGCAACACTTCTATTAGAAGAATGGCCCTTGAAGCGAAGCATCTTGGGATAGAAAGGATTGTATGTGCAGGAGCAGTCAGCACCGGTGAATTTTATGGTGTCCGGACAGTTTCAGGCGCACTGTTACGCCCGTCGGATTTCCGCGACTTTACAGCACTTATAAAAAAAGCAGGAAAAAGAGATCTTGTAATAGCCTGCGCAGGAGATGCCGGTTTAAACCGCTCCCTTATCTCTTCAGGCAGAATAGACATACTCCGCGGCATTGAAAATGCGCCTAAGAAAGCATTTGATGATGTATGTGCTGTAAATGCGGCACAAAAAGGAGTTGCGGTTGATATTTCCCTGTCCTCTGTTGTCAAAAAGAGAGGGATACAGCGTCAGAAGGCCCTTATCTCCTTTGCGGAGATTATGAAATTCCACAGAAAATACGGATTTACAGTTACCATCTCTTCAGGCGCATGCTCATATACAGATCTTATGTCGGCAAGGGAAGCTGCAAACATCTGCAGCCTTTTTGGAATGGAAAAAGATGAGGTTATATCTGCACTAAATGGTGTGGACACCCTCTTAAATCCATATAATCCTGCAGAGGTGATTTTGTAGATGAAGCCGCTTCCGCCGACACTTAGGCCGGATAAAAGATATGTCCTTTCAAAAATAGTCCCTGCCGGCTTTGAGCCTGAAGGAAAAGACCTGTATTATGCAGTATATGATGCGGCAGTCAGTCTTTACGGCGACTGCGGTGCGGCAGAGATGAGCATGAGCGTTGTCTATTCCGCATCAGGCTATGTCATTATGAGATGCAGCAGAGGTTTTGAGGAAAAACTTGAGACCGCGGCAAGAATGGTATTTCGCATCAGCGGCACTGACTGTGCACTGCACTGCAAAGCATCATCAGGGACGATTGCCGCACTGAAAAGAAAAATTCCCCCGTCAGCCTCTTATGAAATAACAGCGGATATTAAAATCGGAGATAATTCCTATTCTGTCTGTCCTGTTTCACAGGAAAAGGTTGATTTATATAAAGAGGGAATTAAACACCAAGATACATTGTATTTTACCAGAGAAGATCTCGAGGAACAATAATGCAGCCAATGAATGCTCAAATGGGAGGATATGACAGGGCTATTACTGTTTTCAGCCCTGACGGACGCCTTTACCAGGTGGAATATGCACGTGAGGCGGTCAAGAGAGGAACAACTGCGGTCGGCATAAAATGCACAGACGGCGTTGTTTTAATTGTCGACAAGCGTGTGAGCTCCAGACTTCTGGAGCAGTCTTCGATTGAGAAGATCTTTAAGATAGATGAGCATATCGCCGTTGCCTCTTCCGGCCTTGTAGGAGATGCAAGGGCGCTTGTTGACAGGGCAAGAGTTGAAAGTCAGATAAACCGTGTCTCTTATAATGAGGCTATTGATATTGAAACACTTTCAAAAAAGCTCTGTGATCATATGCAGACACTGACACAGTTCGGCGGTGCAAGGCCCTATGGGACAGCACTTTTAATCGCCGGAATCAGTGATGAACAGACACGCCTTTTTGAGACTGATCCTTCAGGCACACTTCTTGAATACAAGGCAACCGCAATAGGAACGGGACGCCCTGCTGTAATGAAGGTCTTTGAAGAGGATTACAGGGAGGATATGGAAGTCGCCGAGGCAATCCCGATGGGGTTAAAAGCGCTTCATGCGGCAACCGAAGGCAAATTTGATGTCAACACTGTTGAAATCGGCGTGGTTCTTCTAAAAAATGCCCTGTTTAAAAAGATGAGCAAGGAAGAAGTAAAGGAATTTGTTGAGAAGTTTGAATCCGGGTATTCTGAACAGAATACTGAAAAAACTGAAGAGTAGGTGAAAGATCGATGATATCTCTTGAGCAGGCGGTAGTGGCAAGGCTTGAGAGCCACGGGGAGAAATTTGAAATTCTTGTGGATCCCGATGCAGCGGCGCGCATTCGTCAGGGTGAAAAAGTAAACATTGAGGATGTTGTTGCAGCCCTGTTTGTATTTGAAAATGCATCAAAGACAGACAAGGCATCAGAGGAATCTTTAAAGAAAGTCTTTGATACATCCGATTTTGAGTCAATTGCAGAGCGGATTATAAAGAAGGGTGAGATTCACCTGACTGCTGATCAAAGAAAGCAGATGATTGAGAAGAAGAGAAGTCAGGTGATTACCTTCATCTCAAGAAATGCAGTCAACCCCCAGACAAAGCTTCCTCACCCTCCAAGGCGCATTGAAATGGCGATGGAGGAGGCAAGAGTAAGCATCGATCCCTTTAAGCATGTTGATGAGCAGGTCAAGGATGTTGTAAAGGCTCTAAGGCCGATTCTTCCTATAAAATTTGCAGAAATGCGTTTCGCTGTAAAAATATCTGCTGATTATGCACCCAAGGCATATGGTGAGATTTCATCGTCAACAACAATTGAAAAAGAGGAATGGCAAAGGGACGGCTCCTGGATATGCGTATGCAAAATACCTGCAGGAATCCAGGATGA
Source organism: Methanobacteriota archaeon (assembly GCA_023396365.1). GTDB lineage: Archaea > Halobacteriota > Methanomicrobia > Methanomicrobiales > Methanomicrobiaceae > Methanomicrobium. Next base: position 8,953 of record JAEWWL010000070.1, read on the forward strand.
GTTTTATGATATGATAAACCGCCTAACCAAAGGTGACGGGGAAGTTAAAATTCTCAGCCAGGATTAGTCACCATTAATAAGGATGCAGAAATAATATATACAGAACAAAATTTCGGGGCTTAGTAAAAATGGCAAGTTCAAGTAAACAAAGAGCAAAAGGAAGGGTAACCGGTAGCGCAGGAAGATTTGGTCCAAGATACGGACGTTTCCTTAGAAAACGCGTCAATGAAATAGAAAAAGTTTCCAAAGCGAAGCACATCTGCCCAAGCTGTGAAACAGAAGCTGTTACAAGAAAGGGAACAGGCATCTGGGAATGCAGGAAATGCGGCTTTAAGTACGCAGGCGGCGCATATGTTCCGCAGACTCCAAACCTTAAAGTTGCACTCCGTACAATCGAGCGTTCATTAATCAAAGAGTAACGAGGTCTTACAAATTATGTCAGGCTATAAATGCGCAAGGTGTAAGCAGAAAGTGGAGATTGACATCAATGTCCGCTGTCCATATTGCGGCCACCGCATTCTTTTCAAGGAGCGCGGGGCAGGCATAAAAACCGTTAAAGCCAGATAATGCAAGTCACAACTTCGCGCAAACCTGCACCGCCCCTGAGAACTTTCTCAAAGGATCTTGCTTTTTCCCTTGGAGTCCACTATTTTCCAAGGGGAAAAGCCGGTATTGGCGATATCACTGATGATGATGTTTTAATTGTTTCAAAATCAGGCAGGGACTTTTTAATCGAAATTTATCATGACAGTGAGCAGGTTAGTCATTTTTTCTTTTCCTCGTATTCGGTTACAGAGCGTGAAGGAAATATTGTAAGGGGCTTTGCAACCGGAAACCAAACTGTTTATGATAATCTGGTGCAATATCTGAGTATTGCAAAGACAGATGACAGCAGCAATGTAATTACCTTTGACGGTGCACAGAGACGAAGGTATGTCCTCAGACTTAAAGCGGAAGAATAAGGCAGTTTTTGTATTAGAAACACCTTATGCAAAAGAGATTTACAATTCTGTAAGTCCTGAGGATGATGACATGGGCCGCTCATGCTCGAAGGTTTCATTAAAAGATGAGAATACTCTTATCCTTGATATCTCGGCAGACGATGTTTCCGCACTTCGTGCGGCATTAAATACATGGTTGCGGCTTATTATTATTGCAGAAGAGATGCAGGAGGTTATAAATGAATAATATTCCACCAAAAGTTCAGAATCAGCTGGCAATGCTTCAGCAGGTACAGCAGCAGCTTCAGACTATTTTGCAGCAGAAAGCAAGCTTTGAAATGGCAGCAAAAGAGGCAAAGAAAGCACAGGAAGAGCTTTCAAACGTAAAGGATGACGCAGGCGTATATGTCACAATAGGAACTGTGATGATGCAAAAAGACAAGGAGTCGGTCTCATCTGATTTAACAGACAAGATTGAGACGCTTGAGCTTCGCGTCAAGTCCCTTGAGAAGCAGGAAAAAGCTCTCCAGACAAAATTCGAGCAGCTCCAGCAGCAGATTCAGGCTGCAATGCAGACCGCAGGTGCAGGTGCACCGCCCTCTGCAAATTAAATTTTTAAAAAAAAAATCCTGATTTTTTTCATAAATTCAGAACTTGAAAAAATCTACATATTTAAAAAAATTCCCTGTGACACTGCTGTTTTGTGAATCAGTATTCCTTTTAAGCTGTTGATGCGAATTTTTTTTTGAAATTTTATAAATTTTTTATGCCTGGTCTTACACTTTTTGCCGGTTTTTTTCCTGTGAAATTTCTGCGGAGTAATTGATAAAGAAAATTAAATTTATAGAATTTTCTCAGGTTTTAGTCTTTGGGCATTTCGTTATTCATCAGGAGTTTCATTGTATTTTTGTGTTTTAAGGTCTTGTTTTCTTTATCAGTGAATTTTTTATTCTTCGCATTAAAAGAAAATCTTTAAAACATTGCCAGTCTAATATAGTAGAGCACCAGACCCGCCTTAACTCAGACTGGTAGAGTGCGCGGCTGTAGTTTGGTTTACCCGATAAGCTTGTCGAGTAACTGCGCGGCTACCGCGATGTCCCCGGTTCGAATCCGGGAGGCGGGATCTGTTTGAAACAGCTGCGGGCTGGTGTAATAATCTAAAAAAAAACATAATCTTAAATTTGCCCAGTTAGTGTAGTGGCCTATCATGCAGCCCTGTCACGGCTGCGACACGGATTCGAATTCCGTACTGGGCGTATCTTTTTGTTTTTTATTATGCTTCACAGCTATGAATTATTTGCATAATTATTTTTCAAAAAAATCCTGCAAAATTTAAGTTTACAAAATTTTATAATTTTTTTAAGAAAAAAAAGTCTGTTAAAATTATCTTAAAAATTATCTATTTTTTTTCGTTTTCCATATATTCCCTGATCTTTTTCTCTTCCCATTCCCGTCCAAGAATCGCATTGCCGGCAAATGTCTTCCATGCGTGCAGCAAAAGGCCAATCCCCCAGAATATTGTAACCCAGTAAAACCACAGGCTTTGCGGTGAAGTTGTAAGGTTTATTATAAACAGCATTATGTTTATTATCAGGTAAACTGCAAGATGCTCATAAAATCCCCTTAGCTGCATTACTCTTTCTTTTGCATTTTTGTATGAATCTGATTCATCGTTCATGTAAATCCCCTTTTATATTATTACTATATGGATAATATCAGGAGAAAAAAATTATCTATTTTTTATTTCAAGTGTCTTTAAAAATTATCCGACTTAAATCGAAGTATTAAAAAGCAAATGATACCAATATGTTATGTTAATTTTATTGCAGTGCCCAGTTAGTGTAGTGGCCTATCATGCAGCCCTGTCACGGCTGCGACACGGATTCGAATTCCGTACTGGGCGTATGCGGGATTAATGATCCCATTTTCTTTTTAATAAATTACATGTCTTATTTCAGTCATTTTTATCCAGATTATGTTTGAAAAATCCTCTCTTTAATAGCAGATAACGACGATAAAGATAGTACAAACAGGTGATAGCTATGCCCCAGAGGGGAGTTGATGCAGTATTTCAGGCAATGTTTTTGTTAACCGATATAAGAGAGCTTTTTAGAAAAAACGCCCCCTTTCATGATTTTGAAGGGGAAGATAAGGCAGAGGCTGCAAAACTGATTGAAAAATTAAAAAAGCAGATATCTGTTCTTGAAGAGGAGGTGCTTTAGAATATGCTATGTTCGGATAAAATCGAGGCGCGGTCAGTAGAAGAGATGTTTATAAACATCGATCCTATCCAGGCCGGCGGAAGGCTTACGCCTGAAGCACAGAAGGCTGTTTTGGCCTACTCTGACGGCTACTCCGTATGCGACAACTGCCTAAAGCCCTTCAGGCTTGACTACATCAAAAAGCCTCCCCTTGCGGAGTTTCATGAAGACTGCGCAAAATGGCTCAACATGGATGCAGTGCGTGTTGTCCCCGGCGCAAGACGGGGTTTTCAGGCTGTTGCATCAACTCTTGTTGAAAAAGGCGACCCTGTAATATTGACAGCTCTTTCACATTACACCGAATTTGTCTCAGTCGAGCAGTCCGGAGGTATCCCCTGTGAAATTCCAAAAGATGAGCACAACCATATCACAGGCGAGAATGCGGCGCAAAAAATTGAGGATGTAATACGCGAACATAAAAAAAAGCCCTCGCTTTTGTTTGTTGAGCATGCCGACTATCAGTATGGAAACATACACGACATAAAAGGCGTTGTAAAAGCTGCCCACTCTTATGACATACCTGTTCTTTTAAACGGTGCATACACCGTTGGAATAATGCCTGTAAACGGAAAAGACCTTGGCGCTGATTTCATCATAGGCTCAGGGCACAAGAGCATGGCCGCGCCTGCACCATCAGGAATTGTTGCGGCAACAGAGGAGTATGCATCAAAGGTCTTTAGGACGACACAGGCAAAAGGGGATGTATCTGGCAGAACCTTCGGCATCAAAGAGGTTGAGATGATGGGATGCACCCTTATGGGCGTTACAATGGCAGGGCTTGTCGCATCATTTCCTGCTGTAAAAAAGCGTGTTGAAAACTGGGACACTGAAGTTTTGCACAGCAGGATGGTTGCAGATGCCCTCTGTTCAATTGACGGGACAAAGTGTTTAAGCGACATGCCAAGAGAGCACACCTTAACCCGCATAGACACAACAGAATCCTTTGATAAAGTTGCGCAGACACACAAAAAGAGGGGATTTTTCCTCTCAGGCGATCTTAAAAAGAAGGGAATCTGCGGCGTGATTGCAGGCTCAACAAGAGTATGGAAATACAACACATTCGGACTTTCAGAAAGGCAGATAAAATACGTATGCGATACATTCAAAGAGATAGCAGAAACAAACGGCCTTACTGTCAGCAGATAAAAAATAAAAAAACAGATTTCTTTTTTTATACAGTCATCCGGTTTTACGGCAGGAATTAATCTTTCAAATCTTTCTGCATAATTATTTGCCGCTTTCTAAGAATAATTTCACCGTTTAATGCACTGTATACTTCAGTATTTGAAAGGCACTCTGTCATCAGCCATTCAGTGTCAAGCTCTTTTTCATCATCAAGAACCGAATCCATTGTTGCTGAAACCGCCGGGTGCTTTGGAACAACACTGCATCCGACATCGCCTGACAAATGCCGAAAAGTTCCAATTCTTCTTGCAATTCTTACAGTCTCCTCTTTGTCATATGTAATAAGAGGCTGAATAACAGGAATATCTGAAGGAACAACAGATTCAACAACTGCTATGTTTGCAAGTGTCTGTGATGCAACCTGACCTAAATTGTTTCCCATGACAAGGGCAAGAAAGCCCTCTTTTTTAGCAATACCCGATGCAGTTTTCAGCATAAACCGCTTGCAGATAAGGCATCTGTTTTTGATATTTTCAATTTTTACAAGTGCATCATAAAAGGGCTCTACATTTACACTCAGCATCTCAATTTTATGACCCGGTGTCCAGCGGGAGAGTGCTGCAAGATTTTCAAGAGAGGCTTTTTTTGTGTCATCTCCTGTATATCTGCCGCCGTCAAAGTGGATGTATGAGACAACACAGCCCCGTTTTAATACAAGCCATGATGCAACAGGTGAGTCAATGCCTGCGGAGATGAGCGATAAGACCTTTCCCTGTGTTCCCACAGGAAGACCGCCCGGGCCCTGTATAGCCTCGTCATAGATAAGCCCTCCCTCCTTTCTTGCCTCGACAAATATTTCATAATCCGGATCTGTTAAATTAACGGTTAGGCCCGGGACTTTCTCATAAATTCTGCTGCCTGCTGATGCGCCGAGCTCCTGGCTTGTAAAGCCGCTGACATTTGATCTTCGCGCTCTTACAGCAAATGTCATACCGGGCCTTAATTTTTTTGAAGCATACAAAGCTGCCGCGTTTTCGATATCATCCCTGTCAGGAGAGGTGCATACTGCAACGCTTACGCTGACTATCCCGAAGACTTTTGAGAGTACCTCTGCAATTTCTCCGGGCTTTTCACCGTTTACAAGAATTCTTCCCCTGTGAAGAACAATGTCGCCCTCAAGTGAGGCAGATTTTAGCGCCATTCTGATATTTTTTGTTAAAAGTTTTGTATAGTAGCGCTGAACGGAATCGCTCTTTAAAAAAAGCTCCCCGTATTTTGCCATCACCGTAGTTGTCATATCTGTCATAAATTATTGCCCTGTGATGTCTTATTAATTGGCAGAAGTTTGGCATCACTGCCGGTTGTTAATAGAAACTTCTTTTAGTAGTCGGAGGAGAAATTATCAGTAACTATGGCGAAGAAAAAAGCGGAAAAAGATGAGCCGACATCAGTACTGTATTACTTTTACACACAGGAAAGATGGGACAACTGGCTAAATGCGCTTCTTGAGATGAGTTTTGAGGAAGACCCTGATTCAGATGAGATGCCTGAGGGCTTAGCATCACTTGACAACTTCACAAAAGACATCAACGTCTCTGTGATGAAGATTATAAAGGTCTTTTTAAACGGCAGCTATGACGCCAAAACCGCGCTTGAAAAGTTAAACGAGGTTGAGGCAATAATTATGGGAGACATTGCCGAAAATGAACTCTCAGATATTATACAGGGCATTCAGATGCGCTTTTTGGTTCTCTTCATGTCATGCAAGAAATTCATAAACGGAGAAACAGGCGAGGGTGCAATAAAAGATTTAGTCAAAGAAGGCAGGAAAATCGGAGATGAAGATGTCGAAAAGGCACTTGAGATTGCATCAACAATCGGTGCAAAGGTCATAAACGGCGATTCATGCTGCGGCAAATACCTCCGCGGCGACTCAGATGATGAAGAGCCGATAATGTTTGATGACTGGCTTGTCGAGGTTGATGACATGGGAGAAGCCCTTGCATCGCTTAAGAAGTTTGACGAGGAGTTTGGAGCAGGAATTTGATCTCTTCGAGGGCGCGTTTTAAATCGGCTAAGAAACTTGAGAATGTGGTAGGGTACCGTGTGCCCGAGTTTGCATTCAAAGGCCAGTTTCTTGAAGCCATCTGCGCCTGTGCTGATTATCCGCGACTTGAAAAGCGGCTTAAACAGCAGATCATAAATTTTTATAAAAGTTTTCTAAACTGCAAATGCAAAACAAATCCTCTCTGCGGATGCCCGGAGAGAAAGTTTGCGGCAGAGATTCTTGAGCTTAGAATGTCGGGGATGAATCATCGGCAGATCTCAGAATTTCTCCTTGATGAATATGGTATTTCACTCTTTCCAACAGACATTCTGAGTTTTCTTGAGGAGTCTGTCCATGTTCTTGAGGCTGTAGGGGATGTTTCTGAGATTGAAGGATATGAGGATATGCAGGCTCTTTGCGCAAAAGCAATAAAGGATATCGAAGGATAGCCTTTAAAAATTAAATTTTAATTCCGATATCAAAAAAAAGCTTTTTTAAATCTCTTAAAATATTCCTGTCTGTTTTTAGAAGAACCGCAAAATAAAAAACCGCACTAAAAAATACGAGCAGCAAAACATGCAGCCAGCTTTGCGGCACAAAGACTGACTTTGCGGCAAAAAGAAATGCTGACATAAGGATAGCTGATAAAAAGATATTTGAAAGCTGTGATTTTTGGTATTCAATTGTTGTATAATTCCCTGCGTAAATGTATGAAACAAATGCTGCTGCAATGTTTGCAGACATTACTGCAATTCCTGCACCGCAGATTCCAAAAAGCGGAATCAAAACAAGATATAGCGGCACAACCACTGCTGACTGAACAAAAGCAGCCCTGAATGCAAGACGGGGCTGTCCTGCGGCATTTACTGCCATTATGTATGCCGCAAAAAAAACCTGGGCAAGCTGTGCGATGAATAAAAAGACAAGCGCAAAGTATCCGCCTGTGAAATCAGCGCCGTAAAGGTAGTAGAGAAGCTCTCTTCCAAGAAGTGCCCCGCCAGAGACTGCCGGTACTGCAGGAAGAAGAGAATAAGTAAAAATTCTTCCCATTGCATTTTTTATGCAGGCAAATTCGCCGTTTGCATGCCACTTTATAATTTTCGGGTAAAGGGCTGTTAAAAGAGCGGCTGATGAGAATGTAACAGCCGATGTGAGCATCAGGGCGGTTGTATAAATTCCGGCATCTGAACTTTTCATGAAATATCCGACAAGAATTGTGCCTGCATATGCAGTGATGCTCATGACAGCGGATGAGAGAAAAGTCCAGCCTGAGAATGCAAGGATGCCTGTTATATGCCGTCTTTTGAATTTTTTTATGCTGACTTTTAAGTACCTGGTGTTTGCCAGTATTCCGGCTGTAAATCCTGCAATCAGCCCTGCCGCAAGACCGCCGGTCATAAAACCCGCAAATACAAATATGACCTGAAAAATTATTCTTGATATTTCATTAAAAAGACCGGCAATCTGGCTTATGCCAACGTCTCCTTTTGCATAGACTGCCGATGAAACAGTTGTAAAAACTCCTGATACCAAAAGTGCGGCGATAAGATATGGCATAAGCCCTGTGCTGCTGAAGTCAACAAATACAGGTGAGAGCACAATTAATCCGGCAACTGTTGCAAGTGTAAGAATTATCCGAAGAATTACTGATGCTGTGAAATACTCATCAGATTCATCTTCTCCTTCGCTTATTTTTTTAACCGCCGCAGACGAAACGCCTCCATCGCAGATTATGCTGAATACGGCAAAATATGCTAAAAAGATCCAGTATTCCCCCAAAAGAGCAGCGCCGAGCGTATGCGCAAAAAAGACAGTTGAGAAAAAGCCGGCAGCTGTTAAAATTATCTTTGAGAAGAATGAGATGAGGGTCTGGCGCTCATTTTCATCAATTCTCATTGCAATATCAGTCAGCTTTGATAAAATCCGCACCTTTATCCGGTAGTGCTTTGTGCAGTTATAAATTTTGAACTGCCCGGATATATGGTGCAACCGGCAGGTTGTTGTTAGAATATAAATTGTAAGACAAAAAAATTAAAAAAAATATCAGGATTTTTGTTATATTCCGGCAGAAAATACTGCATAAACAGGATAGTGATCAGAAACCTGTTTTGTAAACTCCTCTGTAAGCGAGTATTCGGTGTCAAACCTCATCACACCGCTTGTGCCTGTGTAAAAGCTGTCATCTCCTGTAATCACTATTCTGTCATAGGTGCAGTCGGTTGCACCTGTTGTTGTGTCAAGGCTGTTGCCGATAATCCACGTATAGCCTTCGCTCTTCATCGGAGTGTATGAATCTTCATTAAAGTATGAGCCGTCAGCGTTGAAATCACCCATTACAACGACTGCCTCATCACCGGGAAGTATTGTTCTGGCAAACTCTGCGACCTCATATAAAGCATCAATCTCCTCTTTTGCTTCATCAGGGTCAGTGTGTATCACTACAAATGTTGCATTAAATATTCCCTTCACCGATTTGAATGAGCCGATGTATGGCTCTCTGTGGAAAGGATCGGTGTTTAAAAGCTCAGGGTAAGTAAACGGGACTCCGATTGGCTCAACTTTTTTTGTATTGTAAATAATTGCATACTGCTCTTTGCTTGAGGTTCTTCCAAGCCTTTCACTGACAAAGTATGAATATGATGAGCCGTCTGAATTCACAAGCTCCACAAGCTTTACAAGCGCTGTTTCAGAACTGTCGCGAATCTCCTGCACTGCTATTATGTCATACTTCCTGACAACTTTTGCAAGAATGTCCATTACATCATCCTTTGCCGCCTTTGATGTCCCAAAGACCTGGATGTTAAAAGCTGCGGCATTTATCAGGTTCTCATCAGTCTGTGATGCAAAATTATTCTGAAAAGAATCAGATATCACATCTTTTTGTGATACTGCAAATACGACGATTATAATTACAAGCGCCGTCTTTAAAAGAAGCGGCGTCTGACTTTTTGATGTTCTTCTTCTGGACTGGCTCATTTATGATATTGATTCTGATCTGCCGGCTTAATTTATTTTGGGTTTATTGAAATTATTATGCGGTCATCCTTTGAGATGATGCTTTCATCAAAAGATTCTCCGTTGAAGGTGAAGATTTTAATATTCTCCCCCTTTTGAAATCTTTTCATATTCTCATCATATAATTTTCTGACAGGCCTGAGATTATTCTCCTTAAAGTGCTTTAGAAGACATAAATAGAAATCACGCTGCTGCTCCAAAAATTCCTTTTCATAATATTTTGTATCCTCTGCTGATTCTTTGCATATCTCATCAGGAATTTTTGTATTGTATTCGCCGTGCTCGTTAAGGCCTGAAATTTGTCTCCAGTCAGTCTTTCCTCTCTCATCAGATTCACGGTGCAGCATATAGGGATAAATTCTGCATATCAAAAATCTGTCATCATAAATTCTGCATTTTTTATCTTCTAAAAAGACGCAGTCGCCGTTCTCCTTTATTTTAAGGGCGTATCCGGATACATAAAAGCAGCCGTTGTTGTCGCAGACTTCAAAATAAGGTGCAGGGGCTATCATATCAGGATATTTCTCCTTTGCCCGCTTCAGGTCATCTCTTAATAAAAAGACGTGGCTGTTGAACTCTTTTGTGCAGCACTTTCCGCAGAGAGTGCAGCAAAAGCCGACATCCTTTATTATCGAGGCAAGCTCTTCTGAGGGATAGTTTAAAAGACCGCAAAGCTCATTTTCAAGTGTTTCTATTGCCCTGGTTATTGAACTGACGGAGTTGATCGATATTTTCTTCACCTTATATGAAGGTAATTTTTGTATTGAATTTAATTAATTGTTATACTGCTGTCATGAAAAAAATCTTAATTTCACAATCTATAACCCTGATAAAAATTATCTTTTTATATGATTCTTGATTATTCTGAGAGAAATTCTGTTGCTGTAATAAAAATCACCGGAAAAATTGATGCACAAAACTCGCCTGTCCTTGAAAAAGAGATAAACTCAGCTCTAAAAAGAGGATTCATCAGAATAATCGCAGATATGTCATCGGCAGATTACATAAGCAGCAGCGGTCTTCGTGTTTTTCTTTCAGCCCGCAAAAAAACCGCCGCATTAAACGGCAGCATGAAGCTTTCATCCCTGATGCCGTTTGTCAGGAATATCTTTACAATATCAGGATTTGATTCCCTGTTTGAAATATATGATGATGAAGAAAGCGCTTACAAATCATTTGGCATTTTGGCAGAAAAGCAGTAAAAATTTTTAAAATTACAGATAAAAAATTATTGGTTTTTCAGAGTAATCAAAAAGCAATCAGATGCAAAAAAATTGTTTAATATCAGATTAATCACTATAAATTTTTAATAAATAATCCTGAATTTCTGATTAATCACTATAAATTTCCGGATTTTTTTAATAGTTAAAAAAAAGAGATCAGGGTTTATTCCTTATGAACAATCTGCGGGATATCCATCTGGTTCTGGTAAGTCTCTATGTAGCCGTCAGGGAATTTCACTTCGGTTTTTTCAGGCGAGAGATCAAAACTTGTAATCTTTGAAATCCAGTGCTCATTTAATATCTCTTCAGCCTTTGAGAAACTGATTGAAGGAACTGTATAAACTTTATTTCCATTGCTGTGTGTGACTTTTGCATATTCAAAAACCTTAAATTTCGCCTCTGAGGGGGACACACTGATTATCTCAACAGGACGCGATGTTCTTTTATCAAGCTCTTTTCGAATCTCATCAGCAGGGCTTGCTATATTTGTGTAGTATCCGATGTACTCGACAAATGTCATCTTATAATCAAAATTAATATTGCAGTCGCCGTTTTCAAAAACTTCAACATCAAGTGAATTTATCGTAAATGCCTGTGCAGGTATTGCAATTAATGAGATGCACAGCATAAATAAGAGAGTTTTTAGAATTTTCATGATTTATCCCTTCAATTGAGGTATTATGAAAGCATCGGATATATAATTTCCCTGAAGTGTTTAATCAGTCAGAAAATGTAAGGCCCACAGAAACGGATACATCTTTGCCGTTTGTCTCAAAAATTATTTTTCCAAGAGCAAGTATATCACTGTCACAGAGTTTTGTATCAATCGCAATCTCAAATGCCTGCTGTGAGAGTGTTTTAAAATTTTTAGGCGTTACGTCAAGCCAGCTCTTTTGTGATCTGGCAAAGCCTTCCAAAAGTCCGTCGCCGGTGTTGCAGAGAAGAACTGTTTTTTTAATTACGTCCCCTTTTTTTACTCTTTTAAGCATAATATTTTTCACAGATGCTTCGGCTTTTGGATTTTTGCCTGCCGCAACTGTTACAGGAACAGTTAATTTTCCGCCGTTAGTTGAGATATTAATGTTTCCGGCAAATTTTATGCCGCCCGAGCTGTAGAAAAGCTGTGTCTTGTCAACAATTATCTCAGCCGGGGTTTTGTCAGCAGTTGAGATGTCAGGATTTTTAATAATTATCCATCTTCTGTCTGATGAAATATTTCCAGATAAAATTCCGTCGCCCCCGTTTTCAATCTCAAGGCAAAACTTTACATATTCGGTATTTACAGGCCTTAATTCCACTCTGGCAGGGCTGACCTTAAGAACGGGCGTATAAATTTTTGCCGGTCTGTTGAAGTCTGCAAAGTGCCGTGCAGCCGTTGCAGGTTTTTTTTCGTTTTTGTCAGGAGGAAATAAATCACTGCCCTCTTTTCCCGCTTTTTTGATTCTGCACCATGGGCAGTAATTCAGATGGGGAAGGTAACAGTGGTTGCTGTTCTCCCTGCACTGCTGTATTTTGGCAAGCTCGGATCTTAAGACGACTGCCCATTCCTCGGCAGAGGGCCTGTGATTTATGTATTTGTGACCGGCAATAAAGCACCGGCTGAAAAGTTCGCGGATTTGCGGAGAAATAATCTCATAAGGCGGTGCATTTTTTGGAGGAAGAAGATCAGGTGAGCTGAAGGCATAGGGGAAAAATCCCTTTACGATTTTTTGCTCAATCGTCGGATAATCAGATACTTTTTTCCCGCGGGCCTGGAAGGGATGATACCCGTTCATCAAAAGCTTAAAGATAATCACTCCGAGAGCAAAAAGATCAGAGTAGTATCTGTCGATATTTTCTTCCCTGAAATTTTTGCCCATCAGCTCCGGAGGAAGAAAATCACCTGTTGCAACCTTTGTGTAATATGTCTTTTTAAGTTCAGCATCATCTATCTGAAAAGAGTCGCAGTCAATAATTGAAACTGCGGCAGTTCTTGCGATGAGAATGTTTGTAGCGCTCATATCGCCAATTCTGTGGCCTTTTTTGTGGATTTGTGAGACAACATATGATATGTTAAATGCCGCTGTTAAAAGATAGAGCCATGAAAATGATCCTCCAAGATTTTTCATCCTGTCCTGCGGGTCATAATACATGTGGGCCTCATTAAAAAGCGATGTGTCTACAAGCGGCATTGTAAAGCCGGCAAATTGTGCATTCTTATCTGAAGATTCATATAATACAGAAACCGGCCATGAAATGGAGCTTGACCGAAGACTTTTTTTATGCCCTGTTAAGTTTTCACCAGGAGGGTTTTTTATCATTGCGATGATTTTACTTTGAAGTTCTGTGTTGATTTTGTCCTTAAAGTAAATCTTTGCGCAAAGCCCCGGCTCGTTTTTAACAATGTATATTGCACCCTCGCCGCCGGTTTTAACTGGTCCTAAGAGAGTAATTCTCTTTTTTTTATCTGTGAATACAATTTTTTCAGGCATCAGCTGTCTCTTGCAATCTCTTTTCTTAATGCGGCTATAACAAGAGTTTTGTCATCATCAGATACTTCATTTATCTTTTTTGAAAGAAGCAGATTTTTTACATCCTCTGATGCTTCATCAGAATCTTTAGCAGACTGCGAATATGAAAAAAGGGGTTTAAAAAAAGGCATGAAGGGTGAGTGTATGCCATTTTCTTTTACAAGGACAGCTCTCTGGCATCCGTCTGTAAAAGCCGCAATATTTTTTACATTTTTTATGTTTGCATTTACAATGAGTCTGTCAGCTGCATTCTCAGCGGTTATCGGTGTAACTTCATTTATATATTCTGAATACTGCGGTTTTGACAGCAGTTTTATATCACCTGAAAAAAACTGCCCGACAACAGCACCGTCCCCAATCTGTCCTGTAGTTACAAAGCCTTTGTAGATGAAAACAACAATTAAAGTGCATGCAAGCTCACGTGCGGGAATTTCATTTTTTTTGGAATAATCCTGAATGCTTTTAACAGCAGAGGAAAACGCCTCTTTTACTATTGCATCATTCTTTGTCAGATCAGCTGATCTGCAATTTTTATCATAGCTTACAAGAAAGTGCCTGCCAACAGATTCCACTGCTGCAAAAACCGCAGTTTTTGCGCCGGTCTTTGAATGCACTGCGCTTCCAAGGCCGTCAGAGACTGCAAGCACCGCTGAATCATCATCAAAAATTTCAAAGTGCCATGCATCCTGGCAGGGAAGGCCTGATTTTATATGTGAGGGTCCTGTTGTCTTTGCACCGAAGATAAAGATATTATTTTTTTCTTTGTCTTTCATCAGGTCCTGCTCCTTTTTTTTTTAAAAAAAGTTATGAGGCATATTCAGTCTGCAGGCGTTGCGGCAGTTTTATTTTATCTCTTCTTTGATTTGATAATTTTTTCAGGTTGAAATTAACTTAAATTAAAAATAATTTATACTGTTGGAATCTCTCCCCAGCCGTTTAATCCTGCGGGATCCTCAAGGACTACCTGTTCGCCCATATTTGAGGCAGAGACCTTTGCCTGGCTCTTTGACAGCCACAAAAACATCTCTTTGAAGTGATTTTCCTTAAGCTTAATTGGCATTCTTTCAGGCGGCGAAATCTTTGCAAGAGTCTGCATGTCAGCTGAATCGACACCGACTGCGAAGAACAAAAATCTTCCCTCCTTCTCTCCGGAGTGAATCTTTAAGACAACATCATTCCATTTCTCATCGCCCTCGTTCATGTCGGTGGGCTCACCGTCAGTAATTAAAAAGATCCAAGGGCGGTAATAATCAATCCCCTCTTTTTTGTAATCCTCTTTTCTTTTTTCAAGGACTTCGAGGGTTTTTAGTATTGCATCACCCATCGGTGTAAGACCGTCTGCAATAAGAGTCGGCGGATTGAAATCCTCAACCGATGAGAATTCATGCGAAATCTCAACCCTGCTTCCAAAAGTGATTACAGAGACATCAACTCTTTTTCTTGCAAGCTCGTCTTTTTCAATCTCTTCTTTGAATGCTGTTATCCCTTCGTTTAACTGCGAAATTTTATCTCCCACAACCATTGAGCCGGAAATATCCAGGAGAAGTATTGTAGGGCAGTGCGGCTGCTGCGGATAGGCAATTTCAACCATTTCTTCAAGTGTCATGTTTATCCTCTCAAATTTGACCTGAATTAAGCCTTAATGCTTTGTTATTAGGCCGAATGATATAAATAGATAATTGAATCTGAATTGATTTTTAAAATTAATTTTTTTTCAATTAAAACAATTAATTTTCTTTTAAATAAAAAAGCGGGCAGATGCAGTTCCGCCCTTCGGTGATGATTTGAAAAATGCTTTTAGTCCTTTATTGTAAGTCTTCAATGGTTACAGTAGCACCTGAGGATGACGATGATTTGAAAAATGCTTTTAGTCCTTTATTGTAAGAGCCCCGATAATTAAAAGCATCACACCGACAACTGCGACAACAAGCCCTAAAAGACCCTTTATAACAAAAATCAGCTCATCAAGGAAATAGTATCCCCCATAAATTCCTGCAAGCAAAAGTATGAAGCCTGCAATTAGCATTCCAAGTGCTGCCTTATCCATAGTTATCACTTCCTTTGTAATGATATAATAATTTCCGGTTGTTTTTTTAATTCATTAATATTCTTTAATTCATTAATATTCTTTAATTCATTAATAATTTTTACTGCATTAATATTTTCAGCTGGCGGTTTTTTTCTTACACTGGCTATTAAATTTTAACATGTAATAATTCCCCCATAATGCATGACCGCCGGCTTGTCCTTTGCTCCTCATAAGGTTTGGAAAAACCGAAAATCAGGTTATCTTTTTACTGTTTGGGCAGGATATTATTATGAAGAATTTTTTTCCGGGTAAAATATGAGAATAACTGTTGTCGGCGGAGGATACGTTGGTCTTGTTTCAGGTGCATGCCTTGCAGAACTTGGGCATGATGTCGTAATTATCGATACTGTCTTTGCCAAAGTTGATATGATTAATTCAAAAAAGCCTCCGATCTTTGAAAAGGGGCTTGAGGATATTTTAAAAAGAACAGCAGGAAAAAATCTTTCTGCATCATGCAGCTATGAAAGTGTATCAGACTCAGACGTATCACTCATATGTGTCGGCACACCTCCCTTTGAGGACGGCTCGGCAAATCTTGAATACATCCGATCAGCTGCCGCCTCAATTGGAAATGAGTTAAAAGGCAAAGCCGGAAAATATCACGTGGTCGCTGTAAAAAGCACTGTTCCTCCGGGAACTACAGAGAATATTGTAAAAAAGACTGTTCTTGAATGCTCCAAAAGAAGTGAGGATGATATCGGTTTTGCAATGAACCCTGAGTTTTTAAGAGAGGGCCTTGCAGTTGAGGACTTCATGAATCCTGACAGGATTGTCATAGGAAGCAGTGACAGCCGGGCAGGCGGCGTTATAGAGCAGATGTATGTAAAATTAAACGCAAGCCTCCTGCACACAGGAATTACTGCCGCCGAGATGATAAAATATGCATCAAACGCATTTCTGGCGACAAAAATATCCTTCTCAAACGAGATTGGAAACATCTGCAAAAGTCTTTGTATAGATGTATATGAGGTGATGAAGGGAGTCGGAATGGATCACAGGATTTCGCCTTACTTTTTAAATGCCGGTGCAGGCTTTGGAGGAAGCTGCTTTCCAAAGGATGTATCAGCACTTGTATCCCTGGCAAAAGAAAAAAATCAGAATCCGGTTTTGCTCAAGTCCGTTCTCGATGTAAACAAAACACAGCCTCTGAAGATGACTGAGATTTTAAAAAACCGCACAGGCTCACTTAAGGATAAAAAAATTGCAGTCCTGGGCCTTGCATTCAAGGACAATACCGATGACATCCGTGATTCACGCTCAATTCCTGTGATAAATACGCTTCTTTTGGAAGAGGCAGATGTATATGCATTTGATCCGCTGGCGTCAGAGAATATGAAGAGCCTGTTCCCTCAAATAACATACTGCAGTTCTGCGTCTGATGCCTTAAAGGATGCAGACGGATGCCTTGTCATGACAGAGTGGCCACAATTTTCAAAACTAAATGAGGAGTTTAACCAGATGAAGTCAAAAATTATAATCGAAGGAAGACGCATTCTCACAATTGATGAGAAGGAGGGCATATGCTGGTAAAACAGGGCCTGATTCCGGCCGCAGGCTCCGGAACAAGGCTTGGGCCGTTTACAAACGCAATTCCAAAGGAGCTTTTGCCTGTCGGCGACAAGGCTGTAATTGAGCATGTCGTCTGCGCAATGCACCTTGCAGGAATAGAAGAGATTGTTATTGTAACAAGCCCTCACAAGCACGGCCTTTCGGATTATTTCGGCTCAGGGAAAAAATTCGGCGTTGACTTTACATATGTCGTCCAGGATGAAAGAAAAGGTCTTGGCGATGCAGTCCTCTCCGGTGAGCATGTAATCGACGGAAATTTCATTGTTGTGTTGGGCGACAACTACTTCTCGCCAAAGACATTTCTAAAAGATCTGATTGAGTTTCACATATCAAACAAAGGAGATACAACAGTAGGTGTCGCCGAAGTTGAAGACGTGACAAGGCACGGAATAATTGCACCCGATGGCTTTAAGATTCTTGACATGGTTGAAAAGCCCTCAAAAGAGGAGGCAAAAAGCAGTCTTGGCGCACTTGGTGCTTATGTGTTTGGAACAGATATCTTTGATGCAATAAAAGATACAAAGCCAGGCTATAAGGGAGAGATTCAGCTTACTGATTCAATCAGACTTCAGATAGAACAGGGCAGAAATGTATTATACAAAAAAATTGACGGAATACACATAGATGTCGGGACACCGCGTGATCTGATGAGGGCAAATGAGTGGTACTTAAGCCACGATGAAAACGGCGTCTGCAAAAAAGAATTTTTTTAATAAGGCACTCTGGTTATCATCAGAGAAAAGCCTGTAATATTTTTTTCATTCGCAAAAATTAAAAAGCAATCTGCAAAACCCGGATAAACTATGACCCGGGGGAGAGAAATACCCGTTTTATTTTAATGAAGAGAATATGGTGATGTAATATGCCTGCCGGAAAAATGACCATAGGAAGCTTTTCGCATATGACATATCTGTCACAGAAGGCTCTTCGCCTCTATGATAAAAAAGGGGTCCTTGTCCCCGGATTCAAAGACAGATTTACAGGATACCGCTACTACACAATCGACCAGATAGAGGATGCACTAAAAATCAAGGTTCTTTCAAAACTCGGATTCGGGCTTTTGGAGATATCTGAAATTTTAAGGGCAGTCGGAGACGGCGATGACAAAACGGTTAGCCAGCTCATATCAAAAAGGCACAGGGAGACTATGGAAGAGATAGGCAGGCTTGAGAAAATTGAGTCTCTTTTAAATCAAAAAAGAGATTTTATGGAGTTATTTGAGATGAATGTATCAAAACCCGTAGTAAAGGATTCTCCTGCATTAAGGATACTCTCAGCCCGCAGAACCGGAACTTATGAGCAGATATGCTCTGAAGTTTCAGAGGAGTTAATCAGGATTATAAAAAGTCCGGAGAACCAGAAGAACAATGTCAGCATTACAGGTCCGTGCATGTCGCTGTGCTATGACGAGGAGTACCGTGAAAATGACGCTGATATTGAGATGGGCATTCCTGTCCAGGGGCAGGTCGTATCTGACAATCCAAAATTTAGTGTCAGGACAATTCCTGCATGCACTGTTGTATCGGTAATCTACAAAGGGCCTTATGATCACGAAGGATTTTCGGTGGCATTTGGAAATGCATTTAAATTCATTGCAGAAAATAATCTTGAGTCTTATGGCCCTGACAGGCAGATTTATCTAAACGACCCTGCTGAGACAGACCCAAATGATCTTTTAACAGAGGTCCAGATACCTGTCAAAAAGATCTGAAGAGAACAAATATTTTAATTTTTAGCCAGAGAGTAAATTAAAAGATCTGATTCGCTGTCAAATCCGGAGAGGGAGAATCCGCACTTTTCAAGAACACGGACTGATGCGATGTTCTCCTTATTTGTCTTTGCAGCAATACTGACATTATTTTTTAAATCACCTGCGTTTTTTATTATTGCGCCTACTGCCTCTGATGCAAAACCATTGCTTTCAAACTGCTTTAAGACAGAATATCCAAGCTCAAAAGAGCCGTCATCCTGCACAATAAAACCGCCGCTTCCAATTAAAATATCTTTTTTTGATTCTTCATTTAAAACCCAGTAATAGTTGTAAAGCCGGTTCTCCCTAAAAAGGGTTAAGAAAATTTCAGATACTTCAGGGCTTACAGATTCATGCGGCCAGTTTTTTGGAAAAGTGATTCCAAAAAGGCTCTCCGGGAATTTCTGCCTGTTAATTTCATATTCAAGCATGCCTAAATCCGCCGGAATTAATGTAAGCCTTGCTGTTTTTATTGGTCTGATTTTTATTGCTTTAAAACTCATATCTGCTCTGAAAAAAAATTATTTTTTTTGCATTTTCTGATTTTGATAATCAGTTTATCTGAGAAATATCAGGTGAATTTATTTTATTTTTAATTTATGACTCAGCCAGATATTCATAAACTCCTTTTCTGTCGTATCTGTGCTCTGTTATGTAATTGTAAATGTTTACATATTTATTGTATTGTTTTACAAGCTCTTTTAGAGAAGAAGATTTTTTGTTGTATTCAGATGCCATACTGTTGTATTCAGATACATTCCGGTTATATTCAGCGATATTTCCGCTTTCTTTAAGACTGTTCATTTTATCTTTGAATGCACGGATTTCATCTGACATCCTTTCAGCCTCAGCCGTATCCTCACTTATCTGCTTTTCAGTATCTTCTGTAAATTTTAGTGCTTCATTCATCTTTTCATAGATGAATAAGACATCCCCGCAGCTTTGATATGTTATTGTGCCGCTTCCTGCCAGAATAACATACGGGTCTGATATTATTTCAGAATCGTCATCAGTCTTGATTTCAGGCCAGCCGATTAGGCTGTAGTCTGTTGTCTCAGCATATGCATATCCGGTATTTTTGTATGTGCATGCATCAGATTTTATCCCGACAGCCATATGCTCTTCGGCCTCAAACTCAAAAAGTGCGACATCATATCCTTCCCTTGCAAGAAGCGCCGCTGCGAGAATGCTTTTGTCATCGCAGTCGCCTGAGTTTTCGTAAATAGTTTCAATAGGAAATTTTGGCTGTGTTCTGACATTATCAGTCCTGTAAGGGACTGACTGGGCATAGGCAAAAATCAGTTCTGCATACCTGTCGGAATCAAGAGACATCTCCTGCCTGATTTTTCCAAACTCTTCAAGAACCGGAGCATAAACCGTATCTATTGCAGGAGAGTTCATAAATGAACGGTAATACTCGCCAGACCATTCATTTAAAGAAAGCTTCTCCTGGTTTAGGTATGCAGACTTATCTGAGTTGTATGCGGCATCATAAATTCCCATATCAACCGGAACTGTAAGGCTAATCACCCTGTTCTCAAAATTAAAGGAATGAGTGATATATTCATACTGCCATGTTGCAGAGTCGGACCCGACATGAGGATACCTGTCTGTCTGACCTGGCAGAAATTCTCCTGTGCATCCGGCAAAGAGAACAAGGAGCAGTATTAAAAATGCTTCAAAAAAAAGCATGGAAATTTTTACCGGCATTTTATATCACTTTATTTTATTAGTTCTGCAATTAATATCATTGTAAGAGATGAATATTCTTCTTGGAGTTGGAAACACCTTAAAATCCGATGACGGTGCAGGCGTTTATGTGGCACAAAACTTTGAGCATCCCGGCTGGACTGCATACAGCTGTGAAACTTCACCTGAGAATTTTACAGGCATTATCAGAAGAGAAAAACCCAAAATTCTCATAATTGTTGATGCCGCTTATATGGATCTGTCTCCGGGGGAGTTCAGGATTATCCCGCCTGACAGGCTCGGGGTTGCCGGATTTGACACTCACGTAATGGATCTTGGAAAATTAATTCAGTTCCTGCAGGGTCTTGCAGGAGAAATTATTCTTCTGGGCATTGAGCCGGAGAATACCGAGTTTGGGGATATCATAAGTGATAGTGTAATCGCGGGTGCAGACAGACTGATTGATGCGGTAAAAAAAGGCCCTGGCCTGATTTCTGTGCTGTAATTAAAACTGCATCTTTCAAACGGATTAAAAATATTATTAAAATAAAGCCTCAATATTAAAACAGGGCCGGATTATTATGAGCAGAAAAAAACTGAAATCAAAAAGCCTTCACTGTCCTGTATGCGACTCAGATGAAATATTTACTGTTGTCGGAGGATATGCAGGAAATATATACAGATGCAAAGTCTGCGGGTATCAGGGTGCACTTGTTGTTGAGCATGACAATGACTTAAAAGATGAATTCAAAGAGGCATTAAATCTTAACAGAAGAGAAGAGGAAGATATACTGACAGATTCAATTGCAAAGCCTGCCCTTGGAATTGTGCTCATTGTTATTTTTATTCTGGCATTATATTTAATTTACATAAGATTTTGATTAAAGCAGCAGTTCATACGGATTTTTTATCTGCCGGCTTATCCCGAAATCCCGGAAGTTTTCTTATATTTCTGACAAGAAAGCCTATTGAGAGTGCTGCGGCAATTGTTCCTTCTCTTACGCCAAAAAGGTCTCCCATTAAGGCAAAGGAGAGTATTGCCGCAAGTATTACCATTGAGCTGTCAGTCATCATTTTTACTTTTCCAAATTCAATGCGAAATATTCCTGAGATTACAAGAACAAGTGAATCAACCGCCATCATAAGAATATTTGCCTTTAGAACCATTGCAAGGCCGAATGCAATTGCAGTAAAACTTAGTATGCAGAATATCCACTGCATCAGGTATCCTGAGATGGGAATAAATGAGACAAAGAACATGTTAATGTCAGTAAAAAGGCTGAACACAAAGATGACCAGTATCTCAAGCCATTTGTAAACCGAAAAATCACTTCTTAAGAGCAGGTACTGAATTATTACAAACAAAAGATTCATCAAAAATATCCATCCGCCGATTGTCAGCGGAAGAGCAAGACTTAAAACGTAAGGAATGCAGGATATCGGAGATGTACCGAGGTCGGCTTTTGTTGAGAGTGCAACGCCAAATGTCATAATGAACAGGCCGGCTGTCATTATAATCCATCTAAGCACCTGTTGTCTTCTCATAATCCGGGTATAACATTTGAGCTTAATGCATACAAACACTACTGCTCTGAACGCTTAATTTAAGAAAAAAAATTAAATGTAAAAAAAATGAGTTTATTTAATAATTTTCAGACCGGCCTATTCAACAATCATTGCCTCTGAATACCGGTCATCTGTTGCAAGGGTAAACTCACTGCTCATAAAAAGGCAGTTTACAGGGCATACATCATTGCACTGGGAGCAGAATATGCACTGTGTGACATAAATTCGTATTGTCTTTGTCTCTTTTATGAATTCGATAGCGTTTGCAGGGCAGACTCTTGTGCAGATTTTGCATCCGATGCATTTGTTGCGGTCATAGACTATTTTTCCCCTGAATCTGTCAGGCGTATCAATTGGAGGATTTATAGCTTTTTTTCCCTCTGAGACCTCTGATAAAAATTTTGTTGCGGACTTTGGGAGATACTTTGCCGGGAAGAGATTTGTTGCAGGCTTTTTGAAAAGCTGGACTAATACCTCACGGACTGCCGGAAGAAAACTCATGCTATTACACCTCCTCTTAAAAACACATCCGCAATTATAAGAATCAAACCAAATAGGCCTGCTATTGCCAAAAGCCCCCAGTATACCGAGACGACATGATTAATCCGAAACCTTGCCATACTGACTCTTATTAAACTGACTGAAACGAAAAGAACCAGTATCATCTTAAGAATGAAGAATAACAGGTCAGCTGCCAGTGCAGCATAACCGGGCATTTCGATAAACCACGAAAGATTCCACGGAAGAAATATCGCAACTGACAAGGCAAGCATGCACACTGTCTTTACTGCTCCTGCAAGGTAGAAGACTGCAAGATTTTTGCCGGAATATTCTACGATGAGACCGCCGCAAAGTTCTGTTTCAGCTTCAGGAGTATCACACGGGACACGTGAAAGTTCGGCAGGTGTCACCCATGCAATTACTGCCATTAAAATAATAAATCCGATGATTCCAAGAGGGCCTGATACATCCCATATGGATATCTGTGTAAAAACACCTGATATTGCCGAAAGTGTGAAGGGATCAGAAACTCCTGCGGCAGAAAGCCTCCATGCAACCGCAATTATTGCAATTGCCAATGGAAACTCGTAAGCAATCATTGTGACCATCTCACGCTGTGCGCCGACAGATGCATATGGCGAGCCTGATGCAAAACCTCCTGCAACCATTGCAAGCGCCGGAACAGTCAGAAGGTACATGACAAGAACCACATCGCCATATCCGCCGAGGACCGGTGAAAAGCTTCCTATCGGAATATAGAGGAGAACTGTTACAGCCGATGCAAACGCAATAACAGGTGCGGAGTTAAAGACTGCTCTGACAGCATTTGCAGGAACAATGTTCTCCTTGCACATCAGTTTAAAGACATCCCAGAACGGCTGCCTTAACGGAGGGCCTACTCTTGCCTGCATGTGTGCAGCAAATTTTCTGTCGATTCCCAAAAGAAAAAGACCAAGTACAATTCCAAATAATGCAATCAGAACTGTTCCTGCTGCTGCTGCACCAAAAGACACCAGGATGCTCATTGCATCATCCTCCTTGTTTTTTCAACACTTTTACGGTGAAGCTCCTCTTTTGTCATCATATCTTTTGGGCCGTTTATGAAAGAGACCCTGTCAGTGCATGACATGCACGGATCAATTGATGCAACGATTATTGGTATGTCTGCTATCTGTTCTCCTTTTAGTATTTCAAGCCATGCAAGCTGGTTTGAATAGGTCGACGCCTTGACCTTCCACATATATGGTGAGTCAGCTTTATTCATCCTTACATAATGGATGCATTCGCCGCGTGGCGCTTCAACTCTTCCAAGAGCCTGTCCTTCTGCTTTTTTGCATGCGGAAAGAAGCTTTGGCATCTTCTGCTCCCACAGGATTTCCCCGTTTGGCATTGCGCAAAGGCACTGCCTGATGATTGATATCGACTGCGGGATTTCAAAAAGCCTTACTACAATTCTGTCATAGACATCGCCGATTATTTCATCAGAGTAAACATCGGGAAGAATAATTTCAAAGTCAACATCCCCGTATGCCGCATATGGAGAGTCAAGCCTGACATCAGTTAAAAGACCGCTGGCACGTGCCGTTGGTCCTACAGTACAGAGTTTTAGTGCATCATCAGTTGATAAAACTCCGCAGTTTCTGCATCTCATCTGAATGGTTTTGTCCTTTAAAAAGAGCCTTACCATCTTATCAACGAGATCTTCATAATATTTTAGCGCCTGATTGATTCTTGGAATCTGACTGTCTGTTATATCTCTTCTGACGCCCCCGACCTGTATTATCCCGTAATTGATGCGGTTTCCGGTCAGCATCTCAATTACATCAAGCGACTCTTCACGCACTCTCCATGCAAGGTTAAAGAGAGTGTCAAAGCCGAGTTCGTGTGCGGCAACACCAGCCCATAAAAGATGTGACTGGATGCGCTCAAACTCGGCCATAATTGTTCTGATATACTGTGCCCTTAACGGTACTTCTATTCCGGCAATCTGCTCAACAGCACGTGAGAATGCAAATGTATGTGTCACGCCGCATATTCCGCAGATTCTGTCGGTTAAGTGAACAATCTGAACGGGATTTCTTCTCATACCCATCCATTCAATGCCCCTGTGAGCTTTTCCGGGTGCAAAGTCCGCCTCTTCTATGACCTCGCCGTTTAATTTGAAAGTAAACAAAACCGGCTCTTTTAAAGCGGGATGAATAGGACCTATCGGAATGTTATATGGAGCTTTTTTCTTATCATCTGCCATTTTATTCATCTCCTGCTGAATTTTTCTCCGGAGCTGACTCTGCGGTCTCCTTCTTCTTCTCCGGCTTAGGCAGAACATGCGGAAGAGGTCTGTTCTTTGGCCGCCCGACAGCCCAGAGGTCTTTTACAAGGCTGTCCTTAATTCCTGTTTCATCCTTTCTCCACGGATATGTATTCTTCGGAAAATCCTGCGGCAAAAACAGCCCTCTTTTATCGGGAATGCCCTCTATTTCAACACCAATCATCTCACGCTTTTCTCTTTCCGAGTAGACAGCGCCCGGGATTAGATCTGAAATAGTTCCGATAACAGGATTTTCTTTTGAAAGCTCCACTTCAAATGTAACACAGACCTCTTTTCCCAAAAGTCCGTAGAAGACATAGAGGTGATATAAAAGAGCGATTGTATCCTTGCAGTCCACAGCCGAGATAACACCAAGGTGCGGATAATCGGTTTTTATCAGGGTCTCTACTGCATCATGAAGGCGGGAAGGATTTAATTTTATCCAGAGTGAGAAGACAGGTGTCTTTTTTGCGCCTTCACTCCATTCCCTGACCTCTGAACTGATAATATCCTGAGCAAATTTTTCTGTGAAAATATCAGCTATCTCAGCTGCAGTTTTATAAGCCACATCAGGTCTTTTATTCAGCCGTGCTTTTTTTCCTTTGGCATCACTCATTTTATTCTCCTCCATTTAAGCCTTCAAGCTTCACAACAGCTTTAACGACTGCATCAATTATCGCCTCAGGTCTTGGTGCACAGCCGGGGACATAAAAATCAACAGGAATTATATCACTGACCGGACCGTCAAGGTTGTATGAGTCATAAAAAACCCCGCCTGACTGGCTGCATGCACCGATGCTTATTACAACCTTTGGACCGGGCATCTGCTCATAAACGCGGCGCAGCCGGTCAGCCATTGCATGCACAACAGGGCCTGTTACAAGTAAAACATCAGCGTGCCTTGGAGAGCCGACAAGCTTTACTCCAAATCTTTCCGGATCATATCTTGGCATAAGTGCGCCTACTGTTTCAATGTCGCATCCGTTGCATGATCCTGAGTTGAAATGAAAAACCCACAGCGACCTTTTAAATGAATCAGAAATTTTCATCTTAAAAAACTCCTGCTGCCAGTACAAGCATTACAGCAATTACTCCCAAAAACCACAGAATATAATCTGTCAGAATTCCTGTATGAAGGGGGATTAAAAATTCATAGTAGCCTTTCATGGCCTCGGTAAATCCCCAGTACATATTTCCTGCCCTTACATGAACATCACCTTTTTCAGGCTCTTTGTTCCCGCAAAGATAGGGCTTTTCCTGTTCTGTTCCGGTTTTGCAGGATGACTCCCCTCTTCTCCAGATCAGCCAGCCGGTTATTGCAGAGACTGCAAATGCCAAAATCCAAAAGAGCGGACTCCAGCCTCCAAAACCTGTAGACATTGTCTCAACAAAAGCCATTTTCAGTTGCCTCCCAAAACTGCGCTGATATAGCTTCCCTGATCAGCAAGCGCCATTGCCGCAGGAGAGATCAGAATATCAATCACCTGCTGGGGAAACACTCCAAAAAGAATTACAAAGAATGCCAAAATTCCCATGGCATAAAGCATCGCCTTTGGAACCTCGGTTACATTCTCATACTCCGGAAGTCTGGGCCCCATGAATACCGAGTGAAACACTTTTACAAAAGATGCAAGTGTCAGAATTGAGACAACCATTGCTATTACAGATAAAACCGGGCTGAATATGAATACTGATTCATAGATTAAAAGCTTTGATGCAAATCCGTTAAAAGGCGGAATCCCTGCAATTGCAAGGGCGCCTATTATGAAAAAGAGCATTGTCCATTTCATGCTGTGGCCAAGACCGCCCAGTTTGTTTAAGTTTCTTGTTCCGGCCTGGTAGAAGATTGCACCGGCTGTCAGGAATAAAAGGCCTTTGTACATTGCATGGTTTATTATGTGAAATATTCCGCCCTCCATTGCAGTCATTCCAAAGGCTCTCATCATGTTTTCATCACCAAGGACTGCAAGTCCGACACCGACACCCAAAAGCATGTACCCTGTCTGCGATACCGCATGATATGACATAAGGCGTTTGATGTCTTTTTGCGGAATTGCCATTGTAACTCCGATGAACATCGATAAGACACCAAGAATGATTATAATCCAGCCCATTGCGGCATAGTCAAGCGTTACATTGTACAGAGTAAACACAATCCTGAAAAGACCGTAAAGGCTTGCCTGGCTTGCAATAACCAAAAATGCGGTTACAGCAGAAGGTGCCATGGAGTATGCATCCGGCGTCCAGAAGTGCATTGGAACAGCGCCTGATTTCATTGCAAGAGCTGCAACAAATAATACAAGCGCTACCTTCTCAGGCATTCCAAACTGCATCACATCGGCGATTGCAGCGATATTTAATGCATCATACTGGCCGTATAAAAGTCCGACTGCAAATAATACCAAAAGGCCTCCGAGAGTTGAAAGCACAGCATATTTAAGGCCGGCCTCTACAGCAACACCCTTATCAACTCTTGATGCGACAAGGGCTGCACCTGCAAGCGAGTTGATCTCCAAAAATACAAAGAAGTTGAAGAGATCGCCAGTGCAGACCATTCCCAAAATTCCGACCTGCATTAAAAGAATCAGTGCAAAGAATGAGTCTTTGCCTGACATCCTGGCTGACGAAACAATTGAGTATAGAAAAACTGCAAAGCCGACTACTGATGCAGATATTGCCATGAAAACAGACATCGCATCAACTGCAAAGATAATCCTGAACGGAATTCCGCCGGAGTCTGCAGGAACACTCAATGCAGGATTTGCAGCACCGAAGGTGTAGACAACCGTTCCTGATGTCAGCACCTCGTTTGTCAGTATTCCTGCAATTATGAGTGTTGCAATACTAACAAGAAGAACCCACCCATCTCTTGCTTTTTCTCCGATGCGGCCCATAAGAGGCACTGCAAATGCTCCAAGCATCGGCACTGCAAGAAGAAGTGCCGGAGAGTTCTGGACAATCCATTCAAAAATCATCCCTTAAGCCTCCCGACCTCTGTGACATCAGAGGTTTTGTATTTTTTATAGATTATCATAACAAACGAAAGAAGCATTGCGGTTGTTGCAATTCCGATGACAATGTTTGTAAGCGTCATTGCCTGAACTGTCGGAAGAACCATTCTGCCAGGCCCTGCGTTTGTAAATATCGGTGCAATACCGCCGTCAATGTAGCCTGTTGCAACCAGAAACAGATTGACTCCTGACTCAACAAGGCATAGCCCCATTACAATTTTTATGAGGTCGCGTTTCAGAGTCATTGTCACAATTCCTATTATGATGATGAGTCCTGCGGCTATGTATGGAATATTGTAAATCATCAGGCTTCATCTCCGGAAATTCCTGAAAGCATGTAATAAATGATAAGCCCCATTGCTCCTAAGACCTCGATTCCGACAGCGATATTCATCAGCGGTATTGTTCCTGCGGTGTTAAGATATCCGGGATTTGAACCATATGAAACCATATCGCCAAAGATTATCCCGCCGTTAGCAAGCCAGTTATAAAAAAATGTAGCTCCTGTGGCAAGTGCAATAAAAGCCGTTATTATGAAGAGAAGAAGGCCGAAAGCCTCTGTGCTTTTTAAAGAGTCTGATGTGAAATTCTCCTTTATCATCTCATATCTGTTTGCTGCAAACATAAGCACAATTCCTGTTGCAATGACAGCGCCGCCCTGGAATCCTCCGCCGGGAGTGAGATGGCCGTGAAGGACGATATAAAAGCCGAAGACGAGTATAAAGGGAAGCATCACATTTGCAGTTGTGCGGACTATTTTACTCATACTCATAGTCTTCATCCTCCTCTCTTCTCTTCCTGAACATAAGCGACACAGCAAGGACTGCCGTGAAGAGGACAGTAGCCTCGCCGAGTGTGTCAAACCCGCGGAAATCAAAGACTATTCCTGAAACGATATTATTCACAGCAGCCATCTCCTGTCCGTTGTCAATCATGTAATCGTCCATTCTGGTGTCTTTTGGCACTCCGAATTCAAAGCCTGCTGTTGATAGAAGAATGAATGCGGAGAATACAAGAAGAGCTGCCGCAATCACCAGATTTCTTTTTATCATCTTCTCTCCTCCGGTGTTTTTGCATCTTCAGAATTTTCAGAATATTTCTGCGTCGCTTTTATTGCAATCATGAAAATTGCGGTAGTAAGTCCTGCACCAATTCCTGCCTCTGCAATTGCGACATCAGGCGCCTGAAGAATGTAGAATTCAAGGGACAAAAGGAAACTGAATACTCCGAATGCGATTGCCGCTGATACCAGATCTTTTAGTGAGAATACAAAAAATGCCGAGACAAGCATTCCTGTAAGAATTAAAAAATTCATCAGAAACATTAGATCAGTCATAGTTTCTCCTCCGAAAGCCTGTCACAGACAGCTTTTTTTGGCTTTTGCCCCGCTTTGTAAGCCGCACGTGCAAGTGCATGCGAGCCTGTGGCGTTTGTAAAGCAAAGGGCAAAAAGAACAATCAGCGTGTTTATGAAAAGATCGATATACTGGCTGTCGCCTGCCGGGAGATAATTTGCAATGCAGTAGATAAAAACCGCAAGGCAGAGAAAGATTGTTCCAAAAGTTGTCATCTTTGTCTCTGCATGAAGCCTTGTGTAGGTGTCAGGGAATCTTAAAATGCCGATGACTCCAAGGGCGTTGAAGATTAATCCGACTGCAATAAACAAAGGTATTAAAATTTCAGAGATCATCTAAAACTCCCCTCCGATGTACTTTGCAATGAAAAGAGTTCCGACAAAGGATAAAACTGCATAAACGATTGCAATTTCAACAAAAAACATCTCTTTGAATGCAACACCAAGCATTATCATAAGTGCGACAGTCAGTGTGTTTATTGTGTCAAACGCAACTGCCCGGTCTGAGATTTCAGGGCCTTTTGCAAGTCGTATTATTGCAAGGAAAATTAAAAAGGCAAGAATTACTGCCGCATACATCCAAAGGCTTGTCATTCTGCAATCCTCCTTATCCATTTTGCAAGATTGAATAATGAGAACAGATCATTTTCCTTTACAATCTTCTCCTTTTCCAGTCCTTCTTTAATGTTTAAGACATGAATGAAAAAGTCGCCTGTTTTTTTATCAACATCCACAGTAAGAGTTCCCGGAGTCATTGTAACAGAGTTTGCAAGAAGCAAAATTCCCGCATCTGTTTTCAGACCAGGTGAAACACGTATAATCCCGGGCCTTATTCTTCCTGTTATTACCCTGTATGCAACATCAAGATTTGCTCTGGTCATTTCAAGGAAAAAAGGCACAAAAATGTAGAATAAAAGAATAATCCATCTGAGCGGATTTAACATCCTCAGACTTTTTTTATCTGCAAAATATTTTCCTGAAATGACCCCGGCTAAAACTGATATTGCTATTCCTGCGTATATTTCATATACTGACCACAGTCCGAGAACTTCAGTTCCTGAACCTGCGGTAAGCAGAAGATATGCCAGAAATGCACATATTGCTGTCAGAACAATTGGTAGCACAATAATCACCCCGTTCGCCATAGGAAGAATCCATCCAAAATCCTTCCTTTGACCATAATGAACCTGATTTGTTTTAATTAATTATTTTTCTGCACCCAGAATGCAGATTTATCACGATTATTAATGAATGATATTTTAGCTTAAACTTTGTTAAAAAAATTCAAAGTTTCTGTTATTCAGGTGAACAATTAAATGACCGGTGCTGCCAAAATTAAAATTGCTAAACATAATTTTGGAAAAAAAATTTCAAAAATTAAGATATGGATATATCTTCTGCTTTTACTTTTAATTTAAAAACCTTTTTTTTCTGCGCACTTACTAATCACTTATTTATCAGATTGTGCCAGATAATTATGAACAAATGTCAAAGGCTTTTTTAGGAAAACTTGTTTTAAACTGGTGCGATGAATGCCACACACCTGTTCTTGGCAAAAAATGCTCCTGCGATGCTGAGACCAGAAATGTTTTGTTAACACCGCCGGGAGACATAAGACCTGCCTTTAAGGCTGATATTGATCATATAAACAGCCTCTATGAGGCGCAGTTTGGGACAAAGCTGATTCCGGATGGTCATATCGCAATCTTAAACAAAATTCCTGATGTTGACCGGATGGAAGAGGTCATAATGGGCGGTGCTGTTGTCTGCGCATACAGGTACATTGCGGCAGAGAAAAGATGGGAGCTTTTGCCCCGCGTTCATGCTGCAAAATATGCCATGCCTAAAAAGAGGTTTGTTGTCGCTGATGATGGTGCGGTTGAATCTGTAAGGCAGGGGTCAAGTGTTCTTGCACCGGGCCTTGCAGAGATTGAAGAGAGCGTCTGTAAAGACGATGAGGTTTTTATTCTCTCAAAGGCCGGCGAGTGCATCGCTGTCGGCCGTGCACGCGAGAATGCTTCTGATGCAAAATTAATGGAAAGAGGATCAATAGTCAGGACTAGAAAGACAAAGCCTGATACATGCGTTTTGGGAGAGTCTTCATGGGAAGAGGCAATAGAAGCAAACCGCCTGATACTTGAAAATATGGAGAGCGAGGCAGTCGGGTTTGTAAAGTCGGTTGTCAGCAAAAATCCTGAACTTTTTTGCAATGTCTCATACTCCGGCGGAAAAGACAGCCTTGCAACACTGCTTATAGTTTTAAAAGCGATTGGAAAAGTGCCGGTTTTATTCTCAGATACAGGGCTTGAATTTCCTGAGACCTACAAAAATATTGAGGATGTTTTGGAAAAATACGAACTTGAGATCATAAAAACCGGAGCAGGAGAAAAATTCTGGGAAACCCTTGAGGTTGAAGGACCTCCGGCAGTTGATGTCAGGTGGTGCTGCAGCGTTTGCAAACTCATGCCTGTAAAGGAGATTATTACACAAAAGTGGGGGGAGTGTCTTTCATTTATCGGCCAGAGAAAATATGAATCGCTTGCAAGAATGAAAAGCCCCCGCGTCTGGAGAAATTTCAAGGTAGGGGTGCAGCTTTCAGCAGCACCAATCCAGCACTGGACAGCACTTCATGTATTTTTATATCTTTTTAAGGAGAATGCTCCCTACAATATTCTTTATGAGAGAAGAATAGACAGAATCGGATGCTTCATGTGCCCGTCAAGCGATCTTGCAACATTTGAAATTATAAAAGAGGAGTACCCAAATCTCTGGAGGATGTGGGAGGAGAAGCTTCATTCATGGGCGGAGAAGAACAGCCTTTCAGAGGAATGGATAAAGAATGCCGAATGGAGAAAAAGAGGCGGAGAGGATGACACAGGTAGTTATACTTGATTATGGCCTTGGAAATTTAAGAAGCGTTAAAAAAGGTCTTGAAAAGGCGGGCGCAGAGGCGCAAATATCATCAGACCTTAATGTAATGGCATCCGCGGACGGAG
Source organism: Methanobacteriota archaeon (assembly GCA_023396365.1). Classification (GTDB taxonomy): domain Archaea; phylum Halobacteriota; class Methanomicrobia; order Methanomicrobiales; family Methanomicrobiaceae; genus Methanomicrobium. The sequence continues at coordinate 40,907 of JAEWWL010000070.1, forward strand.
TGGTGCTTCCGGGAGTAGGTGCGTTTTCAGAAGGTATGGAAAAGCTTGAGAAGATGAAGTCCGCCCTTTATGAATATGTAAAAGAGCGGCCTGTTCTTGGAATCTGTCTTGGGATGCAGATGCTTTTGGATGTCGGAGAAGAATACGGAGTCCATGAGGGTCTTGGTCTTGTACCTGGTGCTGTTAAGCATTTTCCGTCAAATCCGGAATTTAAGATTCCCCATATGGGATGGAACACGATAGAGATAACACAAAAAAGCCCTCTTTTTGAAGGTATTGAAAACAACAGCTATGTTTATTTTGTCCACTCCTATTATGCAGATACAAAACCTGAGTATACTCTTACAAAAACTGATTACGTCTGTTCTTTTGCATCATCCATTAAAAACAAAAATGCATATGGTACGCAGTTTCATCCTGAAAAAAGCGGCTCAACAGGTCTTAAAATCCTTGAAAACTTTATCGG
>JAEWWL010000010.1 GCA_023396365.1 Methanobacteriota archaeon
GGGGAATTGAACGACCTGTCAGGATGCCTTTTTCTGCGCTGACTTTCAAAACGGCGATGCTGTTTGCATCAGCCATGTCAAGAAGTATTTTTTCAATTTTTCTGTTCACTGATATTAATGCACGGGAGACGGCCTGTCTTGAAATTTCAAGGCTTTTTGCAATTTCGATATTTTGCATACCTTTCCTTTTCATTGTCCAGAATGCAAACTGTTTATCATCGGCTGGCAGGAGCATGTGTCAATATTAGGATGTTGACAACAAATAGTTTGTGCATGAAGAAATCAGAAAAAAATGTGTTTTGACAGAGACGGCAGGCTAAAGATATGCATTTTTAATAAATCTTTTGGTCTTGTTATGCAGGAACTTTTTTTAAAAATCCTTTTGCAATTTATAAAAAAAGCAAAGAATACAGAGGGGTTATTGCAGTCAGCATCTTCCCCCTGCTGACGGGCCCTCAGTCTGAAATCCTAAGCACTCTTTCCAATGAGTCAATTTTTCTCTCAAGTTTCTCAACAGTCTGCTTAAGAACTGCAATCTCGGTTTTGATATCCGGCATTACAGCCCTTCTGGATGACGGTGTTAAAAATTCTCTTTCAACGCGCTCCTTTAATTCAAGCGCCTCTCTCTCGGAAAAAATTCCGCATGCATGTGCATTCAAATTAGTTCTCCTCCAATTTTTTGATTCAACCGGTAAAATTTCAAATATGGCTGCGATGAAAAAATCGGTTTTTTTGGCATTGCTGCAAAAAATCCAGTGGGTTTTAATAAATTGCCAAAGACAGTATGTTTTGTTTGCATCCTGCTTTTTTTGTGAAATCCATTCACATAATTAAAATCCACTTTTTAATCATCTCCTGATTTTGAAAATTGCATCAAGGCTTATGATAAATTCAAACGGGACGGCTATGTAATATCTTTTTAGATAAGGCGGCTCTTCGCCGACGCGGTTTTCTCCTGTTACAAGCCCTGCCGTTTCGAGCTGTTTTAAGTAAATGTTTACAAGCGGGCGGGATATTCCGAGCTCTTCGGATATTTCCCTTGCGAACTTTTTTTCGTTCGTTATCGCTTTGAGTATGTTGAGCCTCTGTTCATTTCCAAGAAAGTTGAGCAGTTTTGCAAGATCAGTCACTGTGGCCGGGTCCAACATGCTAATGTGTTTATTTATTTTAACATATAATAAACCTTTTTTATACATGCCAATTTTTGTTTTAATATGATGCTTTTTTATTACATATTAAAAATTTTTCTAACATAGAAAAATAAATTTTTAACTAATACAATATTTTTTAGCACATGTTAAATTATTTTTGCATAAATTATTAAGAGAAAGCAAAAGCCTTTGTTGACAGCGATAAAAAGCCTTTTTTAAAAGCCATATATTGCAGTCCCGGCTTTTATCCCGGCGCATAATCAAAGCAATTGCAATTCCTGGAATTTTTTTGTGGCATTTATTTCACACAGAGATTTGGATGAAATTTTTAAATTCAGGTTTGCCTTTTTTTTTGGAAAAAAAGATTAAGACCTCATCTCCGGCGCTAAAATTGAAAGATATATAATGACAAAAATTAAACATTGATGTACAAATATGTCAAATCATGAGTATGTCCATGGCTATTCTGAGGCAGAATCAAACAGGCTTTCTGTGCAGGCCATGACTTTAAATGAAATTCTTTATGGCGATACTATATTTAAAGAAGGCTCGCTTGTGCTTGAAGCCGGATGCGGAGTCGGCGCACAGACAAAAGAAATTGCCAAAAACAGTTTCGGTGCGAAGATAATTTCAGTAGACATTTCAAAAAAATCACTCAGCGCCGCAAGAAAAAAAGCAGCTGATGAGAATAATTTCTCTGCCGAATATTTAAACTGCGATATATTCAGCCTGCCGTTTTTAAAGAATTCCTTTGACAATATTTTCGTATGCTTTGTATTAGAGCACTTAAAAAATCCTGATGAGGCTCTATTGGAGCTTTTAAAATTCTTAAAGCCCGGCGGGGAGATAATTGTAATTGAAGGCGATCACGGCTCTGCCTTTTTTTATCCTGATAGTTCTGATGCAAAAAGAAATATCGAATGCCTTGTATCTCTTCAGGCAAAGGCCGGCGGCGATGCCTTAATTGGAAGAAGGCTTTATCCTCTTTTAAAAAATGCGGGTTTCTCTGATGTATGTGTATTTCCAAGAATAATTTATGCAGACAGCTCAAATCCTTCACTTGTCAAAGGTTTTACAAAAAATACATTCACGGCAATGGTTGAGGGTGTGGGTTGTGATGCAGTGTCATCAGAATTAATTACAGCTGAAGAATGGGAGAAGGGTATTCGTGCACTTAACCGGACCTGTGATGAGGACGGAACTTTTTGCTACACGTTTTTTAAAGCGACAGGGATTAAAAAACAATAAAATTGTAATTTTTTTTTTGCAGAGAGCATGCGCAACTGTATGTATTTAAATATTTCACAGCTTAATCTGGTTTAACTTTAAATAAAAAAATGGAGAATTATTGATGAAAAGAGAAAATTTACGAAGGACTATACTTGCAGTATCAGCATTTTTAATGCCGTTTACAATTTTTTTCATATCGCCTGCTGTAATTGTAATGGCAGCGTCAAAAGGAGTCATCAATTCAAGTGCAATTGTATATTTCCTGATTTTTATTGCTGCATTGTTTGCAGGAAGAATCTGGTGCGGCTGGCTTTGTCCGTGCGGCGCAATGCAGGAGATAATCGGCAGGGGCTGTGAGAAAAAGACGTCCGAAGGCTTTTTGAATTCTTTCAAATATGCAGTATTCATCATCTGGGCAGTGATAATTGCATTTTTATTTGCCGCAGCCGGCAAAATTGCCGGTGTAAATCCATTATTCGGCACAGAGGACGGACTATTTCCGGAAATTCTTTATGTGTATCTTTTCCTGCTTGCAGCAATTTTGGTTTTTACCTTTGTATTCGGAGGCCGCTTTGCATGCAGGTATTTCTGCCCGATGGGAGTCATAACTATTATCGGAAGAAAAACAGGAGATGCTTTATCTCTTCCGGGATTAAGGCTTGCAGCTGAGCCGGAAAAATGCACCGGATGCGGGCTTTGTGATGCTGCATGTCCGATGGGGCTTAAAGTATCTGAAATGGTTAAAGCAGATGATACAAAAAACAATGACTGCATTACGTGCGGTGCATGTACAGACGCCTGCAAAAGGGGTGCAGTCCGTCTTGAATTGTCCAGGAAAAAAAGATGATGCAAAGAC
>JAEWWL010000063.1 GCA_023396365.1 Methanobacteriota archaeon
AAATCAGAAAAAAAATTATATAATTTATTCGTTTTTGAGATATTTTGCAAGAAGTGGCAAAAATGCTCCTGCATCGCTTACAACACCTATTGCCTGCGATGATCCCCTGTCATTTAATTTTGTGACAGATGCAGGGTTTATGTCTACGCAGATTGTCTTTACGTATGAGGGCAGGCAGTTTCCAACAGCAACCGAGTGAAGAAGCGTTCCAATCATAATTACCATGTCAAGTCCGCGAAGCTTCTTTCTCATCTCTTCCTGGGCAACCATTACGTCTGTAATTACATCCGGAAGCGGGCCGTCATCGCGGATTGAGCCTGCAAGGACAAAGGGAATGTTGTTTTTGACGCACTCATACATAATTCCCTTTTTGATAAGGCCTGACTCAACCGCTTTAGTAATTGAGCCTGCCCTTATCACCTCGCTTATTGCTGTTATGTGATTTTTGTGGCCGCCGACTGCAAGAGTTCCTGTATCAAGGTTCATGCCAAGAGATGTGCCGAAGAGATTGTATTCAATATCATGTGTTGCAAGGGCGTTTCCGGCGAAGAGGACATCAATGAAGCCTTCGCGGATAATCTCTGCAAGCGCCGGCGCAGCTCTTGTGTGAATTATCGCAGGGCCGCCGACTATTCCAATCTTTCCGCCGTTCTTTTTTATCTCCTTCATCTCTGAGGCAATCTTTTTGATGATGGTCTCACTCGGCCTTTCGGAAGAGACGGTATTTTGCATGAATTCAAACTGGTTGACCTTTCTTGATCTCTCAGGCGGAACAATTCTTACACCCCTCTCTCCGATTACGATATTGTCGCCCTTTTTTATTTTTGCAAGAGGAACGCATGATGCTGTCAGTTTTTCCATGTCAATTACAATGTGGCAGTCCATCTCAATGTCTTCAACAGGAATCCATCTGTCATCATATTTGACAAATGTCGGGTGGTTGGTTGTTGAGTAAAATCCCTTCGGCAGAATCCTGTCTCCTTCGGCAGCCTCAAGCTTTGCATTTTCAACTTCAGGCATCCTTGCGCCAAGACGGTGAAGTTCGCTTAAAATATTGTCAAGCTCCTGTTCATCCTCTGCTGTTATGATAAGTCTTGCATAGCTTGTGTCCTGTTTCTTCTTTCCTATATCAAAGGTGGTAATCTCAAAATTGCCGCCCATATCCAGAACTTTGTCAAAAATCCGGGTCATAATCCCGGAATCTATTATATGACCTTCAAGTTCAATCTCACGGGACGTTTCCATGATAATATTATCTGTTTTATAGACTATTAGGATTTGTCTAAGTTACAGAAAAAAATGGGTGAATCAGAAAAGATACGGAATAAGAAAAAAGAGCAATTTTTTTTTTCATCTTTTAAATCCTGATTATATCAGCGGATGAGGCTCTTTTTTGGATGATGCCGGCAGAATTTCTCCTTTAATGAGAATCTGTTTGTTGGTTTTTCGTAATTTTTCAAGGATGATATTTTTTCCTGCCTGTGTCATTGCATAGACAGGCACTGATATTCCTCCCTGAAGCAGAGCAGATTTTCCTGCAATTTCCCTTACAGTCTTTGATGCGCACGCAAACACAATGTCGCAGCTGTCTGCAAGCATCTGCGCCTCCTCTTTGCCGGCGCCGGTTGTGTGAACTGCAAAGATTACCGCATTTTGATCTGTGTTTCTGATAATTTCTGCATCCCGCCCGCATGCAACAGTGACAGCAATTCTGAAAAACCCAAGTTCGACAGCCTTCATGTAGCCTTTGTATGCGTCTACTGCTGCATCCTCTTCAAAGACGACATGTCCGCCGTTTTCATTTATTCTTCTGATTACCTCAGGGTAAGGGCATGTTTTAGCAAGACCTGACATTTTGCCGCCGATACCCTGCACAAGGCGCGGATTTTTTGCTATAACCGTTCCTGCACCGTCACAGGCAATAACAGCGCAGTCTAAAAGACCTCCGTCAATTGCGCTGCTTATTAGTTCTGAAGCGCCGAAGAGGACAAAATCATCATCTGACAGAATTTCTCTGTTCTTTGTGCACATTCCAAAGGATGAAATTCTCTCTTCAATATTTTTTTTAATCTCTGCCTCATTCATCTCCATAACAGGATGACTGAATTTTTTGGCTAAAGGGCAGTCAGAAATCAGTGGCTTTCCAACAGAAACAACTTTTCCGCCCCTGATCAAAACGGGGGTTCTTCCCGCCGCCTCAATTATGTGCTCATCATTAACAGGCATTAGTAAGAGAATAATTAGTCTTCAATGAAAGATTAATATTAAGAAACAGCAGGTGCAGTGAATTGGAAAAATCCAAAGTGATGAAAAAAAGATTTTGGGAGATTGATGCATTAAGAGGTTCTGCTGTCCTTATGATGATCTGGTTTCACCTGCTTTTTGATCTGAGCTATTTCGGACTTATGGAGATTAATGTTGAGACTGGTTTTTGGAGGATATTTGGATATTTTACAGCTGTTTTATTTGTGTTTATAGCCGGAGTCTCGGTTTTTATCAGCAGTGAACGTTCAAATCAAAGGCTTTCAAAGAGAGATTATTGCCTGAAATTTCTAAGAAGGGGAGTTTTTCTTTTGCTTTTGGGTCTTTTCATTACTGCGGCCACGTGGGTTTTTGCCGGTGACGGATATATTGTATTTGGAATACTCTCACTTATCGGAATTTCAGTATTGCTTTCACCTTTCTTTGTCAGGCTTCATACACTTAATTTTTTCATTGGGATTTTTGTAATAATCACCGGACTTTTTATTTCAAAAATGAACGGGCCTTTTTTTATGATTCCTTTTGGCCTTACTCCAAATGGATTTTATTCCCTTGACTATGAACCTCTTTTCCCCTGGTTTGGAGTATTTCTCTTAGGAATATCTGCCGGTTCATATTTTTACGGAGGGGAAGAGAGAAGGTTTTCAAATATCAAAATTTTAATTGATAAAACCGGTCTGAAACGCGGATTTTTAGAATATTTTGGAAGACACTCACTTGCAGTCTACCTCATTCACCAGCCGGTGATAATTTTAATCCTTTCTGCTTTGGCCGGAAGGATTCTCATCTGATATGATTTTTAAAATAATTTAAAAAAATGAATTTAAAAAATTAATTTAAAAAAAAAATTTAAAAATAAATTTAAAAATAAATTTAAAAATAAATTTAAAAAAAATGAATTTGAAAAATTGGTTTTCTAGATTATTTTAAGAAGGTAAATTAAAAAAATTATTCAAAGAGAGGGATGTCTGTAAATTTTTTCACATCAAAGACTCCTCTTTCGGTAATTCTAATCTCAGGAATTACAGTCAGCGCCAGAAATGAAAGATACATGAAGGGATTTTCAACCGAACCTGTCAGACCTGTAATTTTGTTTAGCATCTCTAATTCGGCGAAGACATCCTCAAAGGATTTTGAGGACATTATTCCTCCGCAGTCAAGAGGAAGAAGACAGCCTTTGCCGTCAGAGAATACTGACATACCGCCGTCTGACTCTTTTATAAGATTTATAGCACCTGCAATCTCTGAGTCGCTGCATCCGACAGATACGATGTTGTGTGAGTCATGCGAAACTGATGATGCGATTGCACCCTTTTTCATCTTAAAGCCGTGAACAATGCCGGTGCCTGCTTTTTTTCCCCTGTACCTGTCAAAGACAACGCATTTTAAAAGATCGTTTTGTAAATCAGGTATTAATGCAGGATTTATCTCTTTTTGAATGTGTTTTGTAATAATCTGCCCTTCTATTATTCCTGCAATATTTGCTTTTGAAAAACCCTCTTTAAATTTTTCTGTTTTTTCAAATCCCGGGATTAAAAATTCTGTTTTAAGAGATTCGGGTTTAGAATATTCCTGCCTTAAAACTTCTTTTCCGCATTTGTATGTTTTTAGAACCCTAAATTCAGAGGAGTCATCTATCACGCAGAAATCCGCAATCCTTCCGGGTGAAACCGCTCCCCTGTCTGAAAGTCCGAATCTTTCTGCTGCCGAAAGAGTGGCCATTCTGTATGCAAGTTCGGGTTTTAAACCATTTTTGATTGCTTTTCTGATGCAGTCGTCAATATGTCCGAAATTAACAAGCATGTCGGCATGCCTGTCATCGGTTGCAAACATGCATCTTGATGCATTGCAGGAGTCAACAACAGGCACAAGTTCGGAGAGGTTTTTTTCTGTTGAACCCTCGCGAAGCATTAAGTACATTCCCTTTTTTAACTTCTCTTTAGCCTCGGCATAATTTGTGCATTCATGATCACTTGAAATTCCCTGCATGATATATGCGTTAAGCTCTTTTCCTGACAGAAGAGGGCAGTGTCCGTCAATGATTTTAAAAAGTCTCAGTTTTTTATAGACCTCGTCATCACCCATAAGAACGCCGGGGTAGTTCATCATCTCCCCAAGGCCGATTATTCTTTTGTTGACAGAAAGTGCGGCAATATCTTCTGAGTTTAGTATTGCACCGCCCATATCCATCCCTGTTGCGGGAACGCAGGAGGGTGCCATGAAAAAAATATCAGTTGTGGCTTTTTCGGCCTCTTCTATCATATATTTTATTCCTGCCTCTCCTGCAACATTGGCAATTTCATGCGGGTCTGCAATGACTGTTGTTGTGCCGCACTGTATTACAAGACGGCCGTACTCCTGAGGAGTCAAAAGAGAGCTTTCAATATGAACATGGGCATCAATAAGACCGGGAATTACCCTGGCCCCGTTTAAGTCTGTCTCAGCTTTTCCTTCATAATCCCCGTCTCCCAAAACAATGCCGTCTTTTACAGCAAAATTCTGCATCTCCCATCCGCAGGTAAACGGATTGAATAAAAGGGCGTTTTTAAAAACTGTGTCTGCTTTTTCAAGACCCAGGGCAGCTTTTAAAAGATTTTTTTTTGGCATAATCATCTGATAATAAAATCTCTTATCTCAGCAGATTCACGTTTTTTATCAACAAGAACGTAGAGATAAAGCTTGTAATTTCCTTCGCTGAGCTCTGCCGGAAATGTATATTCATGCACACCGTGCTTTAAATTTACACTTTTTACATATTTTGCATAATCGGTCTGCCTGAAATTATCAAGGCTGTATACTGTTATCTGGACTGTTGCATCTATATCATTGCCATTATTGCTTATTTGAACTGTTAAATTTGAATCATTGTATCGCAGCTCGCCAAAGGAGTATTCCATGCATCCTGAAGAAAAAAGAAAAAATATTCCCAGAATCATAACGGCTGCAAACTTTTTTTGAACAGACATTAATTCAATGTAAAACCCTTATGATTTAAAACATTCGCAATGAACGAAAAAAAAATTATATTTTTCTTTGCAAGGGAACTATAAAAATTAATTTCCAAAACCAATTCCCAAAACCAAATTCCAAAACCAAATTGCAAAACCAAATTATGTTTTCCCGGAAATTGTTTTGCCATGAAATGTTTTGTCCTGTAATTAATTTGTCCAGAAATGTCTGGATTAATTTTTTATAATTTTTTATAATTTTTAGTTAAACTGATGCTGTTAATTATCCTATGGCAGATCAATTAAAAAGGGCTTTTTTCTTTAATTTGTTCGTTATCTTTTTTACTGTTACAGACCATAGAATCTAATGAACAGAGGATGGTGATTTTATAACAGTAATTACTTTTGCGCATCATAAGGGAGGCACGGGCAAAACGACATCATGTCTTGCAATTGCAGGCTGTCTTTTAAAGACTGGTGAAAAAGTTCTTGTTATAGACTGCGATCCCCAGGCAAATGCAACCACCGGTCTTGGAATTGACCCTGAAGTGCAGACAAAAAACATGTACGATGTTTTTATGAATGTTTTTGAGGGCTTTTTGGATGTCTCAATAAAAGATATAATCGTAAATACTCAGTCAGGCATTGATTTGGCGCCATCCTCTCTTGATCTTGTCGGAGTTGAGCCGTATCTCTACAGCATAAATGAAAGGGCAGTTGTTTTAAAAGAGGCATTAAAACCTGTGCTGAATGAGTACAGGTATATTTTAATAGACACTCCCCCGAGCATGGGGCAGTTTGTAATAAACGGACTTTTAGCCGCAGACAGAATCATCCTCACTCTTGACAACAGCATTTTTGCACAAAAAGGAATAGAGAGCATAAACAGTATTTTTGCAGACATAAAAGAGAACACAGGCAGGAAAAAATCACCTGATATGGCGATTATTGCAAGGGCAGGAGCGCTTTCTGAGAGAAAATCTGCCTTAGAGGAATTAAAAAATATTTTTATGCAGATGTTCTCATCAGAAAATCCCCTGGAAAAAGAAAAATTAAGACAGGATGAACTTGAGGCTGATATAAAAGCCTCAATAAAGGAAGTCTGCACCGTTCCGTATGACTCAGAGGTAATAGCAGCCCAGAAAGCCGGAATGCCTGTAACTGTTATCTCCCCTGAGAGTCCGGCTTCAATAAAATATCAGCAGATCTCAGAAATAATAAAAAACTGGTGATGAAAAATGGCAGATGATAAGATTTCACAGAACAGACCCGGAAGAAAAGCACTCTTTGCAGGTGCGCAGATTCAAAGGGATTTGTCAGTTTCGACAGATGAGAATTCTTTCTCTGAATTTATTTCCCGGACAACAGAAATTTTTAAGGATTATATTTCAGGAAATACTGATGCACGATTAGCAGAAAATCAGGCAGATGCAGGGCTTAAAAAATTTGCCTTTGATATAAACAGATTCCTTGATAAGATTGATATCGCATCTGATGATTCCAAAACAGAGCTGGTGGAGAATTTAAACGAAAAAATTTCAAAGCTTGAAAATGAAAATAATGAGCTTTCAGAAAATTTGTCAGTCATTCAAAATGAGTTTGAGGAATTAAGGGGCAGGGCGGATGCTGTTAATGCAGATGAATCCGGTGCAGATGCAAAAATTACAGATGAAATAAATGAACAGCTTTTAAAGACGCAGTCTGAACTTGAAGATGCAAAAAAGCAGTCTGATATTGAAAGGAAAAAGTATGACTTACTCCTTGCAGAAAAGGAAAACCTCATAGCTGATGCAAAATCACAGACTGAAAATAAAGAGCAGATTATTTCAAATCTTGAGCAGAAGCTGTCTGTTTTAACTTCAGGAATGGAAGAGAACAGAAGAATAATTTCTGAAAAAGAAAATAAAATCTCCGGGCTTTTAGATAAATTAAAAATCGCTGAGTCTGAGCTTTTGCAAAAAGAGGCAAAGTTTGAAAAGATTCATGATGAATATTCCCATAATGAAGAAATTGTATCCTCTCTTGAAGATGAAAAAGAACAGCTCAGGGAGGCTTTAAAGCAGAAATCTGAAGAGTCTGAGAAAAAATCCGGACAGATAGAGACATTAAAGCTTCGCTCAGAGATAATTGTCCAGGAAAACCCGATGCCTATTCTATTAACCGGCACTGACTTTAAGATTCAGATCACCAACAAGGCATATGAAAAGATAAGCGGAATTCCTGCATCCCGGCTTATTAAAATGAATTTAAGGGATTTTGAAGTTCTTGAAAAGAAGGGAGAGGGTATAGCAGCAGTACTTAAGACAAAAAAGCAGAGTCTTGCCGAAGTTAAAATAAAACTGCCGACAGGAATTCACTTCTTCAAACAATATGGAATACCTGTCAGAAACAAGGAAGGCGAGATTAAAAATATTTTAATTGTTTATGTCGACATCACAAGGGAAAAAGAGGAAGCCGACGCAATAAAAGAGCAGGTTCGCCAGATTGACATTCTCAAAAAGCGCTCTGAAACAATCGTTCAGGAAAACCCTATGCCTATTCTTCTTCTTGACAAAAATCTGAGGATACTTGTCACAAACAGGGCATTTGAAGAGATGAGCGGGATTAAGGAGTCAGCAATAATCAAAATGAACATGCAGGACTTTAAGGCAGCCGGTATGAAAGGTGACGGAATAAACAGTGTATTCTCAGCAAAAAAACGCTGCTACTCTGAAGTTTCAATGGAATTTCCATCAGGCTGCCACACTCTTGAGCAGTATGCAATTCCGATTATGAACAACAAGGAGGAGATTTCAAATATTCTTGTCGTCTTCAATGAGATAACTGCTCTTCGTAAGAAGGAAAAGGATGTCCTGGATTTAATGGAAAAGGCCAAAGAAGAATCCCTGCGCCTTGAAGAGAGTGCAAAGGCGGTTACATCCAATATGGTTTCATTTGCAGAGGGCAATTTATTAATAGAAGCTGAAATTTTTGGAACAGATCCGCTTCAGACTCTAAAGGAGAAATTCAATGAATCAATTTTATCATTTAGGAATTTAATTGAGGACATTGCTGAAAAGACAAATTACACAGAGAGCACTGCAGAAGACCTTCGCAAAAATAATGAAGATATTGCGGCTGCAACAGAAAAACTTGCACAGAATGCATGTGAATCTTCAGACTTTACAAAAGATTTGAATCTGCAGTTTGAAAAAATCAGCAACGGTATCTCTGATCTTTCAGCATCCATTGAAGAGATCTCAGGCACAACACAGGAGGTTATGAATAAGACCCGGATGGCTGCTGCCGAGGGAAGAAATGCAGCAGTGATTGGAAAAGAGGCATATCTTAAGATGGAGTCTGTCGGTGAAATCTCCAAGCAGAGTGTCAATGAAATCAATTCATTAAATGAAGAGATGCACAAAATAAATGATATTGTAAAATTAATTAATGGAATTGCCGAACAGACAAATATGCTTGCATTAAATGCCGCAATTGAGGCGGCACGCGCCGGTGAGCACGGCAGAGGATTTTCAGTTGTTGCAGGCGAAGTCAAAAACCTTGCAGGAGAGTCTAAGAAAGCAACACAGGAGATTCAGAATCTTATCACACGCATACAGAAGAACAGCCAGGACACAGCCGATTCCATGCATCATGTCGATGAGGAGATGAGGATTGGAATAGACAGCACAAATGCCGCAGTCCAGGCCTTAAACAAGATTGTTGATGAGATTGAAACTGCTTCTTATGCAATGACCGAAATTTCAAGGGCAACTGATACGCAGGCTTACGAAACCAATGTCTTTATGCAGACTATTGATGCTGCAAGTGAAATGACAAGAGGGAATATGAAAAGAATCGAAAGCATTGCCGCTCTTGCAGAAGAAATTTCAGCAACATCACAGGAGGTTGGGGCAATCTCAAATGAAATGCACGAGATGTCTGTTTCTCTAAAGCAGTCAGTGAATAAATTTAAGGTAAAATAAAAATTTTTTTCTGAAATTTTATTCAAAAAAACCCTGAACAAAAATTAATTTGAATTTTTTTTGGCATTCAGATGGGAATACCGACTGGTATATAATATTTAGTTGCAAATAACAAATATACGAATTAAGGGCCGTATTAAAATGACAGATTCGGATTTTCAGACATTAAAAAGAACAATAGAAAAAATTCTTGGCATTCAGTGCGGATGCTACAAGGAAGAATATATCAAAAGACGCTTATTGTCAAGGATGAGAATAACCGGAAAGGAGCATTATAAGGATTATAATGCAATGGTAATCTCTGATAAGAACGAACAGGAGCTTTTAAGAAATGCCCTTACAATAAATGTAACAAAATTTTACAGGGACAAAGAGGTTTTTGATCTTTTAAGAACAGACATTTTTCCCTCCCTCATAAAAAACAAAGGGCGCATGCGCATCTGGAGCGCAGGCTGTTCAACAGGAGAAGAGCCCTATACTCTTGCCTTAATAATTCATGACCTGATACGGTTAAAGCCGGATGCAAATGTTACAATTTTTGCATCAGATATTGACAGGGAAGTTTTAAAAAAGGCCAAAGATGGAATATATGATAAAAAATCTCTTGAAAATTTATCTGAAAGTCAGATAAGGAGGCATTTTACAGAAAACTCTGATGGCAAATTTGAAGTTAAGCCTCATTTAAAAGATATGATTCGCTTCTCCTTCCATGACCTTATGAGCGGAAGGCCTGTTACAAATTATCTGGATATGGTTTTGTGCCGCAATGTAACCATCTATTTCACAGAGGAGCAGAAAAACGATCTTGCAAAGATGTTTCATCCGGCACTTGTGTCAAAAGGGTTTTATGTTATGGGCAAAACCGAATTTATGGGAAGGGAAGTGGAAGAATTGTATGAACCCTATAGTGCCCTTCAAAAAATATATACAAAAAAATAAACCGTTTAAACTTTTTTTTCCCTGACTGAAATCTTTTTCATAAGCTCTCTTTTGGATTTTGATTTTTCAATCTCCTGATATATAAGATAGAAATTGACACCTATTACAACAATTATTAAGGTAAGCCCTACTCCGAGAAGTATGCCCTGTGTTGTAAAAAACAGCGCCAGCAGTAAAACGACGAATGATATCAGATAAAATATTACCCATGTCTGTGTTTCCTGAGGATCCATACTAACTGAATATCACTTTAGACTACTTCTATAAGAAATTATTTTTCCGGATAAGAAAATTGAAAAATAATATTTATTTTCTTAGTGAAAATTAAATGATTATTTCATCCGGTTGCAGCAATGATAATATTTATATTCCTGTTTGCAATTTGAAAAAAAAGACACGGCGCCATAACAGATTTTATGCCAAAAAGAACATTTTATCTTTCTTTATTACAGATAATTCAGTGTGGATAAACTGGACTGGATTACATTTCTGGCGGCAATTGTAATTGTTGTAGTGCTGGCATTGATTGTTAATCTTCCAAAAATGACAGCTGATGCAGAAGTTTCGGGCGAAATACTATCGGATATTTCTGCTGACAGCTGCAGGGATGGTTCGTGCTGCATGCCAAAGACTCATTATTTTTATGAGACCAGCCCGAAAACAGGGCCATTGAAGATAAATTACAACAATAATTATCAGGAAATTTATTCCCAGGGTTTGACCGGATATCCAAGACTTCATTTTTCAGACACCGTTAAAAACCCTTCCGGTGATGTAAACGCATATGATAAAAACCTCTATAACACCGGTTTTAAAAGCATTTACGGGACATCGGATATTTTTGTCGAAAACATATGGCAGGCCAGAGAGATTACTCCTTTTTCATATATGAGCGGGAGCACATCCGGATTTTCCGAAATTTTTGGTGTGCCTTATTCTCTGTGGAGGATAAGCTCATCTTTTGTTCCGAAAGGAAATCCTGCCTATTCTTCATTTACGTGGGTTCTTATTGATTCATCAACAGGGGATATAATTACAGGTGCAAACGTTCTTCCCGGCGAAAAGATCGTAAAAAAATTAGAGATTTCCAATTTGAAGTATTATTTTTTAATTGAGGCTTTGAATGTGGAGTCTTTTAATTTGTCTCTTGAGACTCCAAAGATGGCTTATGATGAGGCGCATATTAACCCCCGGATTGATAATCTGAAAAATTTCCTAAATACTATGTAAATTCTAAAAAAAGAATT
>JAEWWL010000042.1 GCA_023396365.1 Methanobacteriota archaeon
GATCTCCCAATTCAGCAATATGCCTGTATTCATCTTTAATTGCAAAATTAGTAAACGTGCTCATTGATTATTGATCAATTTATAAAAATAAAGTACTTTTGGTTTGGAGGGGTTTATCGAAATCCTCAATAATATTTTCGGCGTTAATTAAGTATCCCGGGAAAAAATCACAAAAATTTCCCATAAACTAAATCTTTTGCGGACAGGCTATCAGCAGAAGATGTGGGGAAAGATTATCTGTTCTTAATTTTATTTCAGAGTTTTAATCTGCATCAGAAAAATAAGGATAAATATCCTGAATAAAACATCAGAAAAATTCATAAAAATGCGAGAGGTGAGATTCGAACTCACGGACTCCTACGAGATTGGATCTTAAGTCCAACGCCTTTGGCCAGGCTCGGCAACTCTCGCTTATTTTAGTCTTCCATATTGTGGAGTATACATATTTCACATTCTAGGAAAAAAAGATAACTGATTTGATCTTCAAAAATCCAATTTTCATGTCAGGATGAAATATGCTGCAAATGAGAAAACAAATGCCAAAAGCAGTATTGTAAACCCTAAAGGCGCAATAAATGTCAGCATTGCGTTTACCGAACTTGCAAGCTGTGAGATTCTGTGCGACCCGAATACTGTTATGCCTTCACACCACGCAGTGGTTGCGCCGCATTTTGCAGGTGAGAGATCAGATATCGCCTCTTCTACAGCAGACAATACATACGGGAGAATTTTTTCTGCATTGACTTTTAAGCCTACCGGGTTTTTGCCGCTTAATGTATTAACAACATGTGAATCTGTTGTCATCAGTTCACATTCATCAACGAATTTCAGGATTTCATTTCTGAGAATATCGCGGACACCATTTAACATATTGTTGCCATCAAAGAGAATGTAGGCTGTTTTATTATCTCCTCTTTTTACTACAAGCGCCTGGATTCCAATATCGCCAAAGCCTTCCTCGCGTGAGAATGGCAGTGTTATATGTGATACTCCTGCTTCAAATTCCCCCTGCCCTTCATTAAATGCTTTCTGTCCGGCAATATCACAGACTTTCATGTATTCATATGCAGTTTTAGAGGCAGGCATTACAGGACTTGCAACATCAGTCATACAGTTGTGGGCATCAACAAATGCAATGTGGGAGAACCTTTTATGGCCTTCAGACATTATTGAAAGTCCGATTGGGTAATCAACATCCTCTGTCATCTCGGGATATCTTGTGCTCACAAGCAAAAGCGCATCACCGAAAGGCTGGGCAAGAACCTGCACTGATTCATATGAAAATCTTTTGGATTCTCCTGCTGTCTCTGTATAAACAATGCTGTCTTTTGTTTTTTCTATTGCAGAGACCACTTTTGGAATTTCAGATTCGGATATGATATTGAAATCATGAGTTGCACATCCGTGTGCGACAATTGTCTCACCTCCAAGAGATTCATGAATTACCTTTGGAAGATTGCCGCCACCTATCTCTCCCATCGGGCCGGGATGAAGATTTGGAACAGTGAACAATATATCCTTTTTTCCTTCGCGCCTGAAGAAAAGAGTCACCTGAGGAACATAAACATCCTCGCCGATTTCCCTGAAAAATTCTTCAAGAGCTTTGGATCCGTCTGTATTGTGGGCAATAAAGGCATTGATAAAATTAAGGGCGCTTATATGAAAGTTTTTCTTTAAAGGCCTTTCAACAAGCCATAAAAACATAAAAACACCTGCTCCAAACAACAGGTGGATGAGAGCGGCATATAATGTGAATACATATCCGAAATAGTATGTTCCGATGATTATTGCAAAAAGGCTCTGCAAAAGGGCCGGAAATGCCATGTGTGACATTTTATAATCTGCAATTGCAACGAGGACAATAAGCCTTATTCCAAAGATAAATCCTAATGATAATGCAAACAATAACGGAAAAATACCCTCAATTACCAAGAGCACAGGAAAAAGACTGATTATAATTGAAAAGACTGTGCATGCAAGTGCCAAAAGAGCGGACCTGTTCCAGGTGATTACTTTCCCAAAAATTTCAACAGAGGGTTTTGTCAGAAGAAATGCTAAGAATGCCGGCAGAAAAATGCCCCAGAAACCAAAGTGCTGTATATCGTGGTTTCGTATAATGCTTACCAGGTCAATTACAAGACTGAAAACTAATATTATCGCCAGTGATCGCGGCCATGATGGTGCCCTGAAAAAAAATCTTGTCAGGCCCTCAATCTTTGATTCGCCAGTTGTTGCCATATCTACTATTTCTCCCAAACCTTTGTTTAACCCTGTTATATTTTTTTAAAATAAATTATGCAGATATCAGATATCTCCGAAGTGCTCTCTGTACCGCTTAAGCATTCTGTTCCAGTCGCACAGATTTGTCTGGCATCCTGTTTCCTCTACAACAAATGATGCTGCTGTGGTGCCAATTTTACAGCATATATCTTCTGGATAACCTTTTTTTAATGCTGTCAGAAATCCTGCCCTGTATGCATCGCCGGCACCGGTGGGATCCTTTAGTATTACCGGAATTGCGGGGATTTTTTTGGCCTCTCCGTTTTTGTGAAGTACACTGCCTTCGCCTGACATAGTTACAACTGATACCGGAATATCCTTTAAGAGAGATTCTGTGTTTATACCGGTTTTTTCAGACATTCCCTTTATCTCATGATGATTGGCAAAAAGAATGTCGATGTTATCCAGGATTGATAAGAGCTGCTCTTTTGTATATTTTATCAGATCCTGACCCGGATCAAAGGAAGAAAATTCAGCTTTTTGTGCAACATTTACATTAAACTCCGGCTCTGCGGTAGCCATGTGAACAAAATCAAGCTGTGGTGCATCTTCTGTTGTAAATAACTCTGATGCTCCCCATTCAAAAACAGTTGTCTGATCACCTTCCAGATCATTGAAAAGATAGCAGGTCGGCGTATTTTTGTCATCAGAAATGAAAAGTTTTCTTACAACGCCAATCTCATCAAACCACTTTTCATAAGGGCTGTTAATGAAATCTTTTCCAACAGCGCTTATTAATGTGGCATCTCCTCCAAGTACTGCAATGCCTGCGGCGATGTTTGCAGCACCGCCTCCAAAATATACTTTATGATCCAGAACAGGAACAGAACTGTGTCTTTTAGGAAGTTTAGGAACTGTAAAAATATTGTCAATTGCAGTATGACCCACAACTGAAATCATTTTCAAATCTCCTTTATGTCAACAACCTTAAGCGGCACGTCACGCAGTGCTTTTCCAACAACTGATTTTGCGATTCTTGCTGCATGCTCCTTTGTTTCAGCCTTAAAGACTTTCATTTCCAGGACAAGCCCTACAAGACCCATGTTGGCAACAAGCAGTGCATTGTTTAGCTCTTCTTCACAGAACGGGCAGATGAGCTGTCCTATTTCAATTTCCACAAACTTGGCGGAAGGATTGAGGCGTTTACCTGCCTCGCTTATTGCTATTCCGATAGCGTCATCAAGGGTTTCAACATCCTTGACAATCCATGCTGATTCCAGCGTTACAAGATAATCTGACATTTTTTTAAAACCTGATATTATTACCAGGTATCTTCATGAATATGTTCACCAACAGGCATTCTTTCTGTACGAAATTCCGGAAGACTGCCATGTCCGACTGCCAAAAGCGCAACAGGCCTTGCATGCTGCATGAGACCGAGTATCTCTGAAACTGTTTCATCATCAAATGCCCCTGTCCAGCATGTATGAAGATTTAGAGAATGTGCTGCAAGCATCATGTATGTAGCAGCAATTGACGCATCTTCAACGGCATAAAGAATTCCTCTTTCGCCATACTGTGACATGGAGCGGATATAGTTTGCGCAGACTGCAAGGACAACCGGCGCTGATTTGATGTGCTCCTGGCTGAATGCGGCATCAAAGAGATCTTCTTTTATGCTTTCATCCTTTACAACAACGACATCCCAGGATTCACGGTTGCCTGCACTTGGCGCTCTTGATGCACATTTTATGATAAATTCTATCTCCTCATCAGAAACAGGATTCCCGGAAAAAATCCTCACAGAGGATCTTGTACTGATAAAATCATAGAATTCAGATGATTTCATTTTCTGATAATACCTGCCATGACTCCTGTGCAGGAGTAGTCGCTTTTGTCATTGCGCTTCCTACTGCAAGTGATGCATCATCGAAATCTTCATTGTCAATCATGCCTTCAACCTGCCCAAGTATTTCAGATGCCTCTGAAAATTCCTTATTCTTACTGATGTTGTATGCCATCCTGAGATCCTGGCCAATAGCACCCGCAAAAATTTTCAGCATTTTTTTAGCGCCTGATTTTTCTGCTCCCTTCAGCTCATACAGAACAGTTATCATCTGTGAAACAGTAATCAGGTTTGTTTTAACGCGTTCTGCAAAAAGATAATTCTGAACAGCTTCTTTTGAATTCATCACAATAGACCTACCTTTATTCTCTCAATAAAATGAGGCTTTATTTATAAGCCTCAGTTGGCTTTATTTGGATTTAGCCTTTGCTCCCTTAATTGATGACGGGGAGCGTTTGATGCGTCTTCTAAAACGCGGGTCGACCTGAGGTGTGTTTCTTGAGCGTGACTGCTGTCCGCCTCTTCCGCCTCTTCTTCCTCCGCGTCCTGCATCCTGTGTTCTTGATACAGCTCTCTTTAGTTTTGCACCTGACTTAAAGCGCTGGTTCGGACCCGGCTTTTTGTAGTTGCCCTCTTTCTGGGGGACAAGTCTTAGCTGTCCGGATACGCTTTTAATCTGAGTCCATGATGTTATACCAGTTTTTCCCATTTATAACACTTCCCTTAAATTTTTTTACAATAGTGCTTTACTGTGCAACTACAGCTGCTGCCTCTATTGCCTTTGATTTGATTACCTCAACACGGCGTGTAGGGTGAATCATTTTTATGCTCTTGAAGATATCACGTGAGATCTCGCCCATTACCATGTCTTTTACGAACTGGTAGAAGGTCTGTTCTTTTGCCTTGTTTAAGATGTAGTTTGTGATCTCTTTTCTGATTGCATGCTGCTGGCTTGCATCTGCACGGTTGATTGTAAAGCAGGTTGTTGTAACACGAATCTTTCTGCCATCATTTGTTGTTGCAAGAATGATGCTGTCAATCCTTGATGTGCGGCGTTTGACCATTGCACGCAGATAGTCCTTTGTGACCTCATGACCGACAAAATCGGTGTATGCTGCATCGCCTGCAACTTCTGAGACTTTAAATCTCATCTTAACATTCTGCTTTGAATAATCCTGTGTCATTTCACCCAGGGTTGTCTGCATGACACGTCCGTACACTTTCTCCGGTTCATTTGCAATTGTGTCTCCAAGGTAAACCTTGTCAAATGCTTCGGGTGAATACACCTTGAACCAGTTTTTTGCTTTCCATCCTTCTACTCTTCTTCCAATTTGTTTCCTTTTTGCCATATTAACACCTCAGTTTATTATGTCCATTAAATATCGCTTGATTTTGAAATGCAGTCGCAGATGTCATCTGCTACTGAAAGGTTCATCAGATAATCATCTGTTGATGCTACAACAGAACGAAGCTTATCTCCTTTTATCCTGCAAACCACACAATCCCCGGTTGCTTCTGTTGTCATGGACATCAGATTGTCAGCCTTTAGTGATTCTGCAACACACCCCGGATTTTTATGATATGTTGTCAGGGTTCCTGCAATCCTTAACATTGTTAAGCAAATGCCTCCTTTAATCCTTCTTTGAACCTGGATATTCCAGAATTTTCAAAGGTGCCGCCGGCACGGTATTTATGTCCGCCTCCGGTTCCTCCTCCCTCTTTTGCAATGTGCTTCATAAACTCTGAAAGGTCGTATTCAACACCATAAGGGCATCTTGCCGAGACTAAATATTTTTCATCGGTTTTTACGATGACAAATACGGGTGTATCATAAAGGCCGTCATATGCAAGTGAATCTGCAACATAACCTGCTGTTGCAGGGTCTGATACTTCAAAGAGAGGAATTGATTCTTCTGTCTGGCTTATGCTTTTTAATGTTGATATTACTTTTAAACGGTGTTCTATTGCTACATGCCATGCTTCTTCAACACCCTGTGCCATCCTGAGGCAGAGTGTGGCTCCAAGCCCTCCTCTGTTGGAAAGCCCGCAGGATTCTATTACTGCTGACATACTGTATGCGTCGTGAATAACGCCTCTTTGAAGCTCATATGTATCTCCCCATAGGGACTGCAGGGATCTGTCATTTGTTTTTGGTGCGGCCTTTAGAATGACATTTGAAAGCAGTGTTTTAAAACTGTATTCATTGTCTGCTGCTGACTTTTGAATAATTTCCGAGACAGTCTCCTTATCTCCGCTTACTCCGTGAAGGTAGGGGGTAACTGCTGTATAGAGTTTCTCTTCAGGATTTCTTCCTGCAAGTTTTAGGCCTCTTTTAGGAATAATGAACTGATTGGCAATGCCTTCGTTTATTATATCCTTATTTTTTCCTGCAATATTCTGTCTGTCTCCAATAATTCCGAGCAGTGCAAGTCCGCACAGGTCCCTGTTGTCGCCCATCCGGCTGGCAACAATATAGGCAACACCTGAGGCTGAAAGTTCATTCTCACCGTCTAATCCGCATAATCGCGGGTTTGCATGAAATTCTCCATTGAAGGTAGGAACATGATGATCAACAACAATGACATCTTCGGGCAATTCCTCTAAGGATGCTCCAAAGTCACACAGTAGTGTTGGTTCACCTTTTTTTATGTCCTGCAGAGATATGCGATCTTTGATTGTCAGATGGAACTTCTTTCCAAGCCTGTTTAAGGCGTGGCACATAATTGCAGCCGAAGCTATTCCATCAGCATCATGATGACCGTATATTCTTAGAGAGTCAGATTCAGATAATTTGTCTGCAATCTGCTCTGCAGCGGCTTCAATGGACATATTATTAAATCATCTGGATAACAAAAACTCCGCAGTTTCCGGCTTGTATGTCCAGCCCTGTGGCATTTTTCCTGTCTTCACATAATATTTGCCAAGTCTTCTGACTTTTGCCTCGGTAAGATGAAGCTGGCGCTTGTTGTGGAGATCTTTTTTGTTCTCTGAGAGATGTTTTCTCATTCCAAGTGCTTTTACAATGAGGTTTCTTAAATCCTCAGGTATGTCGGATGCAAGGCTGTTGTCAGCAAGAATCTGTTCGACGCGCTTTCCTGTTGCAAGCTTTACGCTTGGAACACAGTGCTTGTCACGAAGAACAAGTCCTATCTGTGCGCTTGACATACCGTCTTTTCTGAGATCTATAATGATTTTTTCAATCTCTGCTGTGTCCTTATTGGACCATTCTGGTGCCTCTGTGCGAAGCGGACGTACTGAACTGGACGTTCCGCGACGGCGGGCATGCATTCGTGCCATTGTTCACCACCATTATTTTTTGATACACAAAAAACCCGGATTCAGGTTTTTTGAATTCTCAGGCAATATTATTTCCATAATATGCCGGTTTTCACTGAATAATATATGTCAGTTTTAGAACTGACAGACTTTTTTTCAAGACAGGCATATTTTGCCCAAAAGTCTTAAAATTACTAGATGTAAGTCCACAAAAAGAGCCATTACTGACCTTTTTTGTAATCCCAAAGCCATTTTAAGGCAGTATCTTTTTATTTTAAGATACGTCGGACTTACACTAAAGTCAGCACCGTATTTCAAGTGCTGTATATAATTTGGTTAATTGATAAGATAAAGCAATCGCAAAAGAATTTTTCATCATTCTGAAAATATCCGGAGAATAAAAAATTTGATTCATATATTTTGGATTAAACATTTTAAAAATAGTCTGCACTCTGGTTTATATTTGAGAATAAAAAAAAAAAGCTTCATGGGGGAGGATTTTTTTGATATTGCTGATACCATATCTGAATTAAATGGCTGAATTTTTAAAAATAGAGAGTGGTTTTAAAAAAAAATATTTATTGTTTAGTAATACAAAAAGAAAAACAGATAATTAATGCGATAATAGTCTAGCGGCAGGACAGTGGCTTCCCAAGCCTCTGACCCGGGTTCGATCCCCGGTTATCGCATAATCTGTCTAATTTTTATATTTCATCAGGTTACTTTAATCATTCTTCTTCTTTTTTTATGATTCCCTTTATCAAAAAGATATAATTATCCTGAAATACAAGATACGATTACAACAAATGACAAATTCGGAAATATATGCTATCAGCATTCTGAGTGACAACTGTCAGGGCGTTTTAAGGGATGTTTCTGAGATAATGGCTTTGCATGACGTAAATATTGTTCTTGCACAGGCATCTGTTCTCCCTGCAGGTGAAGAGAAGGGAAATTCTTTTATTTATTTTGAATTTGAGAATGTGGATGACATTGAATCGTTGTCTGCTGATCTATCAGGATTATCAGCAATTCACTCTGTAAAAACATATCAGCCTCTTTCAAAGATATTTGGAAAAAGAGTTATTATAATCGGCGGCGGTGCACAGGTGGCACAGGTGGCTCTGGGTGCTGTAAATGAGGCAGACCGCCATAATATCCGCGGTGAAAGAATATCTGTGGATACTATTCCGCTTGTCGGCGAAAAAGATCTTGCAGCAACAATTGATGCTGTATGCCGCCTTCCAAGAGTGGCTGTTTTGGTTCTTGCCGGATCACTTATGGGTGGAAAAATCTCCGATTCAGTTGATAAAATACGTGCATCGGGAATTCCTGTAATTTCTCTGAATATGGCGGGGAGTGTTCCAAAACATGCAGACCTTGTGGTCACTGACCCTATTCAGGCAGGTATTTTTGCTGTTATGCATGCCAGTGATCTTGCAGTTTTTAACATAAGCCGAGTAAGAGGTAGGGAATTTTGAGATCAAAGGTTGATGAGGCTGTATCTGTTCTGCACAGGGATGGTCTGATTGTTTATCCGACTGAGACGGTTTATGGTCTTGGCTGTGATGCTTTTTCTGAATATGCAATTCACAGAGTATATGAGGTTAAAAAGCGGCCTCTTTCAAATCCGATTTCGGTTGCAGTATGTGATCTGGATATGGCCCTTGCAATAACCCATATGGGGGATTTTGAGCAGAAGTTTATGGAAAAATTCCTGCCCGGGCCGGTTACAGCTGTTGTTAAGGCAAACCGTTGTCTGCCTGCTATTCTTACAGGAGGGACAGGATATATTGGAATAAGAATTCCTGCCAATGAGACTGCCCGTGAGATAATAGCCGGTTTCGATGCTCCGATAACCTCAACAAGCGCAAATATTTCAGGCGGAAAGGATCCCGTTGAATTTAGTGAAGTTACTGTTGTATATGATCTTTTTATCGACGGGGGCATTCTTCCCGGGACTCCAAGTACTGTTGTTGATTTGACGCGAAGAGAGATTATCCGTCCCGGATCAAAACTGGAAGAGATAGGCAGATTCCTTGCCGGTGAGTGAAGATATATATTCAATATTTTAACAGAGATTAAATTTCAATAAACTGTGGCAAAATATAATAAAACACGGAATTCTGAATTATGAAAGCAATCAGACTAAGAGATTTTATAGAAGACAGGGACGGCTGTCTTTATGCTGTATCGTCATATGATAATGAGAAAAAAGCTGGTTGTGTTTTAAGATATGTTCCTGATAAAGACGGTGAAAGAATCTCTTTGGATGGAGTAAGATACAAAAAATATGACTTTGAGCCTGCTTTTGAGTACATAAAAAAGCATAAACCAAAATATCTGGATGTTGTCCACCGCGTTCCTCATGAGGATATAAAGAGGATTTTAAAGCCCGATGAAGAGATAAACAAAATAAGTGCGAGGGATAAGAGAGTTCAGAAATTATGCAGTATTTTTGGGGTTCCGCCGGGTACATACGGATGCACAGGCTCTCTTCTCTGCGGCCTTGAAAATGAGTCTTCCGATATTGATATGGTTGTTTATGGTGATTTCTGGTTTGAGGCTCAAAAAAATATTATAAGGGCTGTAAAAGAGAAAAAGATCTCATCACTTTCAGAAGAGATGTGGGATAAGGTCTACAATAAGCGTGTGCCTGAGATTGATTATGAAACCTTTGTTCTTCACGAAAAACGCAAGTGGAACAGAGGAGAAATTGATGGAACATATTTTGATCTTCTTTATACAAGAGGCTATGAAAATTTAAACTCTGTCAGAATTTCAAAAGGAAAAGCAGCCGGAAAAAAAACCATTGAGGCCAAAGTTACAGATGCCTCGCTTGCCTTTGACAGTCCTGCCATTTATGAAATATCCCATCCTGAAATTTCAAAAGTGCTTTCATTTACTCATACATACAGCGGGCAGGCTCTTAAAGGTGAGATTATCGAGGCATGCGGGGTTGTGGAGGAGAACGGTGGTGAAAAATGGCTGATTGTCGGAACAACAAGGGAAGCAAAAGGCGAATATATAATATCCAAAACTTTTATTGAAGAAAAACAGTAATATTTCTTTTTAAAAAAAATACTGTTTTAAATGGTTAAACTTTTAAGCCAGAGCTGAAAGGCCCTTTAAATTCAGCTGGTTGTTAAATACCGTAAGATAATCCTCTTTGCCGTCTGAGACAGCTGTGTAGACAAAGAATCTGTCTTTTACGTTTACTATCTGTGCAATCTCATTTTCAGTCTTGTCGTTTATTATCCATCCGGGATATCCCTGAACAGTTGTCTTTTTCATTGTAAGATCAGGTGTCTCAACTTCAATGTTGGTGTCCCATGATTCCATGTATCCGACATATTCACCAGCAGTATCCTGTATGATTACATCAACAACTGCTTCTCCGCCAAGCTTCTGAGTGTAGGTTTTGGATGCCCAGCTCCATGAAAATTCGTCTGTATCCATCTGGAAACCTGAGGCATCGCTGCTTTCCCAGTTGTTGGTTGCAGTCGGGAGGAACTCTTTTAATTTTGAGTTGTGAACAGCAGTTACTGATGTTTTTGATGCGGTTTCAGAAGAGCTCTGAACATCGCCTGTCTGCTGCTGTCCTGACTGTGCAGGAGCCGGGTTTTCTGAACCTGTGCAGCCCGCAGAGAATGCAAAAAATATTACCAATAATGCAAAAGCAATAATCTGCATTTTTTTGAAATCATTGTTGACCATGAAATATAACCTCCATAAACATCATTTTGTTAGCGATAATTAGGTATATATTTTTTTGATTATAATCTTTGAAATTATTCATCAAGTATTTCCGATAATCTGACCGGACCTTTTGAGCATTTGTCTTTTAGATAGCAGTTGCTGCAGGGCATTGATCTGCTTTTTGATGGTATGTGGCCGGATAATATCTTTCTTGCAGTTTTTATTGCTGACAAAGCCTCTCTTCTGTCACGCGGTGATACCCTGCAGACTCTTGAAACTGCTGAGGGTATGTATTCAAGGATTATCTCCGAAGCATCTATTCCAAGAGATTCTTTTGCACAGATTGAGAAGCATGCACAGCGGACTCTGTCAGCGTTGTAGATTCCTGCTTTTGGTGCACTGCCAAGTCTTGTCAGTGCAATGTAAGGCGGGGAGTCAAAACAGCGATCAGCAACCCCGTGAATTCCAAGAGCCTGTGATGACACCCGAATATCATTTTGAGAGGCTCTTGGCCATGATGTATTTTTGCAGCTGTCTGCCCAGGATGAATATAATTCATAATTTTCAGATGTTATCTCAGGATTTATCGTTGTTATCTCATTCCAGATTGTATCATTTTCAATCTCCCCGCCAAGGTGATATGATATCTGTTTGGCAATTGTGTAATTTACTGGTTCAGTTCTTTTTTTGCTGTTCTGCTCAAGAATGAATCTGATTGGGCAGATATGGCATGAAACAACTGAAGAGATGCTTAATGAATCCATTATTCTATCCTTTTCATGTTAATATAAAAAATCCTTATCTGTTCCAAGATAAATATTATGATATGGAAAAACGCGAAATTGCAGTAAATCTTCCTCCCGATCTTGATCCTGTTTATTCAAACAGGATTCAGGTTGCATATAAAGATGATGAGTTCACATTTGTTTTCCTACATGAAATTCCGGGAACAAATCATGCAAGGGCAAAGGCAATTGTATCTATAAGCCCAAAGCATGCAAAGAATTTTTCAGAAGTTTTGTCAAAGACTGTTTCTGATTATGAAGCTAAATTCGGGGAGATAAAAGGCGCTTTGGAGTCCAGACCCGACCCTGAGATGAGTCTCACAATCCGCGGATATTCTTAAATCAAAGAATAATTTTTGGCGGTTTTGGATTTATTATCCGCCGGCTTTATAATTTTTAAATACAAATTATACTGAAAGCAGATTATTTTTTGCCGTTGTGGCTTAGCGGTATAGCGGCTGATTCGTAATCAGCAGGCCGGGGGTTCAAGTCCCCCCAGCGGCTTTGTAATATTTGGTACGGAATTTTAAATTGAATCTTTGATTAATATTACGATTTTTTTTAAAAACATTCTGTTTTTTTATGTTTTGATTTTTAAATTTGAGTAAAATTATTTTTAATTTTTTTTCCCTGTCAGGGAGGCTGATTTATAGCCGCAGAACAAATCCAACATATTTAATAATCAACAGGACAAATATGGTAAAGCACAATTCTAAGGGGCTTGTGGTCTAGCTGGTTATGACGTCGCCTTTACACGGCGAAGATCTTGAGTTCGAATCTCAACAGGCCCATTTTGTCAATATCAAAAGAATTTTTC
>JAEWWL010000064.1 GCA_023396365.1 Methanobacteriota archaeon
CCTTGCAAGAAGAATCTATGATGTTTTTCCATATTCACTTTTTATCATGGTAATTACAACAATCATAGTCTATTACCTTATTGAAACGGTTTTAAAAAAATATCAGTAAGATTTATGAAATAAGCAGGGATGAAAAGAATTCATGAATCAGATAAATTAATTTCTTTTTTTTAAAAAAAGATATATTACTTTTTGTGCTTTACTAAGTATTATGACTGATGATAAAATTTTGGAGGATTTTTGGAATTTGTTCTCAGGTATAAATGACGATATTAAAAATTATGCAGGTGAACCTTTCGCCTTTATATCAGGGGGAAAATATCTCACAAGCCAGAATGTTCTTGAGATTGAATATCCCTACACAGGAGATGTATTTGCATCTGTATGCCTTGCTTCAGCCTCAGATGCCTCAGATGCAGTAGATTCAGCCGTAGAGGGATTTTCTGCATCAAAAGAGCTTGAGCCATATGAAAGGCGAAGCATTCTTGAAAATCTGGCCGGAGAGATAGAAAAAAACATAGATTTATTCACTGAAATTCTTATAAAAGAAGGCGGAAAAGTCCGTGACCTGGCAAAGGCAGAGGCTGAAAGGGCTGTCGAGACAATAAAAATATCTGCTGAGGAATCTGTGAGGGCAGGCGGAGATATTATTCCTCTTGACAGAACACCGCAGGGCAAAAATCATTTTGGATTTACGAAAAGGTTTCCAATAGGAGTTGTTCTTGCAATTACACCATTCAATTATCCGCTTAACCTTGCCTGTCATAAGACAGGGCCTGCAATTGCTGCAGGTAATTCATTTATTTTAAAGCCGGCGTCAAAAACACCGTTATCAGCACTTCTTCTGGGACATCTGATATTAAAAGCAGGATATCCAAAAAAGGCAGTAAGTGTTCTTCCATGCAGCTCGGATACGGCTGAAAAAATGGCAGCTGATGATAGAATAGCCCATTTAAGCTTTACAGGGAGTCCTGATGCTGGCTGGCATTTAAAATCCGCTGCAGGCAGAAAAAAGGTAAGCCTTGAGCTTGGAGGAACAGCAGCGGTTATTGTTCATGAGGATGCAGACATTGAACTGGCAGCATCCGGAATAACCAGAGGAGCACTGGCCAATGCTGGCCAGGTCTGCATCTCTGTTCAGAGAATTTTCGCTCACAAAAATGTTTATGAAAGACTGCTGGATTCATTAAAACAAAAATTTGAAAATATTTTGCCGGATTCACCTGAAAAATCAGGAGTAATCCTGGGTCCGGTTGTTTCTTCAAAAGCGGCATCTGATGCGATGGCGAAAATAAATGAGGCACGCGATATGGGGGCAGAAATTATATGCGGCGGCAAATCTGATAAAAATCTGATATATCCGACACTCATAAAAAATGCATCTCCTGAGATGGCGGTAAATTCAACAGAGATATTTGCGCCTGCTGCAACAATAGCACCGTATGAAAATATTGATGAGGCGATAAAGTATGCTAATAATTCATTATACGGGCTTCAGACAGCAGTATTCACAAAAGACATAGGAAATATAATGCAGGCTTTTAAAAATATTGAAGCCGGCGGAGTAATAATAAATGATATTCCTACATTTCGTGTGGATGTAATGCCTTATGGCGGCATAAAAATGTCCGGGACAGGAAAAGAAGGGCCGCGATATGCAATAGAAGAAATGACTGAGGAAAAACTACTTGTAATAAACAATATATAGATTGGTCTGATCTTGGTCACTTTGAGTTTTCTGCTTTAAATCTGTAATGAATTGTAAAGCAATGCTTAAATATAGTGATTATCCCTTCAGAATCATCTGTATTGACATCCTCATAGAAGCCCTGAGTATGGCTATCATCACCTCATATGATATAACCATCGTCTGAAAATCAATGGCAATAGCGGCCCGTTAAACCGGTGCTTTCTGGCCTTTATCTGATGTAAAATCCACGTATTGCAGGTATTTAGGATCTCTATTCAGAGCCCTTTGTAGAAAGTAAAAAGAAGCCTGAATTAACGGTTTTCAGGCATGACCCACTGATACTAAAAGGGTTGTAGTCACTCTTTTTAAAATAGGGATATTTATAAAATCCCGCATTTGAAATAATTTTTAAGAAACGTTTGATAAATGGTTATTTTTGTAAATCTGAAGTATTTACAGATATTTTTGATGCAACCTCATCTAAAATAATTATTTTGGAGGCCGTTGTGCTGATCTCTGAGATAACTGTAACTTTTTCGCATTTTTTTGATACTGCTGCTATTTTGCAGCCCTTTGAAATACCCATACATTCAAGCTCCGGTTTAAACCCGGAGATATTTTCAACAACTCCTGACTCTGATTCTTCAAGTTCTGATGCCTTTTTTATCATATCATGTAATTTTTAATTCATATTCAATTTTTTCTAAATTTTAGTTTGTAGTATCCTCAAGATCAACTATTGCTCCGTAATTGTATTCTCTGTCTGTAGCAAGTTTACCCTGTGTTGACTCTCCCGGCAGATCAGCGATTGCATTTTTGACATTGTTTGGGTAAAGTGTTGTCATAACTCTTTTAAAGGGAATTCCTGCTGCAATAATATCATCTTTTGTTTTAGGGTTGAATGATGGTGAAACATCATCATAATTGTATGCAAAAATTGTGGACATTATCTTATATCCAGAACCTGTTGTACCAAAGGTATTTGTACTGTCAAATTTTACTGTAACTAAAAGACTGCTTCCGCCTTCTGTTGCAGTGACTGAGATCTTTGTTGATGAAATATCCTCATCTTTTACAAGAACAGGTGAAGTAACGACGTAGGATTCTTCTGTTGGAACAGGAGTGGCATATGTTTCAGCAGGCGATGGTGTTACATCTGCTACTGCCTGGCTGTCAGTTGTACATCCCGAAAGAACTGTCATCAGTGCTGCCAGAACAAGAATTGAAAATAACCATTTCATATATCTAACATGGATTATAATTAAAAAAGATTATCGAATTGTTATTCTCTTACTGGATTGCAAAAACAATTCCGTAATTGTAGGGTTTTTGCGGGTCTATCTTCTGACCGGACGGAGAGGTTGAAATTTCAATTTTATCAGAGTATTCATTTTTGGAGTAGACATGAATATTTCTGGACTGGTACGGAACATTTGAATTTCTTACATCCTGACTTCCTGAAGGATTAAATCCGGGCATATCCTGAGTATTGTATGCAAATGCAGTAACAGTAATTTTCCATCCTTTTTCATAATCTGAAGGATTTGTCTTTGACGAGTCAAGAGTGTAATGAATTAAAAGAGCAGTATTGTCATTGACAGGGACAGCAGAATGCATAATTAAAACCTCGTTTGGAATTTTTGCATCTTTAATTATTATGGGCTCTGATGGTGCTGTCTTTTCCTGTTGTGGGGATATGGTATTTTCCGTTGTATCTTCTGTTAATCTGCTGTCAGTTCCCATACATCCTGAAAAGGCTGTAAGGAAAATAAACACTATGATAATTATTAAAATAATTTTTTTCATAATATCTCCTCTGACAGAATAATATTAAAAGATTGGTCTTTTTGGTTATGTTTTTTAGTAAGAAGGACAATCTAAATTGTAAGATAAATATGGCCGAAAATGA
Source organism: Methanobacteriota archaeon (assembly GCA_023396365.1). Lineage (GTDB taxonomy): Archaea > Halobacteriota > Methanomicrobia > Methanomicrobiales > Methanomicrobiaceae > Methanomicrobium. The sequence continues at coordinate 3,600 of JAEWWL010000064.1, forward strand.
ATACCCGACAGCGAAGGTAGCCGGCGAAGATATTCCTTATGATCCTGAACAGCTCAGGAAAATACAGGATCATCCGTGCTACAGTGAAAAAGCATGTCATACTGCAGGCAGAATGCACCTGCCGGTTGCACCCCGCTGCAATATACAGTGCAATTACTGCATTCGAGATTTTGACTGTGTGAATGAAAGCCGCCCTGGCGTTTGCAGTCAGGTATTAAAACCACAGGAAGCGCTTGAACTTGTAGGCAGAGCGCTTAATCAGTTTCCGTACATAAAAGTAATCGGAATTGCAGGGCCAGGTGATCCTCTTGCAAACGAGGAGACTTTTGAGACGCTTAAGCTTTTGAAGGAGCAGTACCCTACACCAATCAAATGCCTCAGTACAAACGGTCTTCTTCTCCCTGAAAAGATTGATGAACTTGAAAAGTATGATGTTGGAAATCTGACAGTTACAATGAATGCAGTAGATCCTGCAATAGGCGAGAAGATTTATTCCTTTGTTGAATGGGAGGGGCAGAAACTTCACGGGCGCGAAGCAGCAGAAAAACTTCTCTCACAGCAGCTTAAGGGAATAAAAATGGCTGTTGATAAAAAAATGCTTGTCAAGGTGAATACGGTTTATATCCCCGGTGTAAATGATCATCATATCGTTGATATTGCAAAAAAAGCCGGAGAAATGGGTGTTTTTACCTTCAACCTGATACCGGTAATTCCACAGTATAAATTTAAGGATATAACTCCGCCGACTCATGCCGAGAAAAAGGCGATGCAGGATAAATGCTCACCCTATGTAAAACAGATGCGGCACTGCCAGAGATGCAGGTCTGATGCGATTGGAAAACTCGGACAGGATGTCCAGGGATGCCTTTACAGCAAAGAATAATTTTGTTACTTTTTTTTTAATTCTCTTACTGAACTATTTTTAATAAGAAGCGCTCTTTTTTAAAGCATTTGGTTAATTGAAAATCTGCTGATAATTCAATCCTGATTATCAGTCAGAAAAAAAATTATTGGATTTAGTTTCCTGCTTCGTAAATATTCTTCAGGTAATATGCAATGAACACATACACAAGTGGTGTGAGAATAAACCCAAGTATAATGCCGAGGAAGGGAATCACTGATAATAGTGAGATTACAGCTACATAGATTACTATTAATACCCAGAGAATTATGCAGTAGCCGATATAGCCAAGCCATCCTGCACCATTGCTGATCTGTTTTGTAATTGCTCCAAAGTTGAATGCTTCTCCAATTTTATTTGTCTTTCCAAGACGAACAAGGCCCATAAACATCAGAAGAGCCATTAAAAGCATTACAACACCGGTAATTGCAAGGCCGGTGAATATGCCGAATATCGCCATTAGCTCATCAGCATTTCCGGTTGCTGCAAATCCCATGACAGCAGGAACAAAAGCAAAAAGACCGAATACAACTGCAATAATTATTGCCGGAATCATATACAATAAGCAGACAATGTTGAATTTCCATCCGTCAGTAAAAAGCCTTACCCACTGATCAATCTCGGGAGCCTTTTCGTTCTCTGAAAAAATCCTTACAAAATATCCGTTTAAAAGAGGAACAATTCCAAATGTAATTCCCTGAATAATCGTACAGACAATTAATAAAATCCATTTCATCCAGCTGCCGACGAAGCCCTCGCCAGTACTGGAAAATGCTTTTCCAATGATATCTTTACCCATAAATTTCACCATCTTTAATTGGATTTTTAAAAATGCATCTTCTTTGGATTTAAGATAATCGGCTTGTATTTGTTATAATAAAAAAAAGATAGTATTCAGATGAATCTTGGCTTCATAGAAAGTTTCTTTGGAGTGTAAAGAGGTCTTGACGGATTTTTTCTGCATTCCTCTTTAATGCGTTCTATAAGCTCCTGTGCAGTGCACTCAGTCTTTACAGGCTTTTTTGGCTCAGACTCTTTTCTTATGGTGACTGTGAGTTTTCCAGACTCAGTTTCACTGTCGCCGACAACAGCAACGTATGGAACCCAGTCCATTCCGGCCTCTCGTACCTTTTTACCCACGCTTTCTTCTCTATCATCCATATCACACCTGATGCCTGATTCATTAATCTCCAGGCAGACTTTTTCTGCAAATTCAAGGTGGCGCTCTGCAACAGGAACAACCCTGACCTGTGTCGGCGAGAGCCATACCGGAAGCATTGGAACCTGCTGTGATGCTGTGTTTTCCAGAAGAGCGCATATGACACGCTCTATTGATCCTGTTGGTGAGCAGTGGATGATAGGCGGATATACAAGCTCGTTTTTAGTGTTGTAATAGCTGATATTGAAGCGCTTCGCGCTTTCGACATCTATCTGGACAGTCGGATTTTCAATAGGTCTTCCCTGGCCGTCAATTGCTGCAAGATCAACTTTTGCAATCCAGTAGTGAACACGATCAGAAAGTGTCTCAATGAGAAGCGGCGCTTCTGACATTTTTACAATTTTTTTGACCCAGTCTTCGTTTTCCTTATAAAAATCCTCTGTACAGCGGAATACTCCTGCAAGCGGGTATTCAAAGTCCTTACCTGTCTTCCACCCGATTAAAAGCTGCTCTTCAAAACATTCTAAGGTCTGGGCCATATCAGCGCACATTGAATGCATATCAGGCATTGTAAATGCACGCAGGCGCTTTAAGCCGATGCACTCTCCCTTCTGCTCATGGCGGAAGGAGTATGTTGAGAGTTCATACATCTTCATCGGGAGATTGTTAGGAGAGATGTGCATGTCATGCATAATTGAAAACATTCCAAAGCATGCTGCGAAACGAAGCATCATGCTGCGGTTTCCTGACTTGAACCTGTACTGTCTCTCTCCGAATTTAGCCGCATGCTCGTTGATAGCATTGTTTCCAAGGTCATACATGACAGGAGTTTCAACCGGCATTCCGCCATAGTCCAGAACAAGTTTTAAGACATAGTCGGAGAGGAGATCACGCACAATCTTTCCCCTTGGCATCCAGCGGTGGTGCCCCACATCTGAAAGAGGCTCATAGTCCACAAGCTCCTTTGAGCGCATAAGTTCGACATGAAGAGGGTCTCCGCCCTGTTCAACACCCATACCTGTCTCTTTTTTGATGAGTTTTCCTAAGGGCGAGTCATCTGCATACTCTTTGTAGTCCTTTTTCTCACCCTCAGGTGTCAGAACAAAGAAATTATGAACTATCTGCTTTTTTTCAGGTTTTTCTGCGGCATCCTCAGGGACAATTGTTCTTGAAAGCTCTGACAGCGGGTGGCCCTTGCATGAGATGGTAAATGCTTTATACCATCCAAACGGCGCACGCTTTACTGTGAGGTTTTTATCTTCTTTGCATGCCTCTTCAATGCCTTTAAGGACTTTTACAGCAGTCTTTGGTTCTGAGAGATCACTTGAAAGGTGGGCATATGGATAAATCATAATATTGCTGACTCCAAGCTTTCCAGCAGTGTCAGTTATTTCTTCTTTTGCCTTTGCGATGATGTATGGAATATTGTCCTCATCAACGGACTCAACGGCGCAGAATACTGTAAGTGCCTCATCCAGTGAGTCTTCAAGTATTACCTCTTCCTCTGCAACAGGGGTTTTTTTCTGTGCAATGTATGTTATATTGTCTGAATGAATTAACAGAAGTCGCATTTTTAATGTCTCCGGTGTCCTTAGAAATTGGTTTTTTTTGTATTTAGGTTATCGTTATCTCAGTGCATCCTGCTTTTTATTTTCATGGTAGCGTGAGAGTGTTGCATTCTTCTGGTTTAAGTATTTTGCATCGCCTTTAGAGCCGTAAGGATGAAGTGAACGCTCTGTTGTATAAAATACGAGCTGTCCGACAGGCATTCCCGCATAAAGGCGGACTGGTCTTTGGTTGACATTTGCAATCTCCAGGGTAATTGTTCCTGAAAATCCTGCATCTATCCAGCCGCCGGTCTGGTGAAGTGTAATTCCAAGACGGGCAATGCTGCTTTTGCCTTCGATTGTTGAAACAATGTTGTCCGGAAGGGTGATTGTTTCAAGTGTCTCTGCAAGAACAAACATTCCCGGATTAATATCTATATAATCAGCATTTTTTTCAGATACATGCGAGGATATGGAGTTTCCATCATAAGGATCTATTAAGTCATCACTCTTTTCATACCATACAAAATGGCTGCCAAGACGTATGTCAAGCGAATTTGGCTGTATAAACTTTGAGTCGTATGGACTTATCCCTATAAACCCTCTTTCGATGCGGTCTTTGATCTGCCAGTCTACAAGAATCATATTAACCATCAGATATTAGCATGATTATTGGTTAAAATTTCCTGATAAAAATATGATCTTTTAAAAAAGTCCCGCAGCCTGATGAAGATAAGATGTTTGTTATGCTGACTCAATATTTTGGATGTATAAAAAATTCTGTTTTTTTTGTGTTATGAAACAGAAGAGTCCCTGCCTTTAAGAAATCTTTTATTTTTAGAAAAAATCCAGGGTTTATGAAAAGATAAATTTTATTCCTTTTCTTCTTCAGGGATATTTTTAATCATGTATTCTGCTCTTCTTAAAAGGCCGTGAATTGTTGAGGCCTCCCTTGTTGTGAGTGCAGTCCTTCCAAGAATTCTTCTTAGCATAACAAGAGTATTGTCTCTTTTATAATCAGGATGGCTGATAGTATCCAAAAAACTGTCAAAATGCTCATAAAGTGTATCCATTTCAATTCTTGAAGCAACCGGGTACTCGCCTCTCGGAAGAGAGGCAAGCTCATATACAATTATTCCGACAGCATGTGAGATATTTACGATAGGATAAATGTAGGATGTCGGGATTGTGCAGATAATATCGCACTTTGAAATTTCTTCATTTGAAAGGCCCCAGTTTTCGCGACCGAAAATGATTGAAACACGCCCATTGATGTTTTCAATTATACCCCTCAGTTCTGAAGGGGTATAATATGGCATCCTCATTGACGTTGTGACAGTTTTTGATAATTCTCCTGTTGTAGCTACAAGGACATTGCTTTTGTCTATAACCTCTTCCAACGATTTCACATGCCTTGCGCTCTTTAAAATATCTCTTGCATGAGAAGAGCGGGCGATAGCCTCATCTCCTATTTCCGGAGGGTTTATAAGAGTCAGATTGGAAAAACCGAAGTTTTTCATGACTCTTGCTGCAAAGCCTATGTTTCCTTCGTAAATAGGTTCACAAAGAACAATTTCTATATCAGGCATTATTGAACAGCACTAACGGTCTCTTTGAGAATTTTTGCACCCTTTTCATAAACAGCATTGCCGACAATGATTGCATCTGCATATTTTGCCATCTCAGACGCTTTTTCCTTTGAATTAATGCCGCCGCCGTAATAGAGAAGGGCTTCTTCAACAGTCTCAGAGACTGCCTTTACTATCAAAGGATTTCCATATGTGCCGGAGTATTCTATGTATACAACAGGGAATCTGAAATATTTGTCTGCAACAGAAGCATAGGCACAGACGTCCTCTGAAGAAAGAGAGCACACTGCTTTTGTAACTCTTCCAACGGAGGATTCGGGATTCAAAACAATATATGCTTCAGGAACAACCATATCCCATTTTATGTTTTTATCCTTTTTGACCCAGTACTCATGCTTTCCGACAATCCACAAAGGATCGGGGGTATTGAGAACACTTGGAACAAAAAGGCCTTCAACACCATCAAATATTGCTCCGCTTGGATCAGCAGGCTCTATTACCATGGGAACACCGTATTCTCTTACCTGTTCACGAAGGCAGGTAAGATTTTCCTTTGTAACATTAAGTGTTCCTGACAGCATAAGTGCGTCAGTGCCGCTTGTAACAATGTCCTCAACAGACTCTTTTGGCATCTCCTTGTCGGGATCGAGTTTTGTTATGTGCTTCCAGTTCTTCCAGTCATCTCTCATAATATCTTCCTGTAATCAGCACTCTGCCTGTATTTTTCCTAATTTTTCCTCTGACAATCCGGTCTTGTGCATCAGTTCTTTTAAATCAGCCTTTTTCAACCCTTTAATGTCTGTAATTCCGGCGAATAAAAGTTTTTCAACTATTGATTCACCTATCCCCTTAATATTTAGAAGTTCATCTTTTCCTGCTTCAAATGCCTTTTTGCTTATCTTTGCAGGAGGGATTACACCTCTTGCCCTGCAGGCCATTTCAGCATGTTTGTATACCGTCTCAATATTAATTCCTGTCTTTATACTCAGATATGCAGGGTGGATATAGCAGAAATCCTCCGGTGAAATGAATCCTGCATCCATGTATTTTTTAAGGCTTACAGCAGGGATGCCGTAACTTTTCAGCAGTTCTTTGTTATGGATGCTCTTTGCTTCATATAAAAGCGCCTGCGCCTCCTGCTCGCTTAGAAACATTTTCTGAAGAGTTTTAGAATCACTCTTTGAAAGATCTGCAATATCATTAATTCCTGAGTCAATAATTGCGTTTAAGACCTTTGCATGGCTTCTTCCTCTTCTGGGTGGAATAATTTTTCTTACAAATTTTCTAAGCTCTGATCTCTTTCTTAAAAGCTCCAAGATATCTTCAGCATCTTTTTTAATTGTTTCAGAAAGTACTGCATCTATGCCCAGTTTTTCCTGAAGCAGTGATGGATTCATATTTGCAATTTCATAAACCGAATAGATATGGGCTGAATGCAGTCTGACAACAATCTCATCGGTTATACACGGCATAAGCCTGACGGATTCAAGATTGGAGTCAATATGACTGCAGAGAGGGCAACCGATATCCCATGGCCTTGATCCTTTTCTAATCAGTTTTATGTAATTTAATCCGTGAATCTCACAGATTTTATCCTCCCTGATTGCTTTTCCCCATTGTGCTGAAGGAAGACCAATGTTGAATGAACAGTCGGGATATCCGGTGCAACCGATAAACTGTGCCATTCCTTTTGAACTTCTGAGCATGAGATCCCTGCCGCAGACAGGACATTTGCCGATTATTCTCTCCTCGGCAGTTCTGTTCATTATTTCGTCGCCGATGTTTTCCTCGTTTGCCTCAAGTTCATCAAAAATACGGTGAAGCATCTTTTTGGACTCTTCAACAACAGTATCTTTTGTCCTGTACCCCTTTTTTATATCCTCCATATGAGATTCAAGAGTCTGGGTCATATCAGGTTTTGTAATGAGTCCGGCATACTCCTCAAGTGTCTCGGTTACAGCTTTTCCGACAAGTGTTGGTTTTAAGGGAGTTTCTTCAACATAACGCCTTGAGACAAGTTTTCCAATGACTTCATGCCTTGTGGATTTTGTGCCGAGGCCAAGCTCTTCCATCTGCTGGATTAATTTGCTCTGTGAATATCTTGACGGAGGCTGGGTCTCTTTCTCCTCAAGAGTAACTTTTTTTATAGGAAGGATTTCTCCCAAAGACATCTCGGGAAGGATCTGGTCTTTTGCCTGACTGTATGTATATACATGCCTGTACCCCTCCTCTTCAAGCCGCTGTCCTGTTGAAGTGTATTCCTCTTTTCCAGCATTGAAGAGGATTTTAAGAGTCTTCCATTTTGCATCAGGCGAGAGTGTTGCAAGAAAACGCCTTGACACAAGTTCATAGACCTTCCATGCCTGCTCATCCATCTGCGAAGGTTTTGCAGCACCTGCAGGATGAATAGGAGGGTGATCTGTGCTTGACTTCTTTCCTTTTGTCGGCTCACTTCTCCTGTTCTTCAAAACCCATTCTGCCTCATTTTTAAAAGGTGTTTTTGTAAGCTCAGAGATTATTGTCTCAAGATCGAGGGATGGAGGATAAATTGTGTTGTCTGTCCTTGGATAGGAGATAAAACCATTCATGTAAAGCTCTTCAGCAATCCTCATTGCATTGGATGCGCTAAGGCCCAGGCGTCCTGCGGCAACAATGAAGGATGTTGTGTCAAAAGGAGTAGGTGCGGAATCATTTTTGGTTCCTTCCTTTACATCTGCAACAATAAATGGGTCTTTTGTATTCTGTCTTGCCCTGTCAGCCTCTTCAAAATTCCAGAATTTACCGTTTGTATGTCTTGCCTCAAACTCTTCTTTTTTCTTTTCACTGGTAAGGCCAAGCATCCAGTAAGGCTGAGGGACAAAAGCCTCAATCTCTTTTTCCCTGTCCACTATCATTCCTAGTGTGGGGCTTTGAACACGTCCGACGCTTAAAATATTGTTTCCGCCTCTTTTTGCGGCTATACTGATAAACCGGGTTAATGAAGCTCCCCAGACAAGGTCTATCTCCTGCCTTGTCTCTCCTGCGGCAGCAAGATTGAAATCAATTTCAGTCGGGTTTTCAAATGCACTAATTATTTCCTGTTTTGTTATTGCACTAAATATAGCTCTGTTGATTTTAACATCTTTGTTGGAAGATCTGACAATTTCATATGCCTCTTTTCCGATTAATTCTCCTTCGCGGTCATAATCTGTTGCTATTGTAACAAGAGTGGCTTTTTTGGCATATTTTTTGATAAGAGATACAATTTTTTTCTCTGTTGTTTTCTTAATCATCCCTGCATCAATCAGGGTTCTTGGAGTGTGCACCTCGCTTCGCCAGTTGGTGTAGCCTTCTTCAAAATCAATCTCAACCACATGACCGCGAAGACCAATTGATACAGAGTCATTAAAATGGTAGGAGTTTACACCGCCGTCCTTATCGGCGGTAATTTTATTGCTGCCGGCTAAAAAACCTGCAATTCTTTGTGCGGCAATATTCTTTTCAGCTATAATAAGGTGCATTTTAAAATCACTCCAGTTTGGCAATAAAGTCGGTTATTAGTTTGTTCAGGCTTTTTGGATCTGCACGCCCTTTGGTCTCTTTCATAACCTGACCAACAAGGAAATTTAATGCATTACCTTTTCCGCTGTGGTAATCGGAGACAGCCTGAGGGTTTGCCTGAATAATCTTTTTCAGGATGTCAGTAAACTCATCATCACTGCCCTTTGAAAGTCCGAGTCTTGCAACAATGTCTGAAGGCATTTCGCATTCCTCTCCGGCTTTAATCTGGTCAAGCATAATCCTTAGGACATCTACAAAGACCCTGTCTGTTATTTCCCTGTCTTTTAAAAGAACTATCAAATCCTTAAAATTGTCTGAAGGGACAGAGTCTATCTTCATGTCCCGGTAGTAAAGCTCACCTAAAAGTGTATCCGAGACCATTGTTGCAGAAAGAACAGGATCGCATGAGGCAATATTTTCGTAGAATACTGCAACCTTAAGATCTCCTGTAAGAGTTTTTGCATGGTTTGCGGAAATTTTATACTGGCTTATGAATCTTTCACGCCTTGCATCAGGAAGTTCAGGAAGCTCAATCTCATCAGCCCATGCCTTAACCTTTAGCGGCTTAAGGTCAGGCTCGGGGAAGTAGCGGTAATCATTTTCATCCTCTTTGCTTCTTGAACCGGTGGTGATTCCTTTTCCCTCCTGGAAATGCCTTGTCTCCTGAACAATTTCCTGTCCGCGTCTAATCAGGTTTCTCTGTCTTGTTATCTCAAATGTCAGAGCCTTTTCGACACCTTTGTATGATGAGATGTTTTTGCACTCAACACGCTTATGCCCTTCAAGCGATATGTTTGCATCAACACGGATTGCTCCTTCCTTTTCACCGTCAAATACATCCAGATATTCGAGTGTCGCCCTTAGTTTGTTTAAAAAGCGCCTGGCCTCCTTTGGAGAGGAAAGGTCAGGCTCGGTTACTATTTCTATGAGGGGAATTGAGGATCTGTTGTAATCGACAAGGGTATATCCTGCCCTGTCGCGGGAAATCTTGTGGACAAGCCTTCCGGGGTCTTCTTCAAGATGAATCCTTGTGATTCTTATCTCTTTTTCATGGCCCTCATCATCATCTACACTCATCCTGCCCTTGACAGCAATTGGCTTGTCATACTGGCTTATCTGGTAGCCTTTTGGAAGATCAGGGTAGAAGTAATTCTTCCTTGAAAACTCAGAGTAGCTGGAAATTTCAAGGTTTAATGCCTTTGCGACCTTCAGAGCATACAGTACTGCCTGCTTGTTTAATCTCGGAAGTGCGCCGGGAAGGCCGAGGCATACCGGGCAGACATGGGTGTTTGGCTCATCATCACGGTAATCTGTTGAGCATCCGCAGAAAAGCTTTGTTTTTGTGTTAAGCTGGCAGTGAATTTCAAGGCCGATTATTACCTTTAAATCTTTTACATCCTTAGTATCAGCCATTTCACTGTGCCTCCTGTTCAAATGCAAAAGCAGCATCAATGACTGACTCCTCGTCAAAGTGCCTTCCGATTATCTGAAGACCCACAGGCATTTTGTCAACAGTGCCGCATGGTACAGAAATTGCCGGTACACCTGCAAGATTTGCAGGAACTGTCAGTATATCACTTAGGTACATTTCAAGCGGATCGCTTTTTTCACCTATCTTAAATGCAATATTTGGCATTGTTGGGCCGGCAATCAGGTCAACGTCATTTAAGACTCTTAAAAAATCCTTTCTGATATTGTTCTTTGCAACCTTTGCCTTGGCGTAATACTTTCCGTAATATCCGGCAGAAAGAGCAAATGTTCCAAGAAGAATTCTTCGTTTGACTTCCCCGCCAAAATTATCCTTTCTATAATCCCTATATTCATCATGCCAGCTTCTTACAGCATTGACTTTGGGGCCGAATCTTACGCCGTCAAATCTTGAGAGGTTGGATGATGCCTCGCTTGTGCAGGTGACATAGTAGGCGGCAAGTGCATATTTCATTGTTGGAATTGAGCATTCAACAACTGATGCACCCATGTCTTCATATTTTGAGATTGCATCCCTGACACATTTGGATACTTTTTCATCAACCCCTTCTCCGAAGTATTCCTTTGGAACACCGATTATTTTCCCTTTTATGTCAGCTGTGGGGGTATGTGAATATGGTTTGTTAAAGGAAGTGGAATCGCGCGGGTCAGGCTTTGAGATAACCTCAAAAAGCCTGGAGGCATCAGTCACATTTGCTGCCATCGGGCCTATCTGTTCAAGAGAGTTTGAGTATGCGATAAGACCAAAACGGGAGACTCTGCCATATGTTGGTTTAAGTCCGACAATTCCGCAGAAGGCTGCAGGACATCTTATAGAGCCTCCAGTATCTGTTCCAAGAGCCATTGAAACCATGCCTGAAGCAACCGCTGCCGCACTTCCTCCGGATGAGCCGCCTGGGACTCTTGATGTGTCGCACGGATTTGTGGTAATGCCGTATGCAGAACTTTCTGTTGTTGTTCCCATGCCAAACTCATCCATGTTTGTCTTTCCGGCAATTACGGCTCCTTCATTTTTTAGAAGAGCAATTACGTGCGCATCATATGGAGGAATATAGCCTTTAAGAATTTTTGAGCCGCATGTGGTCTGTATGCCCTGTGTTGATATATTGTCCTTTACGGCAACAGGTATGCCGCAAAGACTGCCGTCTTTATATTTTGAATTTTTTACGATTGTGATGAAGGCATTGTTTTTGTCTTCAGCATTATAACAGAATTCCTTCATCTCACATCACCTTTGGCGCTTTTATGTAACCCTCTTCTGTTTCATCCGCATTTGACAGGGCATCAGCCTGTGAGAGAGATGGTGTGATTTCATCCTCACGCAGGACATTAAAAAGCTCCTCCTCTTCTGTTTCCTCATATTCCACAGTATCAAGGATGTCAAAATAATCTAAAATATTATTGAACTGCCCGGTAATGCCGGCCAGTTTATCCTTATCTATTGAGATATCGGCAAGTTTTGCAATGCCTTCCACTTCTTCTTCAGAGACCATTATTATAAGAACCTCAAACTAAGTGATCTATGTACCGTTGCACCGAATTTTTATAACCATTATCCCGTGCAAGCTTTTGTATTTCCTTCATGACACCACTGCCGTACTGCATGGCTTTCTTGCCATAAAAAGCGATTTCCTCCTCCATATACAGGGAAGCAACCTTTCTTAACGGGTACTTTCTAATGCCGTCAACCACCATATCAGATGGCGGGATTTCCTTTGCAGCGCGCACTACTCTAACATCAAGATACGGGCAGGATATATATGTGTTGTTTTTTTCAGCGACTGCCTGGTCACGCTGCCCCTGCATTGCAAGGCCTTCAAAGTCCTTTTTAAGAGTATTTTCAATACTGTCTGTTTCAAGATAACGGGCATACCCGCCAAAAAGTTCATCTGCACCCTGCCCCGCAACAATTTTTTCATATCCGTTTTCATGCGCCCATTTTGTTATGAAATACTGGGTGGCAGCAATTGAAGCCTCAACCGGAGTTTTAAGGGGAATCAGTCTTAAAACTGTTTTTAATGCCTTTTTAATATCTGCAGGGGATATTTCAACAAAATTTGCCTCTTTTAGTCCGAGGCTTTCTGCAACATCCTTTGCATGGATTAAGTCATGAGAGCCTGATATGCCTACTGTGACGCACGGTCTTTTTGCCAGAAATGCAATAAGTGCTGAATCAACTCCTCCGGAGAATGCAACCACACAGTCCTTTTGTCTTAACCCTACTGCTTTTTCAATCGCCTTTTCAAGAGTAAGATGCCCGGGATTTGGACTGATGACGCCTTTTTCTTCGCCATTGCAGATAATTTTTCCTGCAGGACAGTCCCCTGGGATTATTCCAAGATTGTCTCTTGCTATGCAGCTGTTCCATTCAATTAAAAATTCCCCGCCGCAGTCAGATAATTTTTTGGGATTTTCATGAATTATTTTTTCAATTTCAGATTCTGTAAGAACAATTCCGTCTGACTCAACCCATCCGCGGATTTTCAAGGCTCTTCACATCCCGAAATCAAAAAGAGTTGTTCTTGATGGATCAACATCATTCCAGTCCATTCCAATTGCTTCAATTATCCGCGATATAGGCTGCTTTATGCTTTTTTCCATCATCGTCTCCCAGTCAATTATAAATTCGGGTGGGACCTGATCTGCATATTCAAAATTCAGGACATCTGTCTGCGGGTATTTTGCTGTAACGCATTTGATATAGACCCTCTTTGGCTTGCTGCCTCTTTTAAAATCAGTGCCTAAATATTTATTTGAATAAAGAGCTCCTCTTACATGTGCATCCTGATTTTCATATGATGCCAGCTCCTTTCCAATGCCGCCGGGAATACCTATATCTTCAAGTGAATATTCGCCTCTGCGGTATTTTTTTATTACCTCTCCAAGATATTTTTTAAGCTCTGCTTTATCAGATCCTTTTAGTATAAGCTCCATTACCCTGCTCTGGACTTCCTTTGTAATATGCGGGGAATCACTTCTTTTCATCTCAAAGCCGACAATATCTATCTGATCGATATCTTTTCCCTCTTTCCAAACAATATATCCGGCATACCTTTTTTTTCTGCCTGCCTGGAAGAAGCGTCTGTAGATTTTTTCAAATTTGATAGAGAAAAAATGAACATCGGCTCCAAGTTTTTCCTTTGCAAATGATGAATAACTCTCATTTAATACTTTTTCAATCTCAAATGCCGTTTGAATTGTTTTTTCCTTATCCATCTTTGGAAGCCTTATCATACAGGAGTCAGTGTCGCCATATATTACAGAATATCCCATATTTTCGATAATCTGTCTGGTATGCTCGATTATCGCTCTTCCAACAGATGTTACGGCAGAGCCGATTTCCCTGTCATAAAGCCTGAATCTGGCATAGCCGCTTACACCATAGTAGGTATTCATAATTACTTTAAGCACATTCTGCTGAAGATCGTAGAGAACATAATCATACGAACCGTATTCAAAGGAGTTTCTGAGAGCTTTTTTCTCATCCCTTTCCTTTAGCAGATCACTTATGATGCTTCTTGTAAGACCATCTGGCTCTTTTTTAAATCTTATTCCGTTAGGTGCATGAAGCTCTCCCTCTGCATCCTTAGTCTCTGGTGAGGCATTGATAGTCATCATGCACATCGGGTAGAGTGACTTTAAATCAAGAACAACGACATTTTCCTTAACTCCACGCGACGGATCAAATACTGTCGCACCTTCAAACTCCTCTGCATCAGCAAATCCCTTGGAAGGGAGAACAAATTTTCCAAAAGCTTTTTTCAGGACAAAAATGTCAATAACATTTGAGGAGTTTAATGTCCTGTCCAGCGGGCAGCCGACATATCGTGCGATTTCCCTGTAGAATTCAACAATATTATTCTTTTTGTTGATGCCGACACAAAGCTCCACATCTTTTACGTTGTATTCAATAAGTCTGGCCGGACTATTTCTCCAGAGATCAGATATCGTTCCGGTGTAGCGAATCTTTCCTTCGCCAATTTCATCCTCTGCAACAGCATCAAGTCTGTATGACTCTTTTCTTGCCCCCTGCATTTTTTTATAGGCTGTTAAAAGATCAAATAGAGCCCTTCCGCGAGTGGGGTTTCTTGCACCGGCACCAGGTATTCTTGAGAGGGCATCTTCACGAATCCCTAAAACTTCCATTCTTTTTTGTATGTAGGGGATATCAAAATCAACAAAATTCCAGCCCGACAAAATATCAGGATCTTTGTCTGCTATGTATTTTGAGAGCCCCAAAAGAAGTTCTTTTTCCGATGGAAATATTTTAAGCTCATGTTTTGTAAAGAGAGGATTTAGATTAGTGCCTGCATTTTTATCTCTGGTCCAGAAGAATGTCGTATATATTTCATCAAAGGAGTCCCAGCAGGTGATGCAGTTTATCATCTCCCTGTTTGCATCCGGAAATCCGTTTTCATCCTCGCATTCAATATCCATGAAACAGATTCTTGCAGGAGCGTTCACCTCTGCTGCAGAAATATTATGATAGTCGGCAATATCTGAATATACCCCTACTCCTCCGGTTAAGCCGGTGTCAATCATAAAACGTGTTGCAAAAGGAATATCTGCCTCATAATGCCTGAATGACTCACGCATTTCCCTTACATCACCTGGTCTTGGTGTATAAATTCTTGCTAATTTATCTCCCCTGATTGAGATGTAATTTTCTGAAAAATCAGCTTCTGCCCCCTCCGGAAGCCTTTTGTTTTTTACCTCATCTTCAGGAGCATAAAAATACGGCCGAAATCCTGTTACAATTATCTGATGTGCTTTGCCTGATTCTTCCCGGCCGAATATATGGATTATTGTTCCGTCAGGGCTGTTTGAGTATTCTACCTGGTTAATTGCAAGCATTAAAGGTTTATCTTCTTTTGTCATCATATGCCCTCCTGCATAAATCAGTTAAGTGTTCTGCCGCTTTTTTGAACTTTTCAGCCTCCCAGAGATCAAGGTTTTTTTCAATTATTTTCTCAGTGCCGTTCTTTCCAAT
>JAEWWL010000075.1 GCA_023396365.1 Methanobacteriota archaeon
CAGTCTGCCTTCTCCTCTGCTCCGTTAATATTTCTTATTTTTGCAACGAAGGCCAGATACTCAGAAGATGTTAAAAAGCTCGGCGGAGTCTCCTGCTCGGGGATGATGCCGACTGCGGCTCTGACACCGATTCCGTCCGTTACGGGATTTATTCCAAGCACTACACAGCTTCCGGATGCAGGTTTTATCTGACCGGTGAGCATCTTAATCATTGTTGTTTTTCCTGAGCCGTTTGGACCTAAAAGCCCGAAAAGAGTTCCCTTCTCAACACAAAGGCTTACAGAATCTACGGCTTTAAGCTCCCCGTAAGTCTTTATCAGATTCTCTGTTTTTATAACCGGCGTCACATCTATCCTTTCCTTTTGCTTAATTAGATAAATTAAGATAAATATCTGTTTGTTGATGCTGATTTTTTTTCAGGGAAATTTTTATATTTCCTGTCAGGGCATCAAAACCGAAAGCCGGTTTAACAAACAGAATCAAATACCCAGTTATGCCGGGAGAAATATTCTCTTTTGCAGGATGACAAAAGCCTTCTTGAAATGAAGGAAGAAGAATACGATTCAGAAGATCTTTATCTATCGGAAGTGTAATCCTCAGAAAATTTGAACTAATTTTAAAGCACTCTTTTGGATAAACCTTCAAAATACGCGGCATACCCGAACCAAGCTGCTCAACCATACCAAGATCCTTGAATATTCGCATAAGCTCTTTATTTCTCGGATTGGAATGGCCTGTCAAAATTGGAAAAGATGATTTGACAGTAAAATAAATGGTGATTAACCAATGCAAAATAATGAAAAGGAGAATCAAATATCCATCCGTGATGAATTAACCGAGTTTCTATTATATTCGTCCCCTGACGGAGAGGTAAAAGTAGAGGTGTTTTTGCATAATGAAAACATCTGGCTACCTCAAAAACGAATTGCTGAATTATTTGGAACCACTAAACAAAATATAGGAAATCATCTTAAAAATATTTTTGATGAGGGTGAACTTTTGGAGAAATCAGTTGTAAAGAATTTCTTTACAACTGCTGAAGATGGAAAAAATTACAATGTAAAATATTATAACCTCGATGCTATCATATCGGTAGGTTATCGCGTTAATTCATCCAAAGCAACCCGGTTTCGAATATGGGCAACAAAACTGCTTAAAGAATACATGATTAAAGGATTTGTTTTGGATGATAACCGTCTTAAAAACGGCCAGTACTTTGGAAAAGACTATTTCAGAGAACTCCTGGAACGTGTCCGTTCAATTCGTGCCAGTGAACGCAGAATCTATCAGCAGATAACGGATATTTTTGCGGAATGCAGTATTGATTATGACCCAAAATCAGAAATTACTAAACAGTTTTATGCACACGTTCAGGATAAATTTCATTATGCCATTACCGGACATACCGCCGCTGAGATAATTTATCTAAACGCCGATTCAAAAAAGCCGCTTATGGGAATGACAACCTGCAAAAATGCTCCTGATGGCAGAGTTTTAAAATCAGATACCATTGTAGGCAAAAATTACTTATCTGAAACAGAGATAAAGCAGCTTGAAAGAACTGTTTCCGGATTCTTTGACTATATTGAAAATATCGTTGAAAAGAGAAACACAATCACGATGGAAAGTTTTGCTGAAAGTGTGGATAAATTTCTTGAGTTTAATGAATTTAGAATCCTCGAAGACTATGGCAAAGTTTCCCGCAGGGAGGCTGAAAAGAAGGCCTTTGAAGAGTATGAAAATTACAATAAAACACGGATTATTGAATCCGATTTTGACAGAATGATAAAGCAGCTGCCAAAAGATTCGATGGATAAAATATAAGCAATAATGATTCCATCAATCTACCAAATATTCACCAGTGCTTAAATCCCAGGGTATTTTCCCAATCAATTTTCTTTTCAGAACCCGAGAAGTGTCAGAAATACCATTTCCGGGCGCATTACTACGAGTGTTCTGATCTTTTACCTATATTGAAAGGAGCCGGTTTTACAGGTATAACCTCTCAGGAGAATATTCTGACTCAGGAGGATTTTGGTTGCGGGGATGCGGTTACGTTTTACGTGGGTGTTAAGTAAGCGATTTTAGGAATATATGTGGAAAAAAATTCTCCCAAAAATACAATTTTTAATCTGTCTAAATTAAATTCGTAAAATCATATTTTCATCTCTTTTTATACATGAATCAATGCAACGGTCAATTTCATCAAGACCGACAGGCCTGTACCCCGTGACTTCCACACTGACATTCACGGTTTTTTCCTTTACATTGATGAAAGGATATTTTTTAAGATTATTATTGTGTGTATGCCCGTGAATTACCCATCCATTATAATCAACAGCTTCCTTTGGATAATGTAAAAGAAGGTATTCTCTCCCGTTATAATTGATTTTTTTGGCATTCTGCGCAGAATAAAGATATTTGTCGTGATTTCCTTTTATGAATGTAATATTCCCGTTTAATTTTAGGGCATAATTTTTCACTTCATCATATGATCCTAAACACAAATCACCAAGGAAAAGGACATTATCATTATCTTTAATACAATTATTCCAGTTATTTATGAGAATATTATTCATTTCCCAGACATCTGACATAAGAAAAGGTCTGGAACAGTAATTGATTATATTTTTATGACCGAGATGGAGATCACCAATTAAAAACGTCTTTTTCTCTAAACCAGAATTGTCTGGCCGATTAATTTCATACCCCTTCACTAATCTGTAATTTTTAAGACTCAAACTCCATAGTTTAGAATTTAATGCATCATTTCTCCCAAGCCATTCTTTTCTGAAAAAATCATATTCACGATGTATTTTTGTATTTTCAAGAATGGTCAATCTTAATGCATCTGTTTCAAGATAAAGAGGATTTACAGCAGATGTTTTTGATGACCTGCTTAATTTTTTTTTGCAAAAGATGCTTCCAATTTTTTCGACTGAATTCAGTTTCCTTCCAATATATTTTGAAATGTCGAGATATTCTGAGTAAGTTAATTTATGAGCCAATGTAATATGAGACCAGAATCCAATAGTTTTGTCAAACTCATTTTTAGGTTCACATATCCTGTTAAGTTCTCTTTTAAGATTCTCCCAAAATGTCTGAAATTCCGGAGAAACATCAATCTTATAAGCTAATACACGGCCACTATCAGTTTTTCTGCTATCCCATCCGTCAATAGAGTAATTAATAGTATCAAAATCCAGGGATAATTTCCGGATAATAGTATATACTTCATTTATTGAGTGCCCCCTTCTCATCATAAAAGGCCCGTATAATGATAGATGTGGCACTCTATGAATTTTTTTTGGATATGCCTTACTTACAGATTTGATATTTCTATAAACTCTCCACCTGACATGCCCAAGTCTTAATTCAATAAAATATGAATAATTTTTCAAGATTAAATCAATTTAAATTTAATATTATATTAAAATATATTTTTGCATCAAAATAGCTGAGAAAAGCAGGACAATGAAATTTGGAAAACCGAAAAAAATTTATTTGGCCTGGGTTTTGGCCCGGATCTTTTTGAGACGGACGATTTCGTCACGCTCCATCTCATCAAGCCTCATCTTAATGAAGTCACGTGCCTGCTTAAGTTCAGGAATAACCTTAAACTCAAGAGCATTGACACGGCGTTTTGTGGATTCAATCTCATCTAACAGACGCTTCATGGTAGTCTCAATCTCGGCTGCCTCAATGATAGCCTCAACAAGCTCTTCAAAGCTTGTTGCTGTCTCATCAATAACGGCCGAAGATCCTAAAATACCGTATCCGCGTTCTGTCACAGTCTTTTTTACAGAAGAAGACTCAATATCAGGAACAACAACGCCCATGATATTCTTCTCCTTTAAGGTGATCTGCGGGTTTTCCTTAACGGCCATCGCCGCTCCCTTAACCCTGATTGAACCCTCAACCGTGTTTGCAACCGCAATCATCGCGGATGCACGGTCATAGCCCTCGACAAGAGCGCCGCGGCTCTTTTTTGCGTCTTCGAGCACCTTGAAAAATTCAAGGATAAGTCCGTCGCGCTTCATCTTGAGGATGTTGTACCCGCGTTCGGAGAGCTTAATCTTCTTTTTAAGATCGATTAGCTCCGAACGTGTTGGTTTTACATCTTTAAGCGCCATTTACCCAGATCACTCCTTCTTTCTGTATTTCGGGTGATACTTCTGAATCAGTTCCCTGTCAATACGTGTAAGCTGCTCTTCCGGAAGGCTTGACAAAAGCTCCCAGCCAAGGTTGAGTGAGTCAGCAATAGAGCGGTCCTCATCATGGCCCTGGCGGACAAACCTGTTCTCAAACAGATCCGCAAATTCCAAAAAGCGCTGGTCACGCTCTGATAATGCATCCTTTCCGACAATTGCAACAAGGCCGCGAAGGTCTACACCCTCTGCGTATCCTGCATACATCTGATCAGAGACCTTCTTGTGATCATCACGTGTCTTTCCCGGTCCGATACCGAGGTTCATTAAACGTGAGAGTGAAGGCATGACGTTGATCGGCGGGTAAATACCCTTCCTGTGAAGATCACGGTTGACCACAATCTGGCCTTCTGTGATGTATCCTGACAGGTCAGGAATCGGGTGTGTGATATCGTCACCGGGCATTGTCAGAATTGACAGCTGTGTAACTGAACCCTTCTTGCCCTTGATAATACCTGCACGCTCGTAGATTGATGCAA
>JAEWWL010000020.1 GCA_023396365.1 Methanobacteriota archaeon
ATGGCAATAGTTATCGGGCTTATAATGGCGTATCTTTTCAAATCCCATGATGCCGATACAAAAAAGAAGAATGCTGCGATGCCGTCCGGACCTGTTGTCGGCGATGCCGAGAAACCGAAGTGGGTGATACCTGTATTCTTTGTCTTCCTTGTCGGAATTTTAATTGCCGGAACAGCACAGGCTGACTGGATGATTAAGTTCCCGGTAATTTACGCACTTACTCTTGGAGTCGCGTTTCTTTTGATATACTACTTTGAGCGTGACGAAGTTTCAGAGTGGGGACTTGAGACGTGGGATCTAACAAAGAAAATTTTTCCCATACTGATTGTCGGAACATTTGCCCTTGGAATGCTCTCGTTCTTCCTGCCGCCGGAGGTATTCAGGCCGTTCTTTGGAACGAATTCGCTTGCCTCAACCCTGCTTGCATCAATAGTCGGAACGATTCTTTATATGCCGACCCTTCTGGAGGTGCCGGTAATCGGGACGACATTCGGCTACACATCAGGTGTTATGGCAGGCGGTCCTGCACTGGCACTGCTTCTTTCAGGACCAAGCGTGAGTCTTCCCTCACTTCTTGTGATTTCAAGGATAATGGGCCCGAAAAAGACCATAGTCTATGCCGGTCTTGTGATTGTCTTTTCAGCATTTGCGGGATTTGTGTATGGACTTTTCTTCTTATAGGAAGAGAATATTAATTTAAAAATCAGGTGAAAAAATGAAGATTGAAGTATTTGGAACAGGATGCTTAAAATGCAAAAGACTTATGAAGAATGTTGAAACAGCAGTCTCTGAATCGGGTGTTGATGCTGAGATTGTAAAAGTGGAAGACATAACCGAAATCATGGAGAGGGATGTTATGTTTACACCCGCTCTTGCAATCGACGGCGAGGTAAAAGTCGCCGGAAGGGTTGCAGATGTATCTGAGATTAAAGAGTTGATCAAAGGATAATAAATGCAGGAATTTATAAAATTTAAAAAAATCTGACTAAGGAGCTATGCCTCATTTAAGCGGCATACATTCAGATACCTCTTTTCCTGGTTAGAAAGCCTTTGAAGGATTCCTGCCAGGAATAAAAAAAAATTGTTAAATCAGCCTCTTAAAAAAAATTTGATGAAATACTAAGATCAATAATTTTTTTCTTTTTTGTAATTGCAAAAAGAACCGCATCTGCTGCATCCTTTATTGCATGGCTCAACATGAATTGTAACAACTGATCTGGGATATTCAAACTTTATGTCTGATTCGATGTGTTCTGTAAGATCATGAGACTGCTGAACAGAAACATCGCCTGCAACCACCAGGTGAAAGTTGATAAATATCTGCGGACCTGCCCTTCTTGTCTTCAGACCGTGAAAACCTGCGTACTCTGAAGAATGATCGCAGATTATCTCTTTTATCCGGTCTTTATCCTTTTCAGGAATGCTTGTGTCAATAAGATCAAGAATTGATCTTTTGCTAAGATCATATGCGGCTTTTAAAATAACAAGAGCAACTCCGATTGCAATAACTGAATCCAATGCAGTAATTCCTGTTATCTGAATGAGAATCAGACCTGCAAAAACACCCAGTGATGTATAAACATCAGTTCGAAGATGCCATGCATCACTCTCAAGTGCAATTGATTCGGTATCTTTTCCTACTCTCATCAGTTTTTGTGAGATAAACCAGTTGACAATCGCAGAAACTCCCATAACAGCAATTCCTGCCATCAGCATTTCAAAAGGAATAACTTCATGTTCTCCGCCTGTTAGCTTTGATAAAGCCTCGATAATTATCAGAACTGCGGCAATAAAGATTAGAAGTGCTTCAATCAGACCGGAGATGTCTTCAAATTTGCCATGTCCGAATTCGTGTTCATGATCAGGCGGCTGTCCGGATTTTCTGACAGAAAAAAAAGCTATAACTGAGGCCAGAAGATCCATTGCCGAATGAATAGCTTCGGAGATAATACTGACAGAGCCTATTAAAACTCCGACTATTAATTTCATTGTAAAAAGAGCACTGTTTGAGAGGATTGAAAGTCTTGCAGTACTTTCTTTTAATTTTTCCGGGGAAATCTTTTCATCAGACGGAGTCATTTTTTGTTATTATTAATCTTGACTGAAAACAATATTAGGAGTTTGGTAAGTTCTGCCGTTTTTTGCTGTGATGTCTTTTAAAAGAGAGATTTTTTAAGAGATTTTTTAAGAGATTATTTAAGAGAGATTTTTTATTTATTTATCGGGAAGAAAAAATCTTCACACTGTCCCTTTTGTATTCAGATGCCGCAACCTCCGTCGGCGGCATAGCAGTTGAGGACAAACCGGGCTTTTTCCTCTCCAAGTCTTTCCCTGATTAAATTTATCAGTTCATCAAGATATTCCGGCGGAATGCAGCCAAGGCTCTCACTTCCGTCTCCTATTAGTTCGCACAGGTATGAGAGCTCTTCATCATCTATTCTCTTAAGACGAGTGGCAAAATTATCAGGGTCTGATGCATAATGATTAGCAAGCGGCGGAAAGATAGAGCGGTAACTGTTTCCAGACCCATTGCACAGGATACCTTCTGTTTCGGGTGCAGCCTTTCTTAGAATAATTATATCTTTTTCTGAAAGCTCTCGCGGCAGAATAAAACCTCCGTTTTTTTTAATTTATGGGGTTTTTAGGTTTATGTGAAATGAGAGTTATTTTATCATAATTGTTTTGCAATAATACTTTCTATTTTTTTGTGTTTCATTTATTTCAACTGAAAAAAGGCATCAGAAAAAGAGCAATCTGTTGCAAACAGCTATAAATATTGCAAAATTATTGTCAGAGAAAAAAGGAATACTAAGAAAATATGAATATTTGATTGAATAGTTTAAAGTGGTATTATAATAATTTATCAAACGAGGCGAAAATAAAAATTATGCCAGAAAATTTACAATGCACATGCGGGCAAAGCTGCTGTAAAGATAATTCCAAAGCAGATTCTGATAAAGTTTTAACTGTTGAGTGGAGGCATGTCGGGGAAAATATCGATAACACCTGCGAGCGCTGCTCACAGACAGGAAATGTTTTAAAAGAAGTTCTTGATGAATTAAGGCCCTTTTTATCTGAGAAGAAGATAAAAATAAAAGCTATTGAAACAGTTTTGGAAAACGAAAAAATAGAAGAGTCCAATATGATTTTATTCAACGGCACTCCGCTTGAGAAATTAATAGAAGGCATGGAGGTCTCACAGACTCCCTGTGCATCATGTGCATGCATTACAGGAGAGGACGATGTCAGATGCCGTGCGATATCATACAAAGGAGAGCTTTTTGAGGCAATCCCGGCAGAGCTGATAAGAAAAGCGGCGGAAAAGGCACTTGAAGAGAACTAAATTTTAAAGCGGTGCAAAAAACCCGCCATCCGCTTTTATAATTTCAGGTCCGGATTTATTTTTATTTTTTCTTACTCTTTTTTTCTGATCAAAAAAAGCTTGTCGCCGGGAAGAACAGCAAAGGGCAGTTTAATTCCGCAGTTCTGGCCCTTTTTTGCTGATTGAACACTGACATGGTTTATCTGAATCTCATCTGCCACTGCATATTCTGCCGGGGTTTTTTTGCCGTATACAAGAATTTTATCACCGCAGCTTAAAGACTGCGATCGAATCTGAAATTCTGCCACCTGAATTTTTTTGTAATATCTTACAGCCTCGCCTAAGTATTCCTTCGCCTCTTTTGCATTTGGCCCTCTGCTTATCCAGTCAGGTTCACAGCCTTTGTAAAAGCCCGTTGAAAATCCACGGTTGTAGGTATTTGATAACTCCTCTTTTAACTCCATTGCAAGCTTTTGTGAGAACTCCCCGGTTTTTATTGCAGTCAGTGCTTTTTTGTAGCAGGAAACTGTAGTCTTTACATAATCAGGCGGCCTGACTCTTCCTTCAATTTTAAAGGAAGCTGCACCTGCTTTTATAAGCTGTGGAAGAATCTCAATCGTGCATAAATCCTTTGGGCTTAAAACATAATCCTCTCCCAAAATGTAGGAGTTTTCTGTATCTTCGGCATCGTATATTCGATAAAGCCTCCGGCAGGGCTGAAGACACCGGCCCTTATTTGCGGAATTCTTAAAATTAAGCTCTGATAAAAAGCATCTGCCCGAGATGCTCACACACATCGCACCATGGATGAACAGCTCAATTTCACAGTCAAGACCGTCTCTTATCGCCTGCCGGGCCATATCTTCTATATCAGATAAAGAGCACTCTCTTGCAGGAATTATTCGCTTTGCACCAAGATTTGCATAGAACAAAAACGCCTCGTAATTTGAAACGCTCGCCTGAGTTGAGATGTGCACCGCAATATCTGCTTCTTTTGCAAGCTTTAAAACCGCCATATCCCAGCAGATAACAGCATCAACACTCGCCTCTTTTGCCGCAGCAATTACTGTTTTTAATTTTTCAAGCTCGCTGTTGTAATAAATTGTATTGAGCGTTAAATATCCGGCTTTATTGTTTTCATGAAGATAACGCATGACTTTTGCAAGCTCGCTTATCTCAAAGTTTCCTGCATTATCACGCATGTTTAATTTTTTAACGCCAAAATATACAGCATCTGCACCAGAGTTTACAGCAGTTTTAAGGCACGACCAGTCTTTGGCAGGCGCAAGAAGTTGTGGTATTTTCATTGCTTTTGATGATTTTAATTTTTGGCGGTTTATAACTATTTTTTATTGCCGCATTTTTTTTAAAAAATTACGCCCTTTGAAAATTTACCGGATAAAAAAATCTTAAAAAAAATTGATTTTTTAAAATCCAATTTTCCGCAATTTTTTTTATTTAATAGAGAATCTTTTCTGCGAAATGATTGTTATGATATTTTAAAAGACATTCCTCACATATAACCACGTCTCTTTCCTCTTTATAAGAGCATTGATTGCATATCCATGTTGCAACCGTTTCTCTGCCGTCTTTTAGGCATGATTCACATAACACATATTTTGGTTTGTTCCTGCCGGACAGGAGTGGATAGTCCGTTTTTTCCTCTGCAGGGAAGATCTTTTCAAGCTTTATTGTGTGATCGATGTCATCACCAAAATCATAGACATATTCAAAAACATCGCCTTGTAAAAACCCAAGTCCGGAAATTAATTTATTCTCTGCATATCCTTTCTCCCCAGGCTCAATCACACCAAAACCCTCTGAATTCCATGCTTTTCCCCTGAAGAACTGACTTAAATGAGAATCTGCTTCATACTCAAATGCATTTCTAATCATCATGTCAAGTTCGCCGACCTTCTGGTTTTTGAGAATATCTATCCTTCGCCAGACTCTTTTATTGTAATTGGGGGCAATCTTAAACCGGTATACCATGCCTGGTTGTTTCATCAGGAATATTTTTCCCAGAAAAATAATTAATCTATCCCTTTTTTTATATCTTTTATATCAGCCGGATATTTTTTATGTGATGAGTACCGGAAGGATACTTCCATCCAGTAACTAAAATAAATATTTTACAAGCCCGGTTTTCAAAATAAACAGAATTATCACCTAACATCAAAAATTAATAGAGTGATAAAATGACTGGCTCAGATATTTTGATGAACCCAAATGATCTGGTGAAATTTCTGCAGAAAAATCCTGCTGATTTCACAAAAGATGATATAATAAGGTTTTGTGAAGAAAAGAAAATTGAAATGGTAAACTTCCGCTATGCTGCGGATGACGGAAAACTAAAAACCCTGAATTTTATTATCTCTTCTAAGGAATATCTTGACACAATTCTCTCAGATGGCGAGAGGGTTGACGGAAGCAATATTTTTTCATTCATTGAAGCCGGAAGCAGCGATCTGTATGTAATCCCGCGCTACAAAACAGCATTTGTAAACCCGTTTGCTGATGTTCCAACCCTTGAGATTCTCTGCTCTTACTACGATAATGAGGGAAAGCCCCTTGAAAGCTCACCTGAGTATGTCTTAAAAAAGGCGGACGCCGAATTTACAAAACAGACCGGTGCAGTCTTCAAGACGCTTGGCGAGCTTGAATACTACGTAATCGGAGATGCAGAAGATTCATACCCGGCAGTTGATCAGAAAGGCTACCACTCTGCAGAGCCGTTTGTAAAATACGAGGCTCTTCGTGTCGAGGCCATGACTCTTATTGCAAAGGCCGGCGGCAAGATAAAATACGGCCACTCAGAGGTCGGCTGCTTTACAAAGGACGGCAAATACTACGAGCAGCACGAGATTGAGTTCCTTCCGATGCCGGCAGAAGAGGCAGTCGAGCAGCTCCTTATTGCAAAGTGGATGGTGAGGATGCTTGGATACAGATATGGTGTTGAGGTAAGCTTTGCTCCAAAGATTGTTGTCGGAAAGGCAGGATCAGGACTTCACTTCCATATGATGGCTGAAAAGGACGGCAAAAACCTTCTTGTCGAAAACGACAGGCTAAGTCCGATGGCACGCAAAATGATCGCCGGAGTTCTTGATTTGGGCGATGCACTGACAGCGTTTGGAAACACAGTTCCGACGTCATACTTACGGTTAGTCCCTCACCAGGAGGCGCCGACAAATGTATGCTGGGGAGACAGGAACAGATCAGTAGTAGTCCGCGTCCCGCTCGGATGGACTGGTGCAAATCATATGACACAGGATGCAAATCCTGCTGATAAGACACTGACAGCAGACAGGCCGTCAAAGCAGACCTATGAATACCGTGTCGGCGACGGTTCGGCAAATATGTATCTTCTTGTTGCAGGGCTTATTACAGCCTCACTTCACGGAATCAATATGGAGGACGGACTTAAAAGAGCAGAGGAGCTCTACGTCAGCGGAAACATCTTCAGCCCGGAGTACAAAGAGCGTCTGGAGCAGCTTAAGCAGCTTCCGCTTTCATGCTTTGAGTCTGCTGATGTGTTAATTGAAAAACGCGGATACTTTGAGAAGAACGGAGTATTCCCGCCGGGAATGATTGATGCGGCAGTCAAAAAATTAAAGGCATACAATGACAAGGGCCTAAGCGAGAGGCTTTATCAGAACAACGAAGCTATTGCAGAGCTTGTTGCAGAGTATATCCACGTTGCATAAAAAAAGATTTTTTTTAAAATATCAATCATATTTTTTCTAAAAATTTTCCAAAAAAAACAGTCAGTGAAAAAATTTATTTGTGAATCTGATTATTTTCTCTTAAGACTTACTCCCTTTGGCAGATGATTTTTTATGTATTCTTTTGTTTCGGCATAATTTTCATCTGTGCAGAAGAGCCCCATCGGGCTTATCAGTGACTTTCTGTAAGCGACAATTGTTTTTTGCGAGTCATAGGCTGTGATTTTTTTTACCTCATCCCATGACATAAACTCTGATTCACGCGAGATGTTTATCATGCTTCCGCCAAGAAGTGAGGGTGAGCCTGCCAAAATTCCGCCAATCGCCGTCAGCCTGTTTAGGGATTTTGAATGCTTCTTTGCCTCGTAGTGCATTCCAAAATCGTCAAGTGAAAATTCTGCCGATAGTCCGCCTCTTGTTGCAGCCTGAATCAGTGCCATTGCAATTACTGCCAAAACGCCAAGGATTCCGACAAGGAGCAAAAAGACCATGAATGCATCAATTATCATATCCGGGTCAAGCACTATTAAAAGCATCATTACAAAAAAAGCTGATATCAAAATGGCGACTGCAAGCTGTTTTAATATAACGTTGTTTGAAAAGAGAGGAATCTGCCTCTCCCATACTATTTTTGTGGATTCTTCTTCAGACACTGATAAACCTCTCCTGGAAATTACTCTGATTTTGGTTCTCCTGGTTTATGAACATTAATATTTAATTATCGTTTTATTGAGTAGTTAAGATGTATTATCCAGAATAATTTGACACCGGATTTGTGCAGGAACCTCCTGCACGAAATTATTTTCAAAATCTCCCGGTCTTTAAAAAACATTAGTAATTTTTTATTATGGTTAGATATTGCGAAAAACCAACCGAAAACAGGGCATGATTAGAAAAGAAAAAAAATAAAAACTTCAAAAAACCATCACACCTTCTCCTCAGCCCTGTCAAATACTTCAGGAATAACGGATGCATTCGGATTTACCATGCAGACCGGAAAGAATCCAAAAAGCGATCTGTAATCAATCCTGACTGCCCTGATCTTAAAAATCTCCATATTTAGTGCAAAAAGCCTCTGATTAAATTCATCTGAAATATCAGATTCTGCTTTGCAGTCCAAAGATTCTGATCCGGGCTGTTCTGCCTTAAGCTGTGCTATTGCCGGAATAATGCTGTTTTTTGTATTAAAAATTACAGAATTCAAAAAGCTCTCAACAAGTCTTCTGCTGTATAAGCCCTGAAGATATCTTACAAAGATCATCTGTGATATAAAAACAATCAGAAATGAAACGGCTCTTATCTGAATATCACCCTCAGCCGACATGAAGCTTGTGTAGGTAAAGCCAGGCAGAAGAATTGCTGCGATGAACAAAATTCCTGCAACTGAAATTAAAACCGCTGCTGCAAGCAAAAACTTAAGCCCTGATATTTTGTCCTTTCCATACATCTCCTTAAACCCTGAGGAGATGCCGGTCATTTTTGAGAAAAATCCGGATGAATATGGTTTTACACGAACAATCGCCGCATAAAATACAATTATTGCAAGAGACTGAATTATTACAACCAAAGATGGAAGCAGTCCGAAAAAACCTGAAATTAACCATCCTGCAAAAGCAAAGACCGAGGAGAGTGCAAACAAAAGAAATATTCCCGGGGCAAGCGGCTGGCAGTTGATAAAAAATATATTCCAGACAAATTCATAAAGATACTTTCTTCTGCGTGAAACCGCTTTTATCTTCTCTTTGGAAATTATAGCCTCTTTTTCCTTTTTATCTTTTAATAAAGCCTTCTCCTCTTCCATCTCTTTTCTCTCAAAGACTGAGAGATTAACGGCATAATCCTTAATCTTTCTTAGATCCTTAAAATCGGTCGGGAGAATCAGAAGGAATGGGTTTGTCATTAAAAAGACAAACGAGCACATTATCCAGTAGATGAAATAATCATTGGAAAAATAAAGCATGAGTCCCAAATTTATCAAAACAGCGCCTGCAAGAATAAGGGATGAATATTTAGGCGTCCACAAAAATTTGTTTAATGCCGATAAATCCTCTTCTGCCCGTTTTATAATTTCATCAGCCTTTGCCTCATAATCATCAAGCATCCCAGAATAGTCTTTACAATGCCCGCCTGAAACCTCAAAAATTTCAGAATTATTTATTCCGTCTTCAATACTCCCGTCCATCAGATAATAATTACAGTATCATTGCTAATAAATGAAATGAAAATTACCCGCACAAAATATTTTAATTGCAGAGTGAAAGTCCAACTAATTTATCAGGAATTTACGCGGAATTTATCTGTAATTTATCTGTAATTTATCTGTAATTTATCCGGATTTTTTTGGATTTTTTTGGATTTTTTTGGATTTTTTTGGGGTTTTTTGGGTTTATTTGGGTTTTTTTGGGTTTTTTTAAATTTTTTTCATACAGGAAGAGGAGTTTTAAGTTAATACAGATGGTTTATTATTATATCCTTAAGTATTGAATTAAAAAAAAAGCTTAAAAAAATTGAGGCGGGTTATATGACGAAATTAATTTATGCAATACTTTTGATTTTTCTTACAGCATGCTTTGCAACTGCGTGCGGATGCGTCGGGGATTATTCAGATGAAAACAATTCTGATGAAATTAACCAGGCTCAACAGCTTATCCCATATGACATGAGAATTATAACAGAGGAATCTCCGCCTTTTAACTATATGGGGCAGAACGGCAGGCCGACAGGATGGGCAACAGATACTGTAAACGAAATTCTCCTAAAGCTCAACCAGAAAGCAGATATTGAAATTATGCCGTGGAGCATGGGGTACGAGCTTTTGCAAACCGGGCCGTCTGTTGTTTTGTACTCAGCCACAAGAACAGATGAACGCGAAAATTTATTCAAATGGGCAGGGCCTGTTGCATATCTTGACTACACACTTTATGAGAAAAACCAGTCCGGCCATACAATAAACAGCCTTGAAGCTGCCAAAAAAACCGGCATCATAGGTGTTGTAAAGGATGACTCACGGCATCAGTTTTTGCTTGAAAACAATTTTGAAAATATAAAAGTCTTTGAAACAGATGCAGACTGCTTAAAGAGCTTAATTGCAGGCAATATTAGTCTGTGGCTTGGAAGCCGTGCAAACGCAGATGCGGTTTCACAAAGCGCAGGCATAAGCCGCTCTTCGATTAATCCGGTCTATAACGTAAGAAATGTTGAGCTTTATATTGCGTTTAGTCCTGATACACCTGATGAAGTTGTAAAAAAATGGCAGGATGCACTTGATGAGTTAAAAGCCAACGGAGAGTTTGATAAAATCAGGGAAAAATACAATATACCTGCTGCTTCAAAAGAGAGTGTCACAGACTTTCCGGCTGCTGCTGCACAGCAGGCTCTTAACGCAATGATCTCTGAAACAGACGGCATGATTAAACCGGTTCTTTTAACATATGAGGTCCTTTTGGAAACATCAGAGGTTAAGTCAGGCGAATGGGAAAAAATAAGCCCTCTTCTTGCAGCACTTGAAAAAAACCAGCCTGATGCAAGGACATGGTATGCACTTCCCAACGGGTCATATTATACTGTTGTCGACGGCTTAACCTCAGCAAATCTTAAAAGCCGTCCGTATTTTCCGGATGTAATTGCAGGCAATGTGTCGGTCGGATACGTTGTTGTAAGCCACTCGACAGGAAAAAATACAGGAATTGTTGCAGTCCCTGTCACAGATGAGGGCAGCACAAAAGGAATTTTAGGCGCTTCGTTATACCTTGACACTCTCTCAGAATCACTTCGGGAAAAAATTCCACAGCCGTTTTTATTCTTCGCAATCGACAATGAAGGAAAGTTTGCAATACATTCCGAGATGGGAAAAATATCGCAGGGCATATCGGCATATGAGATGAACAAACCATTAAAGGATGCATTTGATAAGATTTATGCCGGCAAAAGCGGGGCTTTTTCATATAATGATAAGGGAGTTTACTACAATGCAGTATTTCAGCAGTCATCCCTTACCGGATGGCATTTTGCAGTTGTATGGCCCGCCTGAAAAAAATAATTTTTCCCGAAAGGAAAAGATGAAAAGTGCAGAAATTATTTTTTTCTGCACATTTTTCTGCAAATTTTTTATGCCGGATTTGAAACCTTTCCCATAAAGAGAATATTTCCGGACTCTTCATCTTCAATTATGAACATAAACGGATGATCTGCTACAAATTCAGGTATCTGCACATCTGTCGGTCCTGCCGAGGTAACTCTGATTACAACGCCGGTTGCGGCGGCAGCCTCTGTTCCCTCCTCATTTACATCAACATATGCCTTGTGCACAACATCGCTTATGAAAAGGTCATCTGTTCCGTCCATTCCTGAAAAATCGGCTTCACCTGAGAAGGCTTTGGGCATTCCCATCTTTTCAAGTGCATTGTTAAGTGAATACTCAGTCTCAAGCTTAAATTTCGGAAGATAGACATGGACCTGCTGTGACTTAAATGACTTTTCTATCTCAGCTAATTTATCAGCATCAACAAATTCTCCGGGTTCTGATGCTGAGTTTTCTTTTGGAAGCAGAACGGTCATGAAAAGCTTCTTTTTGCCTTCACTCTCATATGGCATTTTTAAGGCTTTGAGTGTATCAGATTCATAATACATAAAGACGGCATTTTCATCGGTTCTCTGCATCATGTCGACCTCTACAACTCCTGAGGTCGAGTAAAAGTCAGCTTTTTGTGTTTTTTCCTTGTCAAACTCGTATACCCAGTCTCCTTTGAAGTACACAGCATTTGTAATTACAAGCCTTGTAAGCGGGCTTATCATACCTTCAGGGATTAAGTCCTTAATTTTTTTGTTTGTTTTATCCTCAGTCCAGGTATTTATTGTAAGGCGTGACTCTTCAGGACTGTTTTTGAAATCAAGGTTTGTTGTGTTTGCCGAGTAGTACTCCTCTGCTGTTTTAAGGTATGATTCAAGGAAAGGATACGTCTTTTCGGCCCAGAGAGCATTTGCAGTGCTTAAGGAGTATCCGCTGCCTTCGTAATTGATGCCTTCATTCAATGAGAAAAATCCCTGCCTTAGTGTATCCATACTCTTTGGAAATGAGAAGACGTCTTTAATCTCATCAGCAGTATCTGCCTTTGCACCTTCAAGAACAAGGGCAAATGCGGTTGAAACAGAATACGGCGAGAAGAAAATGTTTTCATCATCAGGGCCTTCTGCTGAAAGCAGCCGGTACAAAGAGAATGCAAAGGCGTTGTTTGATTCAGCAACTATTTCCTGCGGGCTCTTTGCAGTCTCTGAAACATCAGGCGTTTCACCAGGCTTTGGTGTAGGAGTTAAAGTCTCTTCTCCGGGCTTTTGTGATGAGTCCGTGCAGCCTGAAATTGCCGCACAGGATATCAAAGCCACGATGACTCCGATAACTAAAATTGTCTTTTTGCTCATTCGGCATTATTCGTCAGAAAAGGTATTAAAATCGGCGTTGGCTTCGAATATTTTTGAAGTTAATGATAAAGAGGAAA
>JAEWWL010000039.1 GCA_023396365.1 Methanobacteriota archaeon
AGTATCCGGATTCGAGGGCTTTGAAAAGAGCAAATGCCCTGAATGCGGCAGCACACTTGATTTCGGCGAGGGCTGCAACAGGGGAATCTGCAAAAACTGTGGATGGAGCGGCTGTCTTTAATTAAAATATTGACAGAAGACAGATGATAATTTCTGATTATAATTCTTAAAACCAGAAAAAAGTTAAATTTTTTTTCCCATTCTATTGGAAAAACATTTCCCGGTATTTTCTCTACATTTTTTTGCACTACTTTTAAGTTAATAAGCGCATTATTATAAATTAAAAAGGAAGTGAGAAGAGAATGGTAAAACTAAACGCAGAAGTAAAAGAGGCTTTCTTAAAGTCGAAGATCATCCCTCTTGCAACAGCATCAAAAGAAAATGTTCCAAATGTTGCACCAATGGGTGCAATCCACCTAAAAGATGATGAGACAATATGGATCTTAAACAATTACATGAACAAGTCTGCTGCAAATATAAGAGAGACTAAAAAAGCAGCAGTATATCTTTACGGTGAGGGGATTAAGGGATGCTATCAGGTCAAAGGAGATGCAGAACTGGTTTCAACCGGAGCAGATTACGAAGCGGCAAAGAAAATGTTTCTTGAAAAAAGGCCGAATTTTCCTGCAAAAGAGCTTCTTATAATAAAAATCACCGATGTCTTCAACTGCAGCCCCGGTCAGGGTGCAGGCGATAAGATTCTTTAATTTTTTTTCCGAATTAAAAGATTTTAAAATTTTTTTTCCCGCGCTGACTTTTTTTATAAAATCAAACCCTTCAGTCATCAAAGATGAAAAGCTCATCGATTGTTGTATCAAGCGCTTTTGAAACATCATGTGCAAGTTTTAATGAAGGATTGTATTTTCCTTTCTCTAAAAAAACAATTGTTTCCCGTCTTATACCAACAATTTCGGCAAGCTCCGCCTGTGTCATGTCTTTTTTCGCCCGGAACTCCCTGATTCTTGTATCCATTTTTATTCCCCCGCAATTATATCTGCAAAAATGCTGCCCGTTTTATTTCAAAAAATAAAATCCTAATATACATCACCTTTCTTTGAAAAATACCACTGAAAAATAACTGCACTTACCGGCATTAAAAACATCAAAATACCAAGGACCGCAGGAGTGGTTAATTCAACAAAACTGAAGTATGAAAGCCAGAACATTACAATAACTGAAAGAAATGCAAGATACCATGAGTATGCAATCGCCCATGTTCCGATTTTCAATGATCTTTCATCCCTTACATCGTAATCTTTGGGCCTTTTAAGAGTTGCACCGCATATTAGTGCCATTATTATTCCTCCTGTTATCAATGCAGTAAAGCTGTCAGACTGCCCGGAAATTTCAGTTACCGCTGACAGGCATATTCCTGAAATTACCATAACAATCCCGAGGGCAAGCCCGCCGTAGAGAACTGTCTTCTTTTTTGTTGTTTTTATAATTGTCAGAGCAGTCAGAAGAAGGATTATTACAAGCGCAAGTCCAAGTGCTCCTGCATCGGGTGCATTGCCGCTTAAAGCCATTGCAAGAATGACGATTAAAACTGCTGCAATTCCAAAGACTGCTGTAACTGCAAAACGCAGATCTCTTTTATTTAATTCAGGCTTAACATTATTTTCTTTTTTTTCTGCATTTACCATCTTTTCACCTTTTTTTATGGTTTTTATGTTAGAAATTAATAACACTTTGTTAGATATAGATAACATGTTAGAAGTATATAACACTTTGGAATAATAAAACAGGCAGCCCTTTTTGCCGGCCCTGTACTGATTATGATAACAGCTTAAAAAAGAGATTATTAAAGTAAAAAGTAAGTAGCCTTAACCGAATAATCCACCAAAAAGACCTTTATTTTTCTGTTCTTCCCGGGCAATCAGCATTAATCTGTTCTGCTCCTCTTCAAGCGCAATCACCTGCTCTTTCAGCATCAGGCGCAGCTCCTCATCACAGTCACAGCTGTTTATGTGCTGATGCAGATTCTCAATTCTTTGCTGATTCTGTTCAACATTCAAAAAAATCTCCGAAGCTGAAGTATTGTCGCCTCCAAAAAACATACTTATGATTGCATTTCTGTTTTTAATCCTCTCTTCAGCCATATATGTTGTTTTTATTGAATTGTTATACCCTCTTGCAATTTCAGAGATTTCCTGGCCGATTCCCGGGGTGCCGTTTGTCATGAGCAGTGCCTGAACTGCCATTCGGACCTGATTCTCATTTTTAAGCCTGTTCTGCTCATTTACTGAGAGATTTGAAAATTCCATGATTGAATTTTTTTGAAAACCGCGGATATTGTCCTTTAATTTAAGGCTGTCAGAAACATTGATTCGCTGCTGAACCTGAGACTTTGAAATTATGCCTGGGGAGCTTTCTGATGGCTCTCCCAGGTTTTCAGAAGTTTTCGTTTTTTCTGTTATACCCGGGCTCCTGTTAATGTCCGGAGCTTTAACTGTGCTTACAGAGGCAGATACACTATTCCCGTCATCTTTCCCGTAATTACTCTGTGCTGCTGAAACTGATGCCGAAAAAAGAAGCATCATTATCATAGCCAGAATTAAAAATTTTATCAGCCTTTTCATGATGCCAGTTTTTTTCTCATATATAGGCATTAAACTTTTCCAAGCAACATATATCTCAAAACAAAAAAATTTATGATTTAAATAATTCGTCGATTTTCTTTACTGCAGCTGTCTTCACAGAACCCCGGGAAAATAACTTATGAGAACTCTAAATTAGGAGAAAAAAATTAATTTTATTCAGGATATTTCCCTGATAACTGTAAGCTTCCATTCATTTTCACCATATGAAACTGTTGTCCAGAACTGTCTTTTCTTAACAACAGACTGTGTCCCTGTGGAATAATAGCTGTAATTTGTATTTCCAGACCACTCGTTCACAATTTTTTTTGCAGCCTGTTGAATTTCCGGGAATTTTTCATATTCTGTGTTGTTGAATGTCGGCTTTCCTGTCTCAGTTTCATCAGGATCATACAAAATGAGGCCATCTTTTTGCAGAACCATTACTTCAAGATCTGAATTTTCCTTAATTTCTTTTGCTAAATTTCCAAAAAAGGTTTCAGGTTTAAATGCAATGCTAATGAAACCCTCATAGCAGTCTCCCAAAAAAACAGGATAATATACAGCTGCACCATAGCCTCCCTGCTTTAATTCAAAAAGAGAGGTAAGCATCGGAACCCGTTTTTGATTCATGACAATAACTGATTCCTGCCCTGAAAGTGAAACTCCACGAAAAAATCCTTCTGATTCAGGATAAACTTCCAGGACATTACAGTCTTTGCCAATATATGCAACTGTCAGGATGCATTCATTTTCAGATGCTGCTTCTTTCAATTTTAGTTTAAGTCCGGAGCTTTTTTTTGTACCTGTTATGATTCCTGATTCATTTTGAGAGAAAATTTTATAACCGGTTTCATAATACTCATTAATGCCCTGATATGCTGCACACTCCTCTGCAGCTTTAAAGAGGCCTTCTAATCCGGCGAATGTATCTCCCTGAAGGGCAGAGACTGATTCAGGCATAAGATTGTCATAAGAATCATTGGATTTTTCAGTTGCCAAAGGATCATAAGGGCCGGATGCGCATCCTGCAGACATTGTGATAAGAATAAAAAATGCCGCAGACATCGCTGACAAAAAAAAGGATGAATTTTTCATAATAAGAAAATTACTTCTTTAAAGATTAAAAGTTATTATCTGCAGAATAAATAGTTAAAATTTAAAATTATGGAAGCCTATTTAGAGGAGCACAATATTTTATTTTCAAAAAGCTAAAAAATTTACAGTATTTTAGAATCTGTACTAATTTGCAATTTAAGATATGTCACCCCGCCAAATTTTTTACACTCACAGAGTTAATAGTATGCATAATAAAGAGAAGAGGCATGACAATACAGGAGATTAAAATAACCCAGAACAGAATAGCGGTTATTATAGGAAAAGGCGGAAAAACAAAACGCCAGATTGAGAAAAAAACCAAGACAAAAGTTGAGGTGGACAGCGAAGAGGGAATGATTTCAATAGAATCAGAAGACCCCGTTGCGGTTTTAAAGGCAGTCGATATTGTCCAGGCGATAAACCGCGGATTCTCGCCTGAACGTGCATTTACCCTTCTTGAGGATGAAGATATCATACTTGAGATAATTGACTTAGGTCCGCACTGCAATTCGCCAAAGCAGATGGAAAGGTTAAGGGGAAGAATTATTGGAAAAGAGGGAAAATCACGCGAGCAGATAGAAAATATGACAGGCGCTGAAATTTCTGTTTACGGAAAAACCGTTGCAGTTATTGGAGAAGTCGATCAGGTTAAAACCGCAATGGCCGCAATTGAGATGCTCATTGAAGGCCTGTCACATGAGAGCGTTTTTTCATATCTCGACAAGAAGAAAAAGGAAGCAAAAACAAACATTCTTGAATATTATTACTAAAACCATAAAATTACCAAAAATCCATTCAATATTTATAATGGCTTCATAAAATTTCAGAAATCAATAAAGACGGAATAAAAATCAGAAGCGCCAAATAACACTATTGATAACTTGACGATTTAAGAATTTAAAAACAATTTAAAAATGAAGTGAAAGGTTGATTCTTTTATATTATGGATTCAGGTAATATGACTTTTAACAGCAGCAAAAATAATGTGTCGCTCCTTAAATCAATTGGAAAAATGATATCTTTTAAATTGTACAACAAATTCATTTATTTTTCTGCCTCATTGGATTGTTTTATCAAGATGAAGGCTTTGTTTCCAGTCAAAATTTTACGCCGCATCTTCTCTTTTTTTTGTTTTAAGCCCATAATCTGGCCTTATAGAGTGGAAACAAGGGGGTTTTTAAGATATAATGCTGCTCTCTGAATTAAATCTTCCAAAAGCACTTGTCGATGCATATGACAGAAAAGGCATAAAAGAACTTTACCCTCCACAAGAGGAATGCATAAAAAAAGGCCTTTTAGATGGTAAAAATCTCCTTATTTCAATTCCCACTGCAAGCGGCAAAACACTTGTTGCCGAGATGGCAATGCACACCCACATTGCCGGGAAAAATCCTGCAGGAGCGTCCCGTGGAAAATGCCTATATGTAGTTCCTTTAAAGGCGCTTGCATCAGAAAAATACGAAGAATTTTCAGACAAAGGTGTCAGGGTCGGGATTGCAACAGGAGATCTTGACAAACGCGATGATTACCTGGGACGAAATGATATAATAATAACAACAAGTGAAAAAGCGGACTCTCTTCTTCGAAACAATGCTAAATGGATGAATCTTGTCACATGCCTTGTTGTTGACGAGGCACATCTGATTGACTCAGAAGACAGGGGTGCTACCCTTGAAATGGTGATCACAAAACTTCGCTGCTTAAATGAAAATATGCAGATAATAGCTCTTACAGCGACAATCGGAAACCCAAAAGTTTTTGCAGCCTGGCTTTGCGCCGAACATGTAACATCCGAATGGCGTCCTGTTAAGTTAAAAGAAGGTGTTTATTTCAGCGATACTATCTACTTCGAAGAAGAAGAAAAAAAGATTAAAACACCTGCCAAGGACGATGATACAAATCTCTGCCTTGACTGCATCGAAGAGGGCGGGCAGTGTCTGGTTTTTGTAAGTTCGAGAAGAAATGCAGAAGGTTTTGCAAAGAGGATGGCAAAAGCACTTGAAAAATCAGGATTTGCAGATCCTGGACTAGATGAGATTCAGAAAAAACTTGAAAGTGCTGCCGAAACCGATATGGGAAAGACCCTTTCTGCATGCACTGCAAAAGGAGCTGCATTTCATCATGCGGGAATGAAAAGAGAGCAGAGGCAGCTGATAGAGCAGGGGTTTCGGGATGGCCATATAAAAGTCATATCATCAACTCCCACTCTTGCTGCCGGACTTAATCTTCCTGCAAGAAGAGTTGTAATTCGCGATTTTCTCCGTTTTAAAGGCGGCGAGGGTATGCTTCCGATTCCTGTAAGAGAGTACAGACAGATGGCAGGCAGGGCCGGAAGGCCGCATCTTGATCCATATGGCGAGTCTGTTCTGATTGCAAAGGGAAGAGATATGGCAAACGGACTCTTTGAGGAATTTATTGATGCACCTTCAGAAGATGTAAAATCAAGGCTTGATGACGAATCAGCACTATGTGCTCAGGTTCTATCGCTAATATCAACCGGATTTGTCAGAAATTCTGATGATCTTATAAATTTTCTTGAAAAGACATTCTACACCCATACAAACAAAAAAAGTACATATCTGTCAGGAATTGTTGATAAAGCACTTGAATATCTTGAAAACGCCGGGATGACTACTGCATTTGACAAAAGACTTTCTGCAACAGAATATGGAAATCTCATATCCCGCTTATACATAAATCCGGTTAGCGCCGAGATAATAACATCTGTTCTTAAGGAAAAGCAGAAACAAATATTAAAAGAGACTTCTTCAAAAGCTCTTAGTGCTCCATGCACGAAAGAGGAAATTTCTTTGGTTTTTTCAGATATAGGACTTTTGCAGCTTTTATGCAAGACTCCTGATATGTATACTTTATATGTTAAAAAAGATGATATGGCAGTCCTCGAATCATTCTACTATGAGCATGAAGACGAACTCTGGATGGAGATAAATTATGATTCAATGGAGGATGACTTCAGGGTTTTAAAAACCGCCATGCTTCTTGACAACTGGATTTCAGAAACAGGTGAGGATACAATATGTACAAGATTCGGTGTCGGTCCCGGAGACATCTATAATGTTGTCGAGGGAATGAACTGGCTTTTATATTCTGCATCAAGAATCTCGCATATGATGGCTCCGGATTTGAAAACTGCAATCTCGGAGGTTGAACTCAGAATGAAGCACGGCATCAAACGTGAGCTTATTCCTCTTGTAAAACTCAAAAACATCGGGCGTGTCCGTGCAAGAAGGCTTTTTAATAATGGAATAACCGGACCTTTGGGAATTAAGGCTGCCGGCTTTGAAAAACTGTCAGCAATTCTGGGCCAGAAAATAGCAAGGCAGGTTTTAACCCAGGCTGAAAAAATTTTAATTGATCCATCCGCCCCTGATACTGTAACTAAAGATAAAGATGTCCATAACCCCGCTGCTTTTGATTCGGATGAAAAATACAGCATCAAAAAAGATGCTGCTTACAAAAAAAAGGAATCTAAATCAGAATCAAAAACGGAATCAAACAAATTAAAAAAAATTAAAGAGGGAGAATCTGGCAAAAAAGATAAGTCTTCAAAAAAATATCATGACAAATCTGAATCGGATGATAAATCAAAGGAGTCTTCCGGACAAAAATCACTATTTGAATTTTAATTTAGGAGAGCCTGAGTAAATTAGATTTAAAAAATAGTAAAAAAGGTTAAAAAATTCAATATTTTTCAAAGATAAAATTAAGGCTGGAAAAAATAAAAGAATTCAGGAAGAAGACTGGCTGTGTGAGAATGATATGTTAGATACGGATATTTTTGGAATTCATCATTACAATTTGGATAATGCCTGTGCTCATTTAGAAAATTCTCAATTTAAAAATCTAAAAAACGAATTTGATAATGAAAATGAATCCGAGAAAAAAAGCAGATGCAGACCAAATACCATATGCAATTCCGGTTGGGGTTTTTTTTCCATATCTTCTGAGTCAATGCCCGGATACCAGCTATTCTGCAGGTTAAAAGAAGCAGATTTACAGATTGAAAATGTATCTGCCTTTTTAAATATTTTAAAAGATACTGCAGATGATAAAAAAATTCATATTATTTGTTTAAACCGGGAAAATATTGCAGGAGCTCTGCACATAGAGAGCGCTCTTTTTCATGCAGCACGATCGTGGCTTAATGATAAATCAATCTCAAACTCTTTTGAAATGGAAGTTCTTCTTTATGCATCAGGGACAAGACAGTGCAGCAGTGCAGCAAATTTTGGACTGAAGGCGGGGAAAAACAAACTTTTTGTCTGCCTTTGCAAAATTGAAAAATCTACTGATGTCAAAACAGAGACAGAAATCAGTGCAATTTTTAAGTATGAAGATCAGGCATTTGATGATATTTCCAGAAAAATCCAAGAAACCCTTCCTTTTGAATCATCTTCCTTTAAAGGATTTTCCAATTGTATTGATAAAGATACTACTGTGACTGGAAAGCTTTCTCAAAAATCAGGTAATATCAAAAATCCAAAAATCAATAGACTGATGAAACTTTTTAATATTACAAAAGAGGAGATTGAAGCAGCAGGAGAAGATAAATTTGAAGAACTTATTCTTGAAAAGGTTGCCCTTCTTGATGTTTTAAAATGAAAAAATGAAGATTATACATTAAATTTTTAAAATTAATTTCCAATGAGCGGTCACCAGGAGCAGTATCAATAATTAATTTTATAGAATTTTTATACAATTTTCATACAATTTTTAATTGTTAATTTAGTTAGGGATGCAAGAGAAATATAATAAAAATTAAAAGAAAAAGATGAGGCTAAAGAAAAGATAGATAATTATCTTATCTCTTTTTGAATTACAATAATTCTTTTAATTTGATATAACTTTTTTAACTTTTTTAACTTTTTTAATGGATTCCTCCAATTTTTTAAAAATTTTTTTTAAATATAGCCCTGATATTTTTTGTTTCGTTATCATATTTTCACTTTTTCCAGGTAAAAAATGAGTTTTTTTATTGTATGGGATTTCCTTGGGAAATAGAGATATTCTGATTCCTATTTGTGATATATTCTAAAAATTGAGAGAGAATGTTTAAATTTTTGATGAAATTATTTGAGACATAAAAAAGAGAAAAAAAAATATTTTTTAAAATTAACTTCTTTTAAGGTTTTAGCCAATTTAAAGAGAGTTTTCAGAAACAACCCCAACCCCTTTGTTTCCACTGGAGATAGAAAGTTCCAGTGCAATCAGAAAATTAAAAAAGTCTTTTTTAAATAAAAATTTTTTTTTTCTTTTTTATAAAATTTAAATTAAATTAATAAATTTTCAATTATAATTTTTCTTTTTTTAATTTTTATTAACTATAAAAAAATTTGAATTAGAAAAAGAGAATAAAATAGAATAAAATAGAACAAATTAGAACAAAAAGAAATTTAAAAAAGTAAACTTTTTAGTTTTAATTTTTTTGGAAATTTTTTTCCTTTTATTCTCTCACTCTTTTGATTACTTATATATATTATAAATTTCAAAGATACAAATAGCTATTCTTATTAACATATTTTTTCAACAATATTCTTTTCGAAATTCATTGTCTTCATTAAAAAGTTTCCATTGGAAATAAAGGGGTGGGGGTCAAAGCATATATTTATTCCACCAAATTGTTCAATTAATTCAGTTTCTATGATGTTGAATCAAGAAGAAAATTTTTTTAAAAAATAAAAAGAATCACCATTATCATTTGATATAAGAGTTAATCATCAAAGAAGACTCTAATTTTGAAGAATTATTTTAAAAAAAGGAAAAAATTTCAATACAAATTTTATATCTGACAATCAGATCTTTTCTCTATTGAAATTTTATCTAATTTTTTGTTCGATAGATTTTGTCTGGAAAATTGCGTGTGGAGAAATCATTCCTAGAAAATTGAATCTAAATCTCATTTTAGAATCTGAAGAATTTTTCTTAACCTTTTATCTAAAAAGAATTCTTTCAGCCTTTACTTCATAAAAGATGAATAATTTCCTTAAATTCTTTTCAAAATTGAAATTATTCTTAATTTAACAAAATCAGTGAGAATTATTCATGAAAAGAGAGAATTTAAAAATTAATTATACTGATCTTCAGTCATTTACTGTTTATAATATCTTTTACCATTTTTTAACACTTTCTTGGATATAATAGTCATCAGCAGCCTGATATCCTTGCTGGTGTTCTAAATATGGATTAGTTTCATTATTTTTAATTTGATTATCTCTGACAGACCCGGATATACTTTGGACTGATAGAAATAATTTTTTTCTATTTTTAGAAATAATGGGGATTTAATTTTTAGACTCTATAAAGAAGTCAAGATTTTTTTCTTTTTCCAGTGGAAACATAGGGGTTAATAAGGAATAAATTCATTAGTCTATAGTTACGGTAATTCGTGGAGTCGAATAAGGGGTATTGTGATTCCGGACAACTTCATAATCCGGTTAATTTAGCAATTCTGCAAATTATTGTTTATAATCGGGATTAATGCCGGGTATATAATTGTCATTCGCTTAATGCGCACTCAAATTTGTTTTATATAAAATCGGAGGTTATGATTTGTCTGATAAAAATATTGATTCCGAGTCTGTCTATAGTGAAAAGGGAGTAACAGGCTCGGCAGGTCTTTTTACTAAATACCTAAATAACAGGGGTATTTTTAAAAACAGAGAGGTTTTAAGGCATTCTTATCGTCCTCACATCCTCCCTCACAGAAGACCTCAGATTGATTCAATCGCTTCTATTCTTGCTCCTGCAATCAGAAATGAAACACCGTCAAATATCCTTATTTATGGTAAAACAGGTACGGGAAAGACCGCCTCTGTGAAATACGTAGGCTCTGAGCTTGAAAACGCATGTCGTGAAATGGGAAAGGCATGCAATGTAATTCACCTTAACTGTGAACTGATTGATACTCAGTACAGGGTTCTAGCCCAGATTGCAAATGAACTTGAGGATATAGAAAGCAAATCAAGTGATAAACCGCGTTCAAGCATACCAATGACAGGATGGCCCACAGACCAGGTATATTCTGAGTTGAAAAGCATGGTTGAGACTATCGGCGGCGTTAATGTTATAGTTCTTGATGAAATTGATAAACTTGTAAAAAAAAGCGGCGATGAAACACTCTACAATCTTACCCGGTTCAATTCAGAGCTTAAAAATGCCAAAATCAGCATGATTGGAATTTCAAACGATCTTCGCTTTACTAATTTTCTGGATCCGAGGGTTTTGTCATCACTATCTGAAGAAGAACTTGTATTTCCTCCTTATAATGCACCACAGCTATGTGACATTTTAAAACAGAGAGCAGATGTTGCATTTGCAGATGGTGTTCTGGACGAGGGAGTAATACCGCTTTGTTCAGCACTTGCAGCGCAGGAGCACGGTGATGCAAGACGGGCACTGGATCTTTTAAGAATCTCAGGCGAACTTGCCGAAAGAGAAGATGCTTCCCGTGTCAGTGA
Source organism: Methanobacteriota archaeon (assembly GCA_023396365.1). Lineage (GTDB taxonomy): Archaea > Halobacteriota > Methanomicrobia > Methanomicrobiales > Methanomicrobiaceae > Methanomicrobium. The sequence goes on from JAEWWL010000039.1 coordinate 11,153, forward strand.
AAAGCATGTTAAAAAGGCGCAGCAGAAGATAGAAACTGACAGTCTGATAGTTTGTGTATCATCGCTTCCAACACAGAGCAAGGCTGTTTTATATTCTATGCTTATTCTTTCTGAGATGAACAGGCAGGTTTTTACTACAGGTGAAGTAGCGCAGGTTTACCGTGATGTTGCCCAGGTTTTGGATCTTGATGTCCTGACACACAGGAGAATAACTGATTTGATATCCGAACTCACCATGCTAGGAGTGATAAATTCCCGTGTTGTTTCGAGGGGAAGATACGGAAGGACAAAAGAGATGTGGTTTGGAACGGGCACTGCGGGAATTAAAAAAACTCTTGGACAGGATGAAAGATTTGACCAGGAGCGTTTAAGCCAGATAGATACTGCAAGGTTTAAAACTCTTTTCAGGTAATTATCAACAGGTCTGCATGAAAATTAAGAGATTTAGAAAAATAATATCATAAAGATTTCAATAGGTATTTTTAGCAAAATAATTTTTTCAATAAGTTTTAAAATTTTTTTTTAAATTTTATTGAATTTTCCATATTGCTTTATTATTCATAAAGTTCCAGATCTGTTTGAAAGATTAATACCTTTACGGATACTAAAGTGATAATATGGATGATAAGGACAGAATGATTCTCTCTCTTCTTGAGGAGGATTGCCGGGTGCCGGTTGAAACTCTTGCTGACATGGTTGATTTGACCGGTGAAGAGGTAAACAAGCGAATTGCCGTTTTAGAGGCTGACGGTGTAATAAGAAAATACATGGCCTGTATAGACTGGGAAAAGGCTGGAGAAGGAGTAGTTGCAGCAATTATCGAGCTTAAGGTATCGCCGGAGAGGGATTTTGGCTATGACAAAATTGCTGAAAGAATTTCAAGGCACAGGCAGGTAAGATCCCTTCGCCTGATAAGCGGGGCGTATGATCTTGAACTGCTTGTTGTTGCAAAAAATATTCATGAAATAACCAGATTTGTTGCAGAGCAGATAGCGCCTCTGGAGCAGGTCAGAGAGACAGGCACAATACTAATAATGAAGACTTACAAAGAAAACGGCCTTGAGTTTTTTGAAAGAAAAACAGGTGACAGACTTACCTATTCATTCTGAAAGCGGCCAGACAGAAATAAGTAAAGGTATAAAAAAAGATTTGATCAGATACTAAATCCAAAAAACCAAAGCTCCAAAAAAAACTAAAAACCTAAAAAAATTATTATTAGGAAAAAAGACAAAAACCCCGGAAAATCTGTTTAATTAAGAGGAAACTAAAGATGAGAGACTTTCGATCCGAACGCGTATGCAAAATACCGCCTTCCGGCATACGCAGGTTCTTTGATATTGCACAGGAGATGGATGATGTTATATCACTTGGAGTAGGCGAGCCGGATTATGATACTCCCTGGAATGTAAGAGAGGCTGCAATACGCTCAATTGAGCAGGGCCAGACTGCGTATACGTCAAACAGCGGACTTATTGAATTAAGGCAGGAAATAAAAAAATATCTCTTTGACACATACGGAGTTTCATATGATCCCAAAAATGAGATAATCGTTACAACCGGCGCATCTGAGGCTCTTGACATTGCAATAAGAGCTGTTGTTGACCCCGGCGATGAAGTGCTTGTTGCAGATCCGTCTTATATTGCATACTGCTCAAATGTCATGCTATCATGCGGAACTCCTGTAAGAGTCCCGTGCCATGAAAAGGATGAATTCAGGTTAACACCTGAATCTTTGATGGAGAGCATAACACCAAAGTCGAAGGTTCTGCTCTGCAATTTCCCAAATAATCCTTCGGGCGGAGTGATGTCAAAAGAGGATTACAAGGCCATTTCTGATATAATAGTTGATCATGATCTTTTGCTGATAAGCGATGAAATTTACAGCGAACTTACATATGAAGGCGAAAAAGCAAGCGCTGCATCAGTAGACGATCTTTATGAGAGAACAATAACAATAAACGGATTTTCAAAGGCATATTCAATGACCGGCTGGCGTGTCGGGTACCTGTGTGCGCCAAAAGAGATCTGCAGTGCGGTTTTAAAGATTCACCAGTACGTGATGCTTTCAGCTCCTACAACTGCGCAATATGCCGCTGTCGAGGCATTGAGAAATGGTGCTGATGCCTGTCAGGAAATGGTCCGTGAATACAAAATAAGGAGAAACCTCTTCGTAAAGGGCCTAAACAGAGCAGGCCTTACAACACATATGCCAAACGGAGCTTTCTATGCATTTCCGAATATTACGGAATACGGCCTATCAGATGAGGAATTTGCAGAAAAACTTTTAAAAGAGCATCATGTTGCAGTAGTTCCCGGAAGCGTCTTTGGACCGGCAGGAGAAGGCCACCTAAGGTGCAGCTATGCTGTATCGCGTGAAGATTTGATGACTGCTGTGGGTAGAATCGAGGAATTTGTAAGCGAATTATAATATTTCATAGGCTGAGCAATAAAGGAAGTCGAGGTTATCCGGCAGCTATAACAGAATACAATATATACCTTTCTTTTTTATAAGAATATTTTATTCAGGGTTTTTTTCTAATTTTTTGCAGACAAAAAAATGTGAAGCTGTTATATTTCTAACCCCTTCATTGCCACTGGAAAAGCTGAAATATTCAAAAATTGTCAGACAAAAGAAATAATTAGCAGGATCAATGATAGCCAAAGATATGTAACTGCAATATTTATATATTGAAAAAAAACGGCATTCAGTTGAAAAAAGCGACAAAAGTGTTAAAATTATTCTTTTTTCCCAGGTGTTCTTTAAAGAATTCCGAAATCAACAAGAACCCCTTAGTTTCCACTGCAAAAAAAAGAATATGGTCTTTATTCAAAAAAAGAATCTGGATAATAGCTGCAACCAAAGTCTCTAATGTTTCATATCTTTAAATATATACTCACCTTAAAAAATACCTGTATTCTTCAAAAAACACATATTCTTCTCTCTTAGAAATATAAATTTTAAATGCGCTCTTAATCAGACCGGGGGCTTAAACGAAAAAATTAAAAGAAACTCTTTTTTTTAAAAAAAAGCAGAAAATAGTTTTTTTTTATTAATTTAGCATGCACAGTTTTGGATCAATCCTTAAAATCAGGCAATTCCAGTAAATTTTTACAAAAGAAGAATATTATTCATGATACTTTTATCTGGAATGCAGACATCATCTTTAATGAAACATAGATGAGTTGTACTATAATAGTAGGTGGCTTTTTTGGCGACGAAGGCAAGGGAAAAATTGTCGCCCATGTAGCACATAAAGACAAGCCCTCAATAATTTCACGCGGCGGAGTCGGTCCAAACGCAGGACACACTGTAAAAGTCGGAGAAAAGGAGTACGGGGTCAGGATGATTCCCTCAGGCTTTGTTTATCCTGATGCAAGGCTTTTTATTGGAAGCGGTGTTCTTGTCGATCCCAACGTTTTAAAGGCTGAGATTGAAAAGGTAGGTGTTGAAGGCCGTATTTTTATTGATGGCAGATGCAGCATAATAGAAGAGGAGCACATCCTTCAGGATAAGGGAAATGAGCATCTCTCCAAGAAGATAGGCTCTACCGGAACAGGATGCGGGCCTGCAAATGTTGCACGCGTAAACAGGACTGCAAAACAGGCAAAGGATATGCCTGAACTTCAAAAATACCTGACTGATGCAGCTTTGGAAATAAACACAGCCCTTGACCGCGGTGAAAATGTTATTCTTGAGGGAACGCAGGGTTTTGGAATCTCACTTTATTTTGGAACCTATCCTTTTGTCACAAGCAAGGATACCTCTGCATCCCAGATAGCGGCAGACAACGGAGTCGGCCCGACAAGAGTGGATGATGTAATTGTTGTTTTCAAGGCATACCCGACACGTGTCGGTGAGGGTCCGTTTGGGACAGAGATGTCGCGTGAAGAATCTCACCGTCTTGGTATCCAGGAATTCGGAACGGTTACCCACCGCGAGAGAAGAATAGGTGTATGGGATGGTGAAATGGCGAAGTATTCTGCGATGATAAACGGATGTACAATCGGTGCCATAACAGGCATAGATCATGTCGACCCTGAGTGTTTTGGTGCAACCGAATACAGCCAGCTAACACCAAAAGCGCTTGAATTTTTAAAGAATGCTGAAAAGGATATTGGTGTTCCGATAAAGCTTATCTCAACAGGTCCTGAGATGAGCCAGATAATTGATATAAGATAAGGGAGTGAAAATTTTTCATGAGGATGTCAACATATGATATATTGTGCTGCCCGGTATGCAAAGGTGATCTGATTCTTGATGTAAAAAGAAAGGAGCTTTTAAAAACCGGGGAGGAAGATGTAATAGAAGGCACACTGCGATGCGAAAAATGTGGTGTTGACTACCCGATATCAGAAGGAATACCTGATCTTCTTCCAAGAGAAAAGGAAGAGTAACCAAAAAAAAGGGGGAGTGTTTAATTGGTGGAATATACTGTAAATCTAAATAAAAGACAGATAAATTCGATTGAGGTTCCAAAAAATGCCGAGGTCTTTGTCGGAGAGGAGCTTGTCCTGAAGCTGAAAAATCATGGCTCTCCCCTTCATGTCACCATTTCGACTGTAAATGCCCGCCGTTATACACTCTTTCTGCACGAAAATATCTATTTAAAAGAGGATATGGAATTTAAAATACCGATTCTCTCAACAGCTCCTACTGGAAGCTTTCAGGTAGATATCATAACGGGGTACGGGATTGTAAAGGAATTTTTTAAGGTTACAGTTAGGGATAAAGAGCTTGAAATACCTGATGTTCTGGATGAAATCCCCCCGCCCGTTCCTGAAAAGAACAGGTACATTTATCCTGTGGCAATAATGGTGCTTCTGATACTGGGATGGTCTGCATATATTGCAGGGCATTTATATTTTGGGGATGTTCCGGGCTTTGCATCGGTAATAGTACTTACTCTGGCAGTTGTTTTTGCATGGCGCTGCCGGCCTTAATACTTTTTTTCTCCCTTGTCGCAGACAGGGTTTTTGGCGACCCGCAGAGCAGGTATCACCCTGTCGCACTCCTTGGAAAACTCATAGCAGCCTGGGCTAAACCCTCTTTATATCCCAAATATTTGCAGAGGTTTTTTGGAGTCCTTCTTGCACTAATTACCGCATTTATATTTGCAGCTCCTTTTTATCTTTTTGAGAGATATGCTCCGCTCCTTTTGTTTTTAATCGGAGCACCTTTTTTATTAAAAATCTGCTTTGCCTGGCGATGTCTTGAGGAGCATGTCAAAAATGTTGAGAATGCCTATATCTTTGGAGACGGAAGAAAAGAGGCACAGATGCTTGTCTCAAGGGATGCAGACTCTTTAAATGATGATGAAATATTATCAGCTGCATATGAGTCGATGGCGGAAAACCTTGTTGACTCCATTGTATCGCCGCTGTTTTACTTTACCCTTCTCGGGCTTTTTGGCCCGGCATTTTACAGGGCATTTAATACAATGGATGCAATGCTTGGATACAGGGATGAAAGGATACGTCTTGGGTGGTTTTCTGCACGAATGGACGACATCTTAAATTACATTCCTGCAAGATTCACAGGTCTGATACTTGTTTTTTATTTTGCACTTATTGGAAGGTTTCATCCGGCATGGGAGGCTTTTATTTCTGACAGAAAGAAAAGGGCAGGATTCAACGGCGGAATTCCTATGTCGCTTATTGCCGGGGGATGCATGACCGCATTTGTAAAGCCAGGCGTTTATATAATTGGAAATGGTGAAAGGAGTCTTTTTGATGCAAGGACAGACATTCTTTGGGCAGTCCGCTGGACGACGGTCATATCATCGGTTATATTTGCAGGTTTAATGGTTTTAACAGGCGGTATTGTATTTCCTTATATATATGCCATTTAAAAAAAAATTAAGTTTTTTTCAGAGGCAGAATTTTTAACCAGGGCATAAATTAAAATCTCAGCTGTTCTTTTGGCTCTTCTAATTCTATTACAAATGATGTACCGTTTCCCCTTATTATCTGCATACTTCCTGAAAGCTGTCTTACAAGATTTTTTATTAGATTTAATCCAAGAGTCTCCCTTTTTTCAGGTTCATTGTCCGGAGGCAGTCCGCGACCGTCATCGCTGAAGGTAAATATAATTTTGGAATCGGGTTTTTTCTTTAAGGATATTTTGATTTTTCCAAAATCCCTGTCTTTGAATGCATGAATCAAGGAATTTAGCAAAAGTTCGTTTAAGAGTATTCCAAAAGGCACGGAATTATCAAGATCAAAGAAGATTTCATCCAAATCATACTCTACTGAGACGTCCGTTTTTATCTTCTGGAACGAAAATACAGCTGATACAATCTTTTTGATGTAATCCGGTATGTTTACTCTTGCAAAGTTATCTGAATCGTACATTATTTTATGCACAAGAGCCATTGCTGTTATTCTTGATTTGGATTCATTTATGTATTTTAAGAGGTTTTCATCATCCGTTAAGTATGACTTCAGTTCAAAAAGACTTATTATTACCTGAAGATTGTTGTTTACCCTGTGATGCACCTCTCTTAAAAGTGTGCTTTTCTCGGTTAGGGAGGATTCAAGCGCCCTTCTGATTTCAAGATCATCGGTCAGATCGTTTCCTGTTGTAATCCAGCCTGTAATTCGACTGCAGCTGTCTGTCAGGAAAACAGTGTTCAGGTTTAAATCCCTGGTCTCACCTGATTTTGTACTAATTTTGCATCTGAAATTAAAGGGAGCTTCAGCACCTGTCTCCATTTTTTCATAAAAAAGGCTTTTTATAATTTCTCTGTTGTTGTCTGTAAAAAGAGTATAAAAGAAATCTTTTCCGGTTGCTTCCTCTTCAGAAAATCCAAAAATTTCAAGTGATTTTGTGTTTATCTCCTTTATTTTTCCTGATTTGTCTGAAACAATAAATATTACGTCTGCGATTGTAAAATATTTTTCAGATTTTTCTTTTTCAAAATTCAGGCAATCCTGTATTCTTTTGGATAATTCTACATTTTTCTTTATATTGTCAACAATATTCTCAATATTAGTTTTTAATGTGCTAAACTCCAGTATACTGGAATCCTTAAGCTTATGTGCCAGATTCCCGTTTGAAATAATTGATATGTCTTTAATGGCGTCTTCAACAGTAGAGGAGAAATAGCGTGAGAATGCAAAAGAGCAGGCTATGCAAAGTCCGGTTGATATTATTGCAATTAAGAGACAATGCCAGATTAATTGTGACATTGCAGTCTCAACAGGGCTGTTGTCAAATACAAGTTCGGCTATAAGGCTGTTGTCAGATCCGTATTTTTCACTTTTAAGCGGGATATACAGGTATCTTATAGTTTCACCTGTTTGGCCATCAATTATATCCTGACCGTTTTCGGATGAAAATATTTCTTCAAGAAAGTCTGAAAACTCGCTTTGAGGTTTGAATGAGGAATTTGCAACCTGTTTGTAAACTCTGTTGAAAATTCTTACATTCTTTATGTAAGGATTTTTACTAACAATTTTTTCTATTTGTTCTGAATATTTGAGTTCATTTCTTAAATTATTGAATTCTTCATCATAGAGGCTGATTTCCAATACATATCTGTTGTCAGGCGTTGCCATATAGCCGAATTTTTTTAAGAGGCCGGTCTCTTTTTCAGACATCACCCTTTCAGGGAAAAAACCCTCTGAATTTTTTATTTTTTCAAGATAATTGACATAATATGGTGCATAGGTTTTGAAATCAAGACCTATACTCAGAGGGTTTGTAGCATGGGTTATGACATAGCTTTCATTTATAATATACAAAGACACTTCTGAAGAGGTTTTTGCAGCAACAGAGTCAAGATCCATCAAAGAAGGATTGCCTTCGCTTTTTTCATATTCATCCAGAAAATAAATAAAATCAGTTTCAAGTCTGTTGTTTAAGGACATATCATAGATTTCAAGACCTTTGTTTATAATGCTCATATCATAGACAATCTGCTCTGAGACTTCATTACGGGAATACTCGGCCTGTTTTTCAACCATTTGTTTTGTATATAAAAATTCGGAGGATATTGAGGAGATAATGATTAAAAAAGCAATAAGAAATATAGCTGTAAAAAGGCTGTGTTTGTATGAATGATGTTTTCTTAGTCTAATTTTTCCGTTTTCATCAGCCTTTTTTTTCAAAGCAGCCTCTCTTTCTCTATTATAGAAATAAATAATTGGCCTTATTATAATTAAACTTTATTTTAGTCTAATTAACTAATCTGATGAGGCTTTGTACAATATCTTTCAGTCCCCTGAAATAAAAATGAAGTATTTCATAATAAAAATCCCTGATTGCCGGAATAAACAGAATGAGGCCTCCGCCGACAATGATGATTCCAAGAAGAGTGAAACTTATTCTGCCGATAACATTGTGTGCCCAGTAAAAGCTCTCGTATCCGGGGTAACCGTTTGCCACAAGATCAAAGAAATATGGAAACCACTGTTCGGAATACGCAACAACGACAAATATAAGCCTTATGATATTAAGCGCGACAAGTGAGAGAACAGCAAAAAGGGATGCCATCAGCTTCTGACGGCTGCTATCGCCAATGCCGGCTGCAAGCCCTATCATTACTGCTATTCCGACAATAGGTGTGCATGAGAAAGTAATTATTACCGAATATCCGTTGCTTATGATTGTATCCCATCCGGATACAGCTGCAGGATGTCCTATTGCTGTCAGTGCAAAGACTGTATTGTCAACAAGAGATGATATCATCCATTCAGAAAGAGGATTTATGAATGCAACAAGCGCATAGATTATAAATGCTATTGCTGCAACTGATGTAATCTGTAAAGCGGTTTTGTCCTGCATTAAGCAGTGTTTTATAGTTATAAAAAACATGGGCACAGAAAGAATTGCAATAAACGGATAAACAAACTCGAATTCTATGATATAACCTGCTGTCATGCCAAAGAAGGAGAACGCCAGAAAAATCCAGCCGAAAGCTCCAAAATACTTTTTAAGATCAGATGGTACCAGAAAAAGTACGAATGAAATAAGTGAGAGTGTAAGGAGGATGTCAGGCATTTTTGTATAAAAAACAACTACCTCCAGACCAATAAATTAAACGCATTTGGTTTGATGAAAAAAAGTTATTAAATATATACTTTTTTTATTGGCCGGAAATTCGTCCGGATTTTATTCCAAGCTCTTTTTTATATAACCTGAATATATCATGCAGAAAATCCTTTAATTGCGGGTTTAACCTCAGGAGAATAATTCCGAGAATTATGATTGTAAAAAGTGAGAGTCCGAATTCGGAAATAACATTGTGTGCCCAGAAATAGCTTTCGTATCCGAATTGTCCGTTTGAGGCGATTTCGGGAAAATACTGAAACCACTGCAGTGTATAAGCAAGTATAACAAAGATGTTTCTGATAAAATTCATCAGCATGATTGCTGCTATAATTATCACTGCTGAAAGAGCTTTATGGGATTTCTCCGGGGGAATCGCTGCCAGTGTTCCCAAAAGAACTGCAATTGCCTGTATGCCTGTACATCCCAGTATTATTTCTACCCTGAATATATCATGCATAAACATATTCCAGCTGGCCATAGTGTATGAAAATCCAATTGCACTAAGGAATACCTGAATAATATAAACATTGGCCAGTATCAGTAAATTTCCAAGGGGCTGGATGTAGGCAAAGGGTGCAAAAATTAAAAATGCAACAGCAGCTCCTTTAGTTATCATAAATACTGTTTCGTTCTCATTTATCAGAAGTTTTACAGTTGCGTAAAGAAGTGGAAGCGACAATATGGCAATAAGCGGATAGGCGATATTATTTTCATGGATGTATTCAGGAAAATTGGCAAATATCATTGCTACAAGGCCGGTCCACCCTATGGCTCCAAAAAATTTACAGGATTTTCCCTTTACAAAAAAAAGTATAAAACCCAGAAGTGATAAGGCAGCCAGAAATTCTTCTATCAATATATATCGTTAATATATTCTTTTCTATTCAGCAAAAATATTAACTGATAAAAACATATTAGAATTATTTGGCAGATAAATCCTGAATTTTATTTATTCATATCTTTTTTGCAATAACTCAATTTTCTTAATGTTTTTTTGCGATAGAATTTATTTCAGCAAATCTCAGAGTTTAGCAGTTTTGATATTAACACTATTGCATATCATTATGGCAATCATTAAGTGCTTTTAAAATAAAAGCTAGATTTAGAGGGAAGGCTAAATGTTAAGGCAGATAGAGGAGAGTAAAAGAGAATTATCTAGGGTTATGGAGCTTTTAAAGGAGGAGCCACGGGGCTTAAGCATTACTGATATATCCAGACTTTTAAATATGAATCGCAATTCCGTTTCCAAATATCTGAATATGCTTTTGATATCAGGGCATGTCGATATGAGAAGCATAGGTGTTGCTAAAGTCTACTTTCTCTCACATCGCATTCCGATATCTGCTATGCTTGATTTTTCTTCAGATGCCATACTTGTCTTGAATGCCAATCAGAAAATTGTCCAGGCAAATGACAATTTTCTTCTTTTTACAGGTTATGAGCGTGATGAGATTATGGGCATCAGGCTTCCTGACTCCTCACTTCCGGTTGTATCCAATGCTGCGGTACTAAAGTCTATAAATGAACTTTTGCGAGGATCTGAGGATGCGAAGGAGATTGAATGGGAGGATGATTCAGGAAACTACTTTTTTTTGGTAAAACTGATCCCGACTGTTTTTGATGACGGAAGTCCTGGTATAACAATTATTCTTGAGGATGTAACTGAAATTAGAAGAGCCCTTCGTGATAAGGAGAAGCTGATTGATGAGATTCACTTAAGGGTCAGGAATAATCTTCAGATCATATCGAGTTTTCTTAACATACAGGCATCCGGGATTGATGATGCTTCAATAAAAAATCTTCTTGGAGAAGCTGAAAGACGCATTCTTGCACTTTCTCTTGTCCATGAGAATATGCACAACTCATCCGATCAGCAGCATGTTGTAGCGCCTTTATTTATTGGAAATCTCGTTGACTCCCTTCGTGAATCTATGGGTATACCGGCGGACATAAGAGTACTTGTGGATTGTGATAATATAGCAATTCCTTTTGATGCCGCAATCCCATTCGGGCTTTTAATAAATGAGCTTTTAACGAATTCCTTTCAGCATGCATTTCCTGATAAAAAAGGAGGTACAGTAAGAATATCTCTTGAAAAGAAAGTTCCGGACCAGTTTAATCTAATTTTCTCTGATAATGGTACAGGTCTTCCTAAGGGAATTAATCCTGGTACTGCAGATTCAGTGGGATTTAATCTTATCAGGAATCTGGTGGAGAGGCAGATGTCCGGAACTATTGGTGTTGAATCCGAGAAAGGCACTATCTTTGATATAATGTTTAAAACAGAAAGATTAAAGGGGATTTGATCATGAAAGATGTTAAAGTTCTGATTGTTGAGGATGATGCAATTATATCAATGGATATTGAACAGAGAGTGAAAAAAGCCGGGTGCTCTGTTACAGGTGTTGTGGATCGGGCAGAAAAAGTTTATTTGAAGGTAAAAGAGGAAAGGCCTGATATAGTTCTTATGGATATCAATATAAAAGGCGATTCTGACGGCGTTGCTGTGGCAGAAAAACTCCTGAGCGAATATGATATTCATGTTATCTATATTACTGCATACTCTGATATGAGCATGAGAGACAGGGCTCTTAAAACCGATCCAATTGGTTATCTTATAAAGCCTATCCGGGAGACGGAATTATTGGAGATGCTTGAATTTGCTTTTAAAAAGCTGAAAAAATGAAATGTTTTTCATGCTTTTTTATAGTTTAATTTCTTTTCAGCTGTTCAAAAGATAATTTACAATTTCAGCAGGCATGGTGGTGGATTTTACAATCTGTTCAACTGTTTTGCCTGATTTCGCAAGTCTTTTAATACAGACATCCATTCTCTCACCAATTTCTATCATGTGGCCGTCAGGGTCAAGAATCCTGACTGTAAGCTGACACCATGGCTGTTCTATTATTTCATGAACAAACTGTACTCCGGATGATTTGATTAATTCAAATGTTTTTTTCATGTCTGTTGTTTCATAATAAATTTCAAGCATATCTTTTGAGCTGTAGCAGTCTGATTTTAAAGTTTTATTGCCAAATATGACACCTCTTCCATATTCTCCGTCCCATATCGCAAGTCCGCTTTTAAAACCGATATTTTTCCCCAAATCCATCTCTATCTCCTCTCCCATTATGTTTGTATAGAATTTTTTTGAGGCCTCAACATCTTTAACAAAAAGAACTGTCGATTGGTAAGAAAAAGGTTTTTCATTTGAATTGCCTAATTTTTCTGTCATCAATACAAAAAGTCTCACTTTTTATATATTATTAATGCAGGTGGTGCGAAAGTAAAAAACCTGCCAATGATTTTTATCTATCATTTGTGCAAGAATAATATTAATGCAGTATTTTCAGGTTCTATGAATATTTTTTTGAGGCACTGAAAGCAATTAACAATAAAAAATGAGCCGTTTCTATTCCCTCATTTGCGCGATCACAAAAAATCATCTCAAAAGCGGCTATATCATCGGATTTCACATACCTGATCTGATGGGTCTGACCTCAAAAGTGTCCCAAACTTAACAAGGTTTATATGTGACAAAAGACCACTTTGTAAGGCCGAAGTGTTCCGGCAAAGGGCGCACAAAAGCGTTCAAATTAAAAATGGCGGAGCATAAACGGAAAACAAAGCACGTGGATTGTCTTATGAACGCAATCGTGTTCATCTGAATGATGCCCCGGCTTTTGTGAAGATAAACAACAGGGTTTATAAGATCAAAAATCCAATATGTTATCTCACGATTCTTGATGGGGAGCCG